>DASXMX010000306.1:0-8940 GCA_036495445.1 Tepidisphaeraceae bacterium
TGTCCAGCAAGAACGCCGCCTGGGGCTACAATGCCGCCTCGGGCGAGTTCGGCGACATGTTCAAGCTCGGCATCATCGACACGACCAAGGTCGCCAACACCGCCCTGCAGAACGCCGCCAGCGTCGCCGGCCTTGCCCTGACAACCGACGTCATGATCACCGAACTGAAGGAGAAGAAGGGCGAGAAGGAAGCCACCCCGGTGGCCGGCGCGGTGGCTTAATCACGCCGCGTCCGATAAAAACTCAACCGTCCAGGCGCGAAGGCACGAAGATGAATGAGATCTCCGTGCCTTCGCGCGTCGTTGCGATGAGACGGATGCAATGTGAATCGCATATCATTGCGCTTGAGGTGAAGCTTATGGAACTGTCCGACACCGCCCGCATGGTGCTGCAGGCTCATGCCAACGAACCGGCGCGGCCGTTCTACGGCATCGACCTCCTGGGTTCGTTCTATCGCGACACCGACCTTCGCCGGCTGGACGCCGCGTATGACGAACTGCGCCAGGCAGGATTGCTCTCGAAGGCCGGCGGCATCATTTCGTATTTCGGCGAGCCGAAGTCGCTTTATCGAATCACCGACGAGGGCATCAAGGAAGCCGCTCGGGAGAAGGTCGCATGAGCACAGCGGCCACCTATTTGCATGATGTACTGAGTCACTTTGAGAGCTTCACACGATCGCGCGCCGTCAGTCCCGAAGACGTGCATGTTCGTTTCTTCCTCGCGGACGGTTCTTCGTACACGCTTCGCGGACTGAAGGCCTCGCCGCCCGCCAGTTCGGGAGGGTGGGGCCTTATCCAAGGCGCTGCCGAGCACTCTGCTGATGCTTTTGCGATACGCGAGCAGCACGTGGTAAGAGTGGAGTTCGCCGTTAATCCGGCACAACGGGGCTCGATCGGACTGCACACGGAAGTATCCGCAGGTTGACTCGCATTTGGAACCGAACCCTCACGGATACCGACAGTAGGATGAACGTGGCAACGACCAAACGAGATTACTACGAAGTCCTCGGCCTCACCCGCACGTGTACGGAAGAGGAGGTCAAGCGTTCTTATCGCCGGCTGGCGATGAAATACCACCCGGACCGCAACCACGAGAACAAGGCCGAGGCGGAGGTGATGTTCAAGGAGTGCGCCGAGGCGTACGAGGTGCTCTCCGACCCCGAGAAGCGCCGCCGCTACGACCAGTACGGCCACGCCGGCGTGGCTGGCGGGCACGACTTCTCGCACATGGACGTCGGCGACATCTTCTCGATGTTCGACGACATCTTCGGCGGCGCGTTCGGCGGCCGCGTCCGTGGCGGCGGGGGCGGCGGGGGGCGGCGCCAGCAGCGCGGCTTCGACCTCGAAACCCAGGTCGAGCTCTCGCTTCAGGAAGTCGCCAATGGGACCGAAAAGACGCTGGAATTCGAGAAGCAGGACGTTTGCGAGACCTGCAGGGGGAGCGGGGCCAAGCCCGGCAGCCCGCCGGTCGTCTGCGTGCAGTGCGGCGGGCAGGGGCGCATCGCCCAGCAGGGGTTCGGGGGGATGTTCCGCATGGTCACCACCTGCCCCAACTGCCGCGGCCGGGGCACCGTCGTCCGCGACCACTGCCCGACCTGCAAAGGCTCGGGCCGGCAGATCCGCCAGCGGACCGTCACCGTGAAGATCCCCGCCGGCGTTCACGAGGGCCAGGCCGTCCGCATCGCCGGCGAAGGCGAGGCGGGCGAGAACGGCGCCCCGCCGGGCGACCTGCACTGCTACATCGCGGTCAAGCCCCACCCGATCTTCAGCCGCCATCACAACGACATCGTCTGCCAGATCCCGATCTCGTTTACCCAGGCCGCCCTCGGCTCGCGCATTGAGGTGCCGACGCTGAAGGGGACCGAAGAACTCGAAGTTCCGGCCGGCACCCAGCATGGCGAGGTATTCAAGCTCAAGGGCAGGGGCCTGCCCGACTTGCGCACCAGCCGGACCGGCGATGAGATCGTCCAGATCCTGATCGAGATCCCGCGGAAACTGTCAGATCGGCAGAAACAACTTCTCAAGGAATTTGCCGCCAGCGAGGACGAGAAGATCCTCCCCCAGCGCAAGTCCTTTGTTGACAAGCTGAAAAAGGTCTTCGCCGGCGAGGAATGACGCCGCGGTTTCGTGGTTCGCGGTTTGCACAGGGATGGATGCGGACCTATCCAACCCAAGTAAGACCCGATTGAAGTGAGATTGAGCGATGCCTCGCATACCCATTGACGACAACAACCCCAACCCGCAGCAATCGCCGCAGGGCCAGCAGGGCCGCCAACCCGACGCCGCCCAAGGCACCGCCGCGCCCGATGCCGCCCGCCAGGACGGTACCGGGAACAACGAAGACGAATTGCAGAAGCTCCGGGCCGAGCGCGATTCGTTGTACGACCGTCTCACCCGAACCACCGCCGACTTCCGCAACACGCAGAAGCGGCTAGAGCAGGAGATGGACCAGCGGGTGCAGTACGCCAACAGTTCGCTGATCAAGAGCCTGCTGCCAGTGATCGATAATTTCGAACGGGCCCTGGCGGTCGACCCGTCCAAGGCCGACGCGGCTTCGATCCTGAAGGGGATGCAGATCGTACACGATCAGTGGATGAACGTCCTGGGCCAGCAGCAGGTCCAGGAGATCGCGCCTCAGCCCGGCACGCCGTTCGATCCCAACCTGCATCAGGCGATCATGCAGCAGGACTCGGTCTACCCGGTCCCGACGGTGGTCCAACTGCTCCAAAAGGGCTACGCCCTCCACGGCCGAACGCTCCGTCCGGCCCAGGTGGCGGTGAGTAAGAGCGTGTAGGGGCACACGGCCGCGTGCCCATTCCTGTCGCGGCACACCGCGTGTGCCCGACCTCGAAGTTGCGACGTAGTTTAACGGAGGGCATACCGCCGTGTGCCCCTACGGATATGCCGACCTACGAATACCATTGCGACGCATGCGGGCACAAGTTTGAGCGGTTCCAGTCGATGACCGCCGAGCCGATCAAGCAATGCCCCAAGTGCAAGAAGAACAAGGCCCGCCGGCTGATCGGTACCGGTGCCGGCCTGATCTTTAAGGGCAGCGGCTTCTACATCACCGACTACCGCTCCGAAGGCTACAAGGAAAAAGCCAAAGCCGACTCCGGCGGCGGCTCGTCCGAGTCCAAGTCTCCGTCCTCATCGTCAGAAGGCAACGGGGCGATCGCGGATTCCAAGCCCGCCGCCAAAACGGAGTCCGCCCCGAAAGCCGACTCCAAATCCGCTGCCAAGCCGTCGAAGAAAAAGAATTGAATACCGATTTACCGCGAAGACGCGAAGGCGCGAAGAAAAGAAAAGAGAACCGCGGCTGGCGCGGATGAGAAAGAAGGCGAATGCGCGATCCGTGGGCGCGCGCCTGTAAATTGGAGCCCAGTTCCGAGCCCCTTCGCGTAGCGGTCGGTAATCCCAATCAATCAAGTCATCGTCGCCGCGGGACCGGGGTTTGCCAGATCGCCCGGCCGTGTTCGAAGACGCTCGCGCCGCGCGGGACATCGCCCGCCTCGCCGACCGGGGTGCCAGTGCTGAGCTGCGCCCGGCCGTGCTTGTCCTCCGCCAGCACGTCCGCCTGACCCTTGTGCACGTAAATCTGCGCGTCCTCGGCGGGATTGTCCGCGTCGTCAAACGCGCCGAACCCGCTGCCCCCGTCCGCGTCCGAGCCGCCCTGGGCGACGACCTTCCCGTTGGCATCGAAGAACTGAATCCGCCCGCCCCAGTCGTTCGCGTCGAGCCGGGCGACGACGTGCCCTGCGCCATTCACCAGCTCGACGCTCTTCGCCCGTAACACCGCCGGCGCCTCCGGCGTCGGAGCCGTCTCGGGCGCAGGAGGCGTCGGCGTAACCGACGTTCGCGGCGGCTGCGCGCCGATGGGCGAATGCCCTGGCGCCGGCTGCGACTGCCCCGCGGGCCCGGCCGCCAGCAGGTACGCGCCCGCCAGGCCCGCCGCCAGCATCCCGGCCGCGAGCCGCCATCGCCGCATCCCCCGTTCCAATTCTGCCACCCGCTGTTCAAGGTTGTTCATGCCCGGCATCATACCGGACTGAGGCGCGAATCAATGAGAGTGAACTGTGGCACAGCCGAGGGCGGCTGTGCCACAAGTAGCCCTCTCCCGTTAACGCCTCGGTGATCGCCACCGCATCCGTGACTGCCTCGATTCCACGCGACGCCGCGGATGAACTGTCAGACGAACGGAATGCTGTTACCATTCGCCCCACCGGTCCACATCGGATGACTTCGGGAGGTGCCATGAGAGCGTGGGTGCTGGCGTTGCTGGGATTCGTTCTGGTTGGCGCGATTGTCGCGACGTTCGTGACTCAGACTCGCAACGATCACCCGGCGGTCATCACGGCCGCCCCGACGACCGCCGCGGCCCCCGCGCCGCCCAACACGCTCACGCCCGCCGAGCAGGCGGCGGGGTGGAAGCTGCTGTTCGACGGCAAGACCACCGCCGGCTGGCGCGGCTATCGGCAGGACAAGGTCCCCGACGGTTGGCAGGTGATCGACGGCGCCCTCGACCGCGTCCGCAACTGCGGCGATTTGATCACGCTCGAAAAGTACGCCAGCTTCGAACTCACCGCCGACTGGCGGATCGCCCCCGGCGGGAACAGCGGGATCATGTACCACATTACCGAGGACTACCCCGAGCCGGGCATGAGCGGCCCGGAGTGCCAGATCCTCGACAACGTCGGCGGCGAAGATCCGCAAAAGGCCGGCTGGTGCTACGGCCTGTATCGCCCGCCGATCGACCCCAAGACCGGCCAGCCGCTCGACGCCACCCACCCCGCCGGCCAGTGGAACACCACCCGCCTCCTCGTCGACGGCCCCCACGTCACCCACTGGATGAACGGCGTCAAATACGTCGAGTACGACCTCTGGAGCGACGACTGGAACCAGCGCGTCGCCCACAGCAAATTCACCGCCTGGCCCAAGTTCGCCCGGGCCAAATCCGGCTACATCTGCCTCCAGGACCACGGGGCCGAAGTCGCCTTCCGAAACGTCAAGATCCGGGTGATCGGCAAAGCGGACGGGAAGTAGTGTCGCCCGTTGAGACCGCGTTACCGCACGCCGGATGATCGGCTTGGCTTCGTCGTGCTACCATGATGGACATGACGGAACCCGTCCCCAACTTCAGCGGCAAGCTGCTCCTGGTCTACACGTCCACAAGTCGCCAGCCGGCGGTTCTCGAAAATGTCCGGTTCGAGATGCAGGGCGGCCGGCTGTTCCTGTTGGGTCGCTATCCGAAAACGTTCGAGTGGTTGGCGAACGTGGCGGCGGCGGTCGCGTGGGATGAGGTGGTCGAATACCTCCTGTTCGACAGCCTGGACGATTACGAGCAGCGGCGGATGCCCGTTAATCCATTGGGCCTATGAGCCGCACCTGCGGTGTGCTTCGTTCTCGCCGACGACACAGGCGTCCAGGATGTCCTCGATGTACCGGGTAAGCTGCTGCCACTCGTGGGCGCGCTCCGCCTCGTTCGGGGCTTTGACGTGGATGCCGAACAGGGTGCCGCCCAAGTCCGAGCCCGCTTCATTGTCGACCTCGAGGGCGGACCACCGCGTGCGGTAGGGCTCGTGACGGAGCTTTGTTTCGATGCGTTCTTGCGACGGCGGGACCACGATGCCCAGATACCCCTCACACTGCCGCGCCGCGGCCTCGGAGAAGAGGGCGTCGAACGACGGCCAGGGGACTTCCCAGTCCGCCCGGCGGAAGAGATACGGCCGCTCGTTCTCGCAATCGCGGACGATCAGGCCCTCGCCGCGGATCGCGGGCGCCTCGCGTTGCAGTTCCTGCCAGATCTGCTCGAACCGCTGCCTCGGGTAATCGTGCCCTTGGCAGGAGGGCGTTGTATGGACGCCCGCGTCGTTCAGGATCCGGCAGACGTCGCGCAGGTCGGGATCGACCAGTTGATAAAACCGCCCGCTGAGGCGGAGCTCGTGCGCGGCGCTGGGGCGGTGGTAGTACCAGATCGGATTCGCGTAAAACCACCGGCGCTTCGCCCATCGGTTGCTCGGAACCAGATCGGCCCGCAGGCCCGAAATCATCGGGATCGTTTGCGTCGTCTGCGCGTCCATCGCCTGACCGGTCGTGCAAACCGCAGGCCGCACGCCGCGCCCACTGCTCCGTCCGTTTAGCCGGCACGCATGCGTGCCGGCTACACAAACGCCATCACGCCCATTCAACCCAAGCGAACAAACGAGATTCAGTTGCCGTCCGATGATGAAATCGCCGCGTCTCCGCTCCGTCATCGTAATGCGGATGGGATTGAAATACCTGGCCTTCGCTGCCGCGGTCGGAACCTCGTTCACGTCGGGGCTTGCCTTCTACCCCGCGCTCTGGCTGGCCCGCCGGGCGCGGGCGGCGGCGCTGTGCGTCGCCATGGCGGCGGTGTTTCTCTCCCCGCTGCTCGTGCCGCCGGGGGCGCGGCCGTTGCGATTCGCGGCGATGCTCGTCGCGGTCACGGTGGGGGTGTCGCTGTACGACCATTACTGGAACGCCCGGGCCGGGTATCGGCCCGGTCCCCGGCGGTTCATCGAGTCGCTGCCCAACCCGTTCGCCCTCGCGCTGCGGCGGGTCTTAAGCGAGCCAACTCCAACGCGCAGGGCCGACGTCATTCAAGCGGTCGTGTGTTCACTGCTGGGAATGGCCGCGGTGGCTCTGTTGATCGGCGTCTTTTGCATCGACTGGCGCCGCCACCTGTTCATCACCGAGCATTGTGCCAAGGCGATCAGCCTGTTCCTGATGATCCAATTCTTCCCCAACGGCCTGGCCGCCGCGGCGCGGCTGGCCGGAATCCCGGCGACGAACTTCGCCGGGGCGTTCTTCCTGGCGCGCACGCCCGCCGAGTTCTGGCGGATGTACAACCGGCCGGTCAACCAGTTCTTCCATGAATACGTCTTCAAGCTCGCCGGGGGGCGCGCGCATCCGATCACCGCCATGCTGATCGTGTTCGTCGTCTCCGGGATCATCCACGAGTACGTCTTCGATTTGACCCTCGGGCGGATACTGGGATCGCAGATGCTGTTCTTCCTGATCCAGGCGTTGGCCGTCGTCGCGACGATGCGCCTGCGGCCGCGGGGCTGGCGCGCGGTGCCGATGGTTCTGCTCACCTTCGCCTTCAACCTGGCGACCGTCCGCATCTTCCTGGCGGGCTTGAATGCGATCGGCCCCTTCTACGTCGAGCGTGCGTTTCACTAACCTTGCAAATCCGCTTCCGCTGCCCGCGCGGCGGGCCGAACCGGGGGCATCGATAGGAAGTTTCCTTTTATCGAACAATTGTCTTGGCAGCCGCGCGGAGAATTCTGTAGCTTCGTGCTTTGAGCCCGCCGGCGCGACCGATCAGCCGTGCGGGCGGAAACCCAGCCCGATCACCGGCAGACGTACACGGGAGAGCGGCGCGCGTGGACAGGATCGGCTACGTCATCCCCGAATTCCCCGGGCAGACCCACACCTGGATCTGGCGGGAACTCTGTCACCTGCGCGAGTGGGGCGTGGCGGTGACGATCTTCTCGACGCGGCGCCCCGACCCGGCGATGCGGGCGGCGCACGCGTTCGTCGCCGAAGCCGAGCGGGAGACAATCTTCGTCTGGCCGCCGCGGCTCGTGCCCGCGGCGACGGCGCTGCTGTGGGCGGTGGTCAGCCACCCAATGGGGCTGCTCCGGTGCATCCGCCTGGGGCTGACGCTCCCGGTCGACGAGCGGCCTGCGGTCCGCACCGTCCTGCCCCTGCTCGTCCCGGCATGCGTCCTCGCGCGCGAAGCCGCGCGACGCGGTCTGGAGCGATTGCACGCGCACACCTGCGCGAACGGCGCCATCCTCTGCATGATGGCCCGCCGGCTCATCGGCATCCCGTTCTCGATGACGCTTAACGCGCAACTGCCGATCTGGGGTGGCGCGATGGCCCAGAAGTTCGCCGATGCCCAGTTCACCATCGCGATCACCCAATGGCTGCTCGACGACGTGAAGCGCGAATGCCCGCACCTCGGACCCGACCAGGTAATGCTCGGCCGCATCGGCGTGGACACGCGCAAGTGGGCCCCCGCAGCGGAACGCGCGGCCCCGGCGGCCGGCCCGCTCCGCCTGCTGACCGTCGCCCGTCTGCACTGGGCCAAAGGGCACACCTACCTGCTGCGGGCGACCAAGCAGTTGGTGGACGCCGGGATGGACGTCACCCTTCGCATCGCCGGCAATGGCGCGGAACGCGAGCGGCTGGAAGCCCTGACGGCCGAGTTGCGGCTCGGCGAGCGGGTGCAGTTCCTCGGGCCGCTGCCCGAAGACGCGGTCATCCGGGAATTGTCGGAAACGGACGTGTTCGTGCTCGCCAGTGATGCCGAGCCGCTGGGCGTCGCGTACATGGAAGCGATGGCGATGGCCGTGCCGACGCTCGGCACCGCCGCCGGCGGGGTGGCGGAGATCATCACCGACGGGATCGACGGCGTGCTGGTCCCGCCGAAGGACCCGGCGGCCCTTGCCGACGCGCTCCGCGCCCTGATCGCCGACCCGGAGCGGCGCCAATGCATCGGACAGGCCGGGCGCGAGACGATCGTCCGTCGATTTGACAGTCGCCTCGGCGCCGCGACGTTGTACGAACACCTGTTCCATCGCCCGCCCCGTGTGAGCCCCGAAGCGCCGACCTCTACGCCAGCGCACGTTTCCTGCGACCAGGCCAAGGTCGGTCCCGACTGGGACGAACTGATTGGGGAAGGGTTGGCCCACTAGGCGGCGCCGGTCCGGGAGGCGATCGCGCATCCACGACCCGGGGCGGCGCGGCGGCCGCGGCATCGGGAACCCGCGGCGTTGCCGGCGCCGCTCTGCCCCGGCTTGTGAGGCGCTACGTGCAGGGAACACGCGGCGCGAACGATCGGGCGAAACCGGTTCCGTCGACTCTCGAACGCGCCGCGTGTTCCCTGCACGTAGCGCCTAACAAGCCGGGGCAG
>DASXMX010000307.1:0-9532 GCA_036495445.1 Tepidisphaeraceae bacterium
CGACATGCCCAGGTAGGGCGCCAGGGCTGCCTCCAGCGGCATCACGTGCGGGACGCCGCCGTCCATGACGTAGCTCCAGTATCGCTGACTCGGGTCGTTCAACGACTGTGGCGTTCCTGAGCCGCCGCCTGCCGGGTTGAGGCTGCCGGCCAGCGGCACGTGCTGAAGGTGGTCGATCGCGAACGCAATCATCCCCATGCCCACCTGCCGCTCGTTGGAGAGGCATTGCGTCTGCTGCGCCTGCGCCCGCGCCCTGCTGAGGGCCGGCATCAGGATGGAGATCAGCAGGGCAATGATGCCGATCACGACCAGCAGTTCAACGAGCGTAAAGCCTCGGCGATGGTTTGCCGTACGTCTACAAATCATAGATGCACTCCTATGCTGCGTCACTAAAGATGAACCTCCCGTTAACTACCAGCGATGCAGGTGGAACGTTGACATGCAAAATTATGGTAATCCAATAACGTTGCTGCCGCACCCGCGCGTTGCGGGCGGCATAGTGCTAATGGCATAGACGCCGTTCCATTTCGCTTATTAGATATATCCTGTTCTTGCAGTATATCTCCCTTTCTCGCGTGTACGTAGAGGTCGTGGGCCTCGATTGCCACTGTCATTTAGGTGCGGAGGGGCTGCGCCATAATCGAATGCCCTATGGTCACAAACTCTAGCCACATGCTCCGTCTTCTATAGAGGACGGCAAGAACACCTCGTGTATCTGTGGCCCCAACATAGTCTCTATAGTTTGGAGAGAAGGAAAGGGGAGGGGTCATAAGCCGTTAATTCGCGTTGCCGTGCTTTCAAGGCCAAACGCGGGCCGTTGGAGAGAATGGGTTTATGACTCCGAGTTCTATCACCGGCCGAATTAACCGGGACGGCCGAATTAACCGGGATTGCGCCAAGCAAGCTCGCGAAAGGAGAATGATATGTGAAGCTGACACATAGCTGAAACCTTTCCTTGTGAGACCCAGCGGGTGCAAGCCCCGCCCGGCAGAGCACAGCCACGCAGCCGGAAGCGAGTCTTGCGTGCCGGGCGGCAACGCGCCGGTGCGAAGCGTAGACAGCGGGTCGTCGGGCCGTGCGATTGAGCCTCGAATGTCCAGTCGAAGAAGCCACGGCCGTTCCCGTACCCGTGGCCGCGCCGGACGGAGCGATAGGGCGAGTTCCGGCCGGTTCTTCCGGGGTCGAAGGAGCACGCGCGCGGCGGCAAGGGTTTCTGCGGGAACTTGGAGATCCAGCCATTCCCACGGACCCATCGGCGGCGCAAGGGTGGCCGCCCGCAAGCAACACCCCGGCCCCGCGACGGCGCGTCACCTGTCGCGCGGGAGCGAACGCCTGACGCGACCGTGGTAGCGCCAAGCGAAGGAAAACGAAGCGCGGCGGGAGAAATGGCGGGAAGTCTTAGCGTCCTGATGGTACCGAAGACGCAGGGAGAGCAGCCCTCGACCGCCACGCCGCCGAGGGAAGCGGGACGCCTGAACATGGGACCGTTTTTGGGAACCACGACGGATGCATCGGAATCCGGACATCGTATCCACGAGACAGGAACGGATAGCGACGCTGTCCGTTAGTTCCGGCACGGGGGATGGGCTTCACGTCCCTGGCGTACCTGATGGACTTGCAATGGCTCACCGAAGCGTACCACCGCACCCGTAAAACCGGTGCGACGGGCGTGGACGGACAGACCTGGCACGAGTACGGCCAGAACCTGGAGGCCAACCTCCGGTCGCTGCTGGAACCGATCTACGAGCAGGACTTTGTCGATGGCTCGTACGGCTTCCGGCCCGGTCGCGGCGCGCACGACGCGTTGGAGAGACTGTGGCGGGAAACGATGAACGCCGACGGCGGGTGGGTGCTGGAAGTGGACATCAGCAAGTTCTTCGACACGCTGGATCACGGCCACCTGCGGCAGTTCGTGCAGCATCGAGTGCGTGACGGAGTTCTGCTTCGCCTGATCGGCAAGTGGCTGAACGCGGGCGTGATGGAATCCGGGCAAATCAGTTACCCGGAGGAAGGAAGCCCGCAAGGTGGGGTCATCTCACCCCTGCTCGCAAACGTGTACCTGCACTATGTGCTGGACATGTGGTTTGAGCAGGAAGTTCAGCCGCGACTGGCCGGGAGGGCGTATTTGATCCGCTACGCGCCGACGACTTCGTCATCGGCTTCACGGACCAGAGAGATGCGCATCGCGTGAAGGACGTGCTGCCGAAGCGATTCGAGCGGTACGCGGCCTGAAGATCCACCCCGAGAAGACGCGGCTGGTGCGGTTCAACAAGCCCCAGGACAGGAACGGCTCGATCGGGCCGACCGGAAGCGGCAAGCCCGAGAGCTTCGACCTGCTGGGGTTTACCCATTACTGGGCCCGCTCACTGCGTGGGAACTGGGTGGTGAAGCGCAAGACCTCGAACGGCCGGCTGAGCCGGGCGGTCCGCGCCATCGAGCAATGGTGTCGCGGCCACCGGCACGAGCCGCTGGCCGAGCAACAGCAGACCCCGCTTCAACCAACTGCTGGACAGATACCCTCTGCCGGCGGCGGTTGCGATCCATTCGACTTACCGTCGTGCAGCGAATCCATGAATGAGGAACCGTATGCGCTAATGCGCGCACGTACGGGACTGCGGGAGCCGCGGGCGGGCAACCGCCCGCGGCCACCCAGACGGCCGAACGGAACGAGCGATCAGCGGGACGCGAGCGATCAGCGGGACGTTTCTGGATTTCGCAAGGGGTGCGAAAACTTAGAAACGTTCCGGTTCATTCGTCCGTGAGAACGATCACGCCCCAAGGCCGTTCCGCATAGTTGCTATTTCAAAATGGTAACAAACCGCAACGATTGATAAGCTGTCTTCCTTCGGGCAGTCATTTCACCGAAGGGAAAGACGATGAACGCCGCACGGAATTTGGCAGTGGGCGCGTTGGCGGCCCTGCTCCTGGTCACGTCCGGGGTGGCCGCGAACGACAACAAGGACTTCATGTCCGGCCCGATCGATTGCGACGTGCTGAAGAATCATCCCGAAGCGCGGTTTGCCAAGCTGTTTGCCGCCGGGGAGGACAAGCGGCCCCCGACTCTGGATGACCTCCCCGAGTTGCGCCGGCGATTCTGGGAAATGTATGCCATCGATCCCACCAGCAAGGATTGCGACAATGCCCGGGAGGATTTCGCGCAAGCATTGTTTTTGAAGGACCTGCTGTATCTCCAGATCAATGTGGTCGCGCGGGTTTGGGCTCCCAATCCGCACCGCTTGACGGGCCAGCAGGAGGACCTGCCGAGCAGGTTGATGGAGTTCGTGACGGGGCACGGAGACGACGGCATCCCGAAATTGGCTCAACCCGAGTTCTACGACTGGGTCAATGCGACGCGGGACGCGCTGGGGACCGCGCGCGACGTGGACCACAGGATCGTCACCGTGTGGGACGCCAGCATCGGGATCTTGAGCCCCAACTTTCGCAAGGCGATGAATCTCAGCGGCAAGGAGTACCAGGCTTACGTGATGGAGCGCGATTGGGCGGAGTTCGCCGCTAAGAACATGGTCCCGGCCGGCTACAACCACGCGGAAACCTACGGCATTTTTGTCTATTACCGGGCCGGCGACAATTCATTCAGCGACGCGAACCTCATGTACTCGGGCATGGAAAAGGCGCTGGGCAAGGCCGCCGCCCACGCGGCGGCGGAACTGGTTCGCGTCTCACCCAAGACGGAAACCGGCAACCTGGTGCGGCGGCCGGACCTGGGCCAGCCGGAGAAGCTCGGCCCCGGCGGGTCGCGCGTGCCCGACTACGATGCGCCGGTTCCGAAAGGCGTCATCGGCGTCTACACGAATCCCGCCCTGGCGATGGAGATCCTGGCGACGCAGGATGACGATCGCCGTTACCTGATGTACTTGCTGAAACACCAATACTGGAAAAACGCCGCCTCGATCAAAGAGGCCAAGGACGAGTGGACCTTCGCCTTGGCCCTGTACCAGCAGCTCACGAGCGCGTTCGCCAGCGAGCAGGAAGTGCTTCAGGCCGCGGGCAAGGTCCGCAAAGCCACCAAGCGATGGATCAGCGGCAACGTGTTGGACCAAAAGGCCATCGGCGCCACCCGAAACGTGCCCTTGGAGGCATTCGAGGACATCCTGGCGCGCGAGGATCCCAAGGGATATGTTCGGGCGACGCTGGCATTTGATCAGGATCTGCAGACCCGCGAAGCGGTGGACGCGGCATACCAGAAGCTGGTCGCCTCCAGCAACGAAAAGGCGGTTCTGGAGACGGCGCAGCGGATCGTGGCTGACCAACCTTCGTTCGGCTACCGGCTCGCGCTCCAGGACTTTCTCAAGACGATGACCGCGCCGCCGCCGGCGCCCAAGCCGGCCGAGGTGCTGATCGATGATCCCCTCTACCTCAATTGGAAGGGCTTCGCGGCGGGGGCCCGGGCGAGTTATGCAACGCAGATCTGGCTCCCGGACCCGCGCGTCAACCCCGACCCCAATAAACTCATTCCCGGCCACTTGACCGAGCGCCACACGTTTACGCTGCGGTCGATCACGCCGGATCTGGCCAACTTCTGGCTGACGGAAATCGCCTACGACGCCCATGGCTACTCCAGCCCGGCTCACGATTCGGAATTCGCTTACCCCGCGAAACTTCCGGATCCGTCTGCTGCCCCGGCGCCAACCGACAACGCGGCCGGCCCATCGCGCTCCAGGCGAGGCATGACGCGTGCGCCTTCGACGCCGTCTGCAAGGCAGGAGGCGCCGCGGCTCAACGCGCCAACCCCCGATTCGAGAGGCGACGCGATCCCCTCCACAGCCCCGAACGAAACGGGCGATGAAATCGTCGTGATCCATGGCAGGCGGATCGCCACCCACTGGGAGGCGGCGCACTTCACGTTCAAGTCGAATTCCCTTTACAAGGACGACACGCTCACCGTGACGGTATGGACTAGCGACGCGGTGCCGAGCGGGCTGGTTCGCAAGACCCAGGAACGGATCGGTCCGACGGGCAGGGGCGGCTCGATCGAGCGCTGGATCAAGGAGGAGTGGCTCGAATCGTTCGAAGGCACCCGGGCGGACGTCGCCGACCCGGATCCATCACTCCCGGCCACGACCGGGTACACGCCGCCCCACGTCGCGTCGGGCGGCGCCGTTTTAACGAACGGCGCGGCGCCAGGTCCGCAGGCTCAACCCGCGTCGCCGGCGGCCCAGGCGCCGGCGGCACCGCCGACAACCCGCCCCGCCCGCCCCGCCCGCCCCGCCCGCCCCGCCCGCGGCCGATTGCGGCCGGGGCAGTCGCCCGCGGACGCGGCGTTGACCGAGCGGTTCAACACCGACATGGCTCGCTTCCAGAAGGTCAAACGGGCTCTAAATCAATTCATCCGAAAGCAGGGAGCTCAGACCTTCCAGTTGCCCGCCGACATGAGCGACGCGCGCGATCGACTGGAGAACCAAGCCACGGCGGCAGTCTATTGGATGCAAAATCAAAACGCGGAGCAGGAGGCCAAAAGCCTCAAAGACCTGGAAGATACCGCCGCCGTGATCGAGAAGTACGTGAATCAGTAGACAGCCGGGATTGCGCGGTGGCGATGGCGTTTTGTCGTGACACGGGTTTGCAACCCGTGCGAACCGCGCTGCCAATTCGGTGAAGTGATTTGTTGCGGCCATTAGAAGCGAAGCGCGCGTCCCCTCGTTGCGGGGCCTCGCACGGGTTAAAAACCCGTGTCACAGGGGCGGGCGCCTGATCAAGGAGCAGCAATGTCAGCAGCACGTCTGTCATGGCGAACGGCGACCGTCGCCAGCCTCTGTTTCTGCTTCGGCCTCGCTCTGCCCTCGCCGGCGGCGCGGGCCGACGGCAACGCCTATTCGGACGCCACCCTGATCAGCTCCGCCCAGTTCCTGAAGGAGCTGAAAGAGGTGTCGCTGACGCTGAACGCCGATGCGTGGTTTAAGGACTATATCTCAGAAGACGACCTGCGCGCCGACGTGACCAAAGGCTTGGGTCAATATGGGATCCAGGTGCGTTCCTACGCGCCGGTGTCGCTGCTGGTGACGTTGGAGGAGCTTCCCGCCAAGATCACACAGACGACCGTTTACGCCAATGGAGGCCGCGCCAACGAGGATTTCCGCACGCATCTGTGCTACTTCGAGATGGCTTTTTTCGTTCGGGGAACGGCGCTGCGCGGCGGCAAGTTTCACCTGCTGAACGCGGGTGCAACGCGGACGAGCTATGTCTTCACCATCGAGGAGAACAATGCAATCCGAGCGTGGCTTGTTGGGGACGAGAACAAGCAACACCTGACGTATCGGATGGATCACATCATCCCGCAGGCACTGGAGGACATCGCCGCCCGGACGACCGTCGACGATACGCCGTGGGTCGCCAGCGGCTGGACCGACGAACAGAAGGCCGCCGCCAACAAAGCGTACACCCTGTTCATCGACTCCCAGCCTAAGGTGGAGAAGAACCCGATCGAAGGGCTGGATGTCGTGCCGGATCTGCAACTCAGTTCCCACATCAAGGCGGGAGATTGCAAGGAAGACCCGCTGTGGAAGAAATTCTGGCAGGGGGAGTTCCAGCAATTCGGTTGGGTCAGGTCTGAGGAGCATCCCTCTGTGACGCTCTTTCACGGGTTCGCCTGCCAGCTCGCCCAGACGAACCAGTTTTCATTCCCCGATTATTACCGATTGTCGGACGAGATTAGCCTGGTGGAAGCCAACCTCGTGTTCGAGTTGAACGGCCGACTGGTGCGTAAGCCGGCCGTGATTTTCCAAACCCATCGGTTCAAGGTCGCGGTCGAGGCTGATTTGAACGCGATGTTTCAGAGTTACGTCCCGCGCAGCATCCTGGAATTCGTCACGAACCTGAAGCTGGGCGATCAAGTGCTGCCCGCCGAGGCGGGGTCGACGAACGCGCTGTTGCAGAATGCAGCGCTCGGCATGAAATTCGTCCGCATCGAACCCGGCACGTTCACGATGGGCAGCCCCGACGCCGAGGAGGGCCACGGCAAGAACGAGACGCCGCATCGCGTCACGCTCACTAAGCCGTTTTACATGGCGACGACGGACGTCACCCGCGGGCAGTTCGCCGCGTTCGTCGACGAGGCGCGCTATAAGACCGAGGCCGAGAAGGCCAGCGAAGTGAACACGTGGAAGTACAACCTCGACTTCGAGCAGGAGGACTCGCAGCCGGTGGTCGACGTGACATGGAATGACGCCGTCGCATTCACCGAGTGGCTGAGCCGCAAGGAGCGCAAGCGGTTCCGGCTGCCGACGGAAGCCGAGTGGGAATACGCCTGCCGGGCCGGGACGACAACGCCTTTCAATACCGGCGCCACGATCGGCAGCGACGTGGCGGATCTCGACGGGCGGGCAGCCAACGGCGTGAATCGCCAAAAGACGACGCCGGTGGGTTCCTTCCCGGCCAACAGGTGGGGCCTGTATGACATGCACGGCAACGTCTGGCAGTGGTGCTCGGATGTGTACGGGGATTATTCCCCGGACGCCGTCAGCGATCCGACTGGACCGGCGCCAACCCCGGGATCCGGGCGTGTTCTGCGCGGCGGGTCCTATCGCTACGCCCCGGCGATTTGCCGGTCCGCCTATCGCTACTCCAACCCGCCTGAAATTCGGTACAACGACGTCGGGTTCCGCGTCGTGTTGGATGCCCCGTAATCCGTTGCCTCCCGTCCAAGGGGAAACTCCGGCAGGCAACAATGTGAGATTTTGATGGCTTGCTGCGGCGGGGCGCGAGAGAATAGCGCCTGTTGCTCCGCGGCCTCAGGCACGCACGGCTGGGATTTACACTTCAATGATGGGGCGGAGCAGCCGGGGGCAGTTGACTTGCCGCCGAAACCGTTACCCGAATAGGAGCCATCATGTCGCCGCATTGGAGGGGAACGTCCCACCCGTTTCGGTCTCCGCGTGCAGCCGCCGCCGCCTCAGGGCAGAAGAAGCGATCGCGGCGGCTCTCATCAACGGATGTCACCGCGGAACTATTGGAAGGGCGGGTTCTGCTCTCGACATACGTCGTCACGAATCTGAACGACGCCGGCCCGGGCTCGCTGCGCGATGCGATCGCCCGGGCCAACCAGAGCGGCGGCGCCGACGCCGTCGGCTTCTCCCACAAACTCGCCGGGATGATCGTTCTGACGAGCGGACAACTGGAGATTGGCGACGACCTGACGATCCGCGGGCCGGGTGCCAGCGCCCTGACGGTCAGCGGCAGCAATCAGAGCCGCATTTTCGAAGTCGATGCGAACGTCACCGCCGCGATCTCTGGCCTCACCCTCGCTGGCGGGCATCCTCTGGGCTTCGGCATTGGGGGCGGCGGCGTCCTCAACAACGGGATGCTCACGCTCACCGACAGCACCCTCGCCAACAATTTCGCCGGTGGTCCGGGCGGGGGGATCGATAACACCGGCAACGGCACGCTCGCCGTCAACCGCTGCACGCTTAGCGTGAATTCCGCAGGGGGTGGGGGCGGCGGGATCGAGAACGACGGCAACCTGATCGTGACCGGCAGCACATTCTCAAGCAACCTTGCGGGCACCTTCGATCCCACCGGAGGCGGGATCACCAATTACGGCGTTGCGAGCGTCGCCGACAGCGCGTTTTCCCGCAATCAAGGCGGATACGGCGCCGGCGTCGCCAACCCGGCGGGCACGCTTGCCGTCGCCCGCTGCTGGTTCGCGAACAATGTTGCCGCAAACCAGGGCGGGGGGATCTACACGCTCGGCATGCTCTCCGTCTCCGACAGCATCTTCGTGGGGAATTCCGCCCGACACACCGGCGGCGGCGTCGACATCGAGAACGGCACGGCCACGCTCTTCAATACCCTTGTCGCCCTGAACAGCGCCGACCAGGGCGGCGCCATCGAGATCGACAATGGCACGGCCACGCTCTCCTATAGCATTGTCTTTGGCAATCAGTCGGCGGTGGGCAGCGGTATCGACTCGGGGAACGGGACGGTCACGCTCTACGACACCCTCGTCGCCGGCAACAGCGCGGCCCTGTTTACATAGCACCACTGCCCCAGCCGAATGATTGGAGATCGAGCCGCGGTCACTTGTAGAACCATTGCACCTCGTATTTGTAATCCGGCTTCACCGAGAGCAGTTTGAACGCGACGATTGAGTATTCATCGGCGAGATACTCGTTCACGACGTCCACTCGTTCGACCTCGTCGGGGTTTTCCCGAAGGTACCGGACGACGCGCCAGCTCTTATACTCTTTCGCGCGGGGCATCATGATCCAAAGCGTCAGCTCGGCCGTTGGCGCTGCGCAGTCGATGGGAAGCGTGGTGCCGGCATCATCGCTCCGCAGAAACCGGCCCGGCGCGACGTCTTCGACGATGAGGTCAACGAACTCCCCGGACGGCACCTGGCGAAGATCGTAGGCGAGCTGCCAACGACAGAGCTTCTCGCCCGAGGGCGCATCGGTCAGGTTGGACCTGAGCAGCTTGGGCTGAAGCACCTGCGGCGGCAATCGGAACGCCGTCCTGCTGGCATCGACGGCCAAGAGGTCACAGTAGAACAGCTGGTCGCCGGCGTAGTTGGGCGCTT
>DASXMX010000308.1:0-6676 GCA_036495445.1 Tepidisphaeraceae bacterium
CCCCTACCATAGAAGGGCGGACATGGGGGGCCGTCCCTACATCGGGAGCCTTGCCCTCCCTCGCACATCGGAATTGCATGAACCGCCCCCTCGGCATTCTGCCCGTTCTGGTTCCGATTGCCCTGCTCGTTGGGGGCTGTGGCGGTCCGAACCGCGCCAACATCGAACTCCGCAGGCAAAACCAGCAGCTCCAGACGCAGGTCAACGAACTGCAGGTCCAGCGTCAGGCCGATCAGCGGGTGATCCAGGGACTTCGCGACCGCGCCGGGTCGCTCCCGACGCTCCCCTCGGCCCGGCTCGACCAGCTCTTCACCACCCACGGCCTCGAGTTCGGTCGATTGACCGGCGGGGCCGACCTCGACCCCAACAAGCCGGGCGACGAGGGGTTCGTCGTCTACATCGTCCCCACCGATCAGACCGGCGACAAACTCAAAGCGGCAGGGAGCTTCGATATCGACGCGTTCGAGCTCGACGACCCCCAGCGCCCGCTCATCGGACACTGGCACTTCGATCTCCAACAATCGAAGCAAGCCTGGGCCGGGGCGCTGATGCTGTACAACTACGTCCTGACCTGCCCCTGGCAGGCCCGCGTCCCCCGGCACCCGAACCTGACGATCAAGGTGAAGTTCTTCGACGAGCTGACCCAAACCCCGTTCGACGCGCAGCGGATCATCAAGATTAACGTGCCCCCGCAGACGCAACCGAGTTGAAGGGGGCAAAAGGGTTCAGGGTTCAGGCGCAAAACTTGAGGTTATCGAAATACTTCCCGCGTAGCGGTCGGACCGCAGGTCCACCCGTCCGCCCGATCCAACGGCGCAGGTGGACCTTCGGTCCGACCGCTACGCAAAATACGATCAACCTGAACCCTGAACCAACTGCCCCCACAACTTCTCCGCTCCCCCGACGTACAATTGATCATCATCCATGGCCAAGAAGTTAGCGCAGATCCTCCGGGACATTTTCAAACCGCCGATGGCGGGCGAGCCTTCGGTGGCGGACAAGAAGATGGACCGCCGGCGGTTCTTCCGGGCGGCGTTGGCCGAGTCGCTCAAGCCGCTGGACGCGGCGATCCGGCCGCTGGAGCGGATGGCCCACGAGGTGGGGAAGCTGGATGCGATTCAACCCTCGCCGCCGAAGCAACAATCCATGCCTTCCTGGTCGCCGCCGACGTTGGACCGGCCCTGGATCCGCCCGCCGGGCGCGGTGGCGGAGATCGAATTCCGCGTCCGGTGCACGCAATGCGACGACTGCGTGCGGGCTTGCCCCGTTTCGGCGATCAAGCTCGATCATTCCGCGGTGGAAGGGGGCGGTTACCCGTACATCGACGTGGACGTGCAGCCGTGCGAGTTGTGCGACGGAACGCCGTGCATGACGGCCTGCTCGAGCGGCGCCCTGCAGTGGACCCCGCTGGAGCAGATCGACATCGGCACCGCCCACTACAACGACCAGTTGTGCCTCCGCTTCAACGGGGAGGAGTGCACGCTATGCGTCGACCACTGCCCGGTGGGGACCCGCGCGCTGGAGATCAAGGACGGCTGGGTCGCCGTTCACGAGGACGGCTGCACCGGCTGCGGCGTCTGCCAGTACAACTGCCCGACCGACCCGAAGAGCATCATCGTCATCCCGAAAGTTTCGCGGGATCGGTAGCCGCGAGGTGCCGAACGTCTCCCGGGGGCAAATCTTAACCGCGAAGACGTGAAGCCGCGAAGAAAAGAGAATGGGTACCGAATCGCTCCACGGCTCGGTCTTCTCTGCATTTCATCCGCGTTATCCGTGCAATCCGCGGTTCAATTCCGTTTTCGAGAAGAGGGACAAGCCGCGGATTACGCGGATGAGAGAAGAACGTCTTCGCGCCTTCGCGTCTTCGCGGTGAATCTATCTGGAGGGCGCGCGCGATGCGGCAAATGCACGACCGCGGTCGATCCGGCCGTTTACGTCGTCGCGAGGCGTGCTTCGACGACCGATCGCATCAACTCCACCGGTGCGCGGAGCTTCGTCCATGCTTCGAATTGCGCGACGGCTTGCCGCACGAACATCTCGATCCCGCCGAGGGTCGGCGCGCCGGCGGCTTCCGCCTGCTCGATGAGCTTCGTTCGCATCGGGTTATAGACCGTGTCGAACACGAGCGTATCGGGGCTCAGCTTCGGGGGCGTTTGGCCGAACGCGCTGCCGTCCACGTTCGGGTGCATGCCGACGGAGGTCGTGTTCAGGTAAATCTGGCAGCAACTGTCGCAGAGTTTCTCGAGCGGGGCGGCGACGACTTTGCCCGTCTTTCCGTTGAACTCCGCTGCGAGCGCGTCGGCCCGGACGCGCGTGCGGTTATAGACGACGACGGTGGTGCCGTAGTGCGCGAGGGCGGCGACTGCGGTTCTTCCGGTCCCGCCGGCGCCGATCACTGCAACACGCGCTCCGGCGAGGCCCTCGCGCGAAATGCCGAGCTTCGAGGTGATGCTGTCGAGGATGGCGCCGTAATCGGTGTTCAGGCCGCGCAATTTGATGGGTACTTCCGCAGAGTGGCCCACGGCGGAGCCCGTGGGCTTTGCGGGGCGATCGACGACGATCGTATTGACCGCGCCGATGCTCACTGCGAGCGGGTCGATCTCCGCGCCGCGCTCGCACAGGTAACGCAGCGCGTTTTCCTTGTGCGGGATGGTGACGGAGAGGCCCGACAGGTCAAGCGGCGCGAAGGCGAGGAAGCTCTCCATGAACGCCTTGAAGCTTTCGTACCCCTCGTTGACCAGCAGCGGCAGGTAGATGCCGTCGTAGCCGGTCTGGTCGAAGGCGGCGTTATGGAGGGCGGGCGACATCGAATGCCCCACGGGCGAGCCGACGACGCCGTAGACTTTCGTGTCGCGCCCGAGCTTGTCCCACCGGTAGAGCCGCTTCATCTCGTCGATCGAGACCTGCCCCGGCGCGGTGACTTCCATCTTCCGCAGCGACGCGAACGCGAGGAACGCCCCGAACTTCTTCGCCAGCACCCGGCTGATCAGCCCCGCCTCGCCCATGCACAGCGCGATCGTCGGCTTCGTCGGCTGCGCGAGGATCTCGAACGCTTCGAGGTTGTCGCGCACGGTGCGGGCCGTCCAGACGATCTTGTTCACGTCGCCGGCGCTCTGCTCGGTCTCGGCCACCAGGTTCGTGAGGCGCGGCGGACGGCCATTGAAATCGTGCGTGCTGATGATCATCCCGGCGCGCTTGTCGCGCGGGATGGCCGAATTGATGTCGCCTAGCGTCGGGTCACGCCGGTAAGTCTCCAATTCGACATCGATATACGCCGCGCCCGAAGTTGCCGCGAGTTCGAGCAGTCCCAACCTGTCCGGTTCCGCCAACTCGCAGTGACCGCCTTCCCATGTGGGACGACACGTCACGATCGCCGGAAGGCTGACGCTTTGCAGAACAGTTCGGAGCTGATCCCGGTCGTTGAACGTGTCGATCCGCAATTCGACCATGTCCGCGCCCGACTCGGCAGCGGCGATCGCATCCCGCTGCGCCTGGGCGAGATCCTTTACGAGAATTGCAACGCAGAGTTGAGTCATGCCCAATGAAAATGACCGGAATTCGCCGGCATGGTCACTTCAGTGACCATGTCTCCTGCAAGCTCATTCGATGAATCGGGTCAGATCGCCTTGGTCGAAATCCCGAGCTTCCGCATCTGCTCTTCGATCGTCTTCTTCGTCGCGTCACTGGCTTCCCACAGCGGGAGCCGCAACTCGCCCGTGTCGAGGCCGGCGAGCTTCATCGCGTATTTGATCCCGACCGGGTTTCCGTCGAGGAACAGCGAGCGGATGAACGGGAACAGCCGGTGATGCACCGCCGCGGCCTTCTTGAAATCGCCCGCGAGCGCGGCCGACGTCATCGCCTTGATCTCCGCCGGCACCAGGTTCGACGCCACGCTGATCACGCCCTTGGCGCCGAGGCTCATCAGCGGGAGCGTCAGCGAGTCGTCGCCGCTGAGGACCGTGATGTCGCACAGGCTCATGATCTCGCTGGCCATGTCGAGCGAGCCGGTGGCTTCCTTGATCGCGACGATGTTCTTGTGCGCGTTGAGGCGGGCGACGGTCGCGGCCGACATCGTGATGCCGGTCCGGCCCGGGATGTTGTAGAGGACGATCGGCAGGTCCACCCGGTCGGCCAGCGTCATGAAGTGGCGGTAAAGCCCTTCCTGCGACGGCTTGTTGTAGTACGGGTTCACCGACAGTCCGGCCGCGGCGCCCGCGCGCTGGGCGATCGTGTGCAGCTCGATCGCCTCGCTCGTCGCGTTCCCGCCGACGCCCGCGATGACCGGCACGCGGCCTCGGGCGTATTCGACGGTCAGCTCGATGACGCGGGCGTGCTCCTTGAAATCGACGGTGGGGGATTCGCCGGTCGTGCCGACAGGGACGAGGCCATCGATGCCCCCCTTGATCTGGTACTCCACCTGCTCGCGGAGCCGAGTCTCATCGAGCCGGCCTTCCCGGAACGGGGTGACCATCGCCGTCATCGCGCCAGTGAACATGGGTTGTCCTTGAAAGTTGCTGGTTGTGGGTAGTTGCTTGTTTGTTGTGGGTTGTGTGTTGTCGATTGGGAATCGGACCACGCACAACCCACAACCTACAACCTACAACCTACAACATTCAATTCTGAATCAATTCTTTCATTTCCCGGACCGCTTCACGGATCCCAACGAACATCGCCCGGCTGATGATGGCGTGGCCGATGTTCAGTTCGCGCATGTCGGGGATGCGGGCGATCGGGCCAACGTTGCGGTAGTTCAGGCCGTGGCCGGCGTGGAGCCGCATGCCGCTTTCGCGGATCCAGTGCGCACCGCGTTCAAGCCGGGCGAGTTGTTCGGCGGCCTGGTCGGGCCGGGCGTTCGCGTAGGCGCCGGTGTGGAGTTCGACCGCATCGAACCCGAGTTGCCGGGCGATCGTGATCTGCTGCTCATCCGGATCGAGGAAGGCCGAGACGAAGATCTTGTTGCGCTTGAGGCTTTGGACCACCGAGCCGAACCGATCGGTTTCCTTCGTCAGGTCGAGCCCGCCTTCGGTGGTCACTTCCTGCCGCCGTTCGGGGACGAGTGTGGCCTGGTCGGGCTCGGCCCGCAGGGCGATCTCGACGATCTCCGGCACGACGCTCATCTCCAAATTCAGCTTGCACTGCACGGTCTGGCGAAGCACCTGCAAATCGCGGTCGTTGATGTGCCGTCGGTCTTCGCGCAGGTGAATTGTGATCCCGTCCGCTCCGCCCAACTCGGACTCGACCGCCGCCCAGGCTGGGTCCGGCTCATACGTCCGCCGGGCCTGCCGCAGCGTCGCCACGTGATCGATATTGACGCCCAATTCAACCATCGGAACGCGATTTTAGGATGGGGATGGGGTTTCTCAAGTGAACCAGCCGAGAAGGACAGACGGCGCATGGCAACCGAATGTGAGTTTTGGGTGGCATGGGCATGTACTCGTGCCCGTGTCTTTGCCCTGATTCGGGTGGCACGGACAAGTGCTCTTGTCCGTGGTGGCTCGAACGAAGACCACGGACATGAGTACATGTCCGTGCCACCCGATCCGTCTCAATTGCCACATGCGATCGCCCTGGGCAGACGGGGCGCTTCCTGATACGTGATGAGTGAAACGTGACGGCGGATCTTCGTCACGATTCACTCATCACGTTTCACGAGCCGCTCAGCCCGGCTTGCCCGGAAGTGTGTCGACGTTCACAAAGCATTGATCCGCGGGCGGGGCGGCGTCGATCACCTTCAACTGCACGAGCTGCTGCCCAAGCTGATGCCACCTGTCTGCAGTCATGTTGCCGAGCGGAACCCCTGGTTTGTCGATCAGCAATTTCTGCACCTCGGCCGCCCGCTTGAACGTTTCCGTGTCCATTTCGGTGTTCAACTTGCCCATCGCCGCGTTCGCGGCCGACGGGTCGTCGAGATACTGCCGCCACCCCTCACGGCACGCTTCCACAATCGCCTTCACCCGCTCCGGATGCTGGCGGATCGTGTCGCCGTGGGTGATGAGCACGGTCGTGTACGGGTTGTACCCCGCGTCGGCGATCAGAAACGTCTGCGGGTCGCCTCCCTGTCGCGCGGCCAGCAGCGGCTCGCTGGTCACGAAGCACTGCTGCGAGTAGTCGGGCTTGGCCAGGAACGCGGCGATCCCGCCGCTGTAGCTGGTGATCGTCACCTTCGGCTGCGGGTATTTGGCCAGCAGGTATTTGAGCCAGGTGTCGTTCTCGGCCGCGAGGATGCCGGGGTGCGTGAAAACGTCCTCGATCGACTGAAACCCGCGCGCCTTGTGGGCCATGATCCCCTGCGGGAATGTCTGATATACCGCGAACACCGCGACCACGTCCGCCCCCTTGGATCGGGCGATCAGCACCTGGTCGGCGGCGGTCGTCGCGAACTCGGTCTCCTTCCTCGCCACAAGCTGCCACGTCGGCGCCCCGGCCCCCGCGCTCTTGAGCGCGACATCCAACCCGCGCTTCTGAAACGCCCCTGACAAATCCGCCTGATAAAACCCGCCAAACTCCGGCTCCGGCTTCCAGTCGAGCGTGATCGCAACCGGCCCCGTCGCCTGCTCACGCTTGCAGCCAAATGGGAGCAGCGAGACGATCGCGAGCAACAGGATCATTCGCAGTGAGCGATTCATGGGGGAGTGGTATACCGCTTCCAGGGGCGGTTTCCTAAACTGGGAGACAG
>DASXMX010000309.1:0-8804 GCA_036495445.1 Tepidisphaeraceae bacterium
GGCGGCGAGCCGTTGCCCGCGTCGTTGTCCGACGCGTTCAAGGCAAGGTACGGCCTCACGCTGTACAACGCCTACGGGATGACCGAGACGAGCCTGGCCGTCGCGATGAATACGCCACAGAGTTACCGCGAGGGGAGCGTCGGCAAGCCGGTCCCCGGGATCGAGGTGAAGATCGTGGACGAGGCGGGCCGCGAGTTGCCCGCGGGAGAGGCTGGCGAGATCTGGCTCAAAGGGCCGATGGTGACGCATGGGTACCACAACCTGCCGTCCGAAACGGCGGCGGCATTCACGCCGGACGGGTTCTTCCAGACCGGGGACGTCGGGCGGCGCGACGCCGACGGGTTCCTCTATCTCGTCGCGCGCAAGAAGGAATTGATCATCATCGCGGGCGAGAACGTCGCGCCGGCCGAGGTCGAGGAGGCGCTGATGGCCCACCCGGCGGTCGCGGAGGCGGCGGTGGTCGGCCGGGTCGACCCGACCCGCGGCGAGATCGTGGTCGCGTTCGTGATCCCCCGCGAGGGCCACCCGCCGCCCGACCCCGCGGCGCTCCGCGAGTTCTGCCGGGCGCGGGGGCTGGCGCAATGGAAGGTCCCGCGGGAAGTCCACGTCGTTGCGGATCTGCCGCGCTCGCCAACGGGCAAGATCCTTAAACGCGCCCTCGCGCAGCCTGCCTGAACCGAGCCCGTTCGGAGGTTCGCATGAACATCGCCGACCTTCGGCGATTGCTCTGCGATTTTTCCCAGAGCGCGGGGTAGAAATGACCTATCATCAAGGTATAAGTTGAAGCTCCACCCCGTTGGCGCCGTGCCCCGACGGCGGCAATCCCACAAAACGGCGGCCGTACTGCCCGAGCAGGGACTTCCGAGAAGTGGATAACTGAGGTCCCGCAATGACGCGCTCGCCTGTTCCCATGGCTTTCGTCGAGAGCCCCGCGCGGTCTCCCGACGCCGCCCAGACGCCGACGCTGAAGTTCAGCGGCAGCGACCTGTTCCTGCGCGAGCTGCGCAAGCGGGTTGACGCCTACTTCGTCCGCACCGGGCGGCCCCGGCGGGATTGCCCGCAGATGTACTTCAAGACCGCCTCGATCCTCGCCTGGTTCGTCGGCGCTTACCTGCTGCTGCTCTTCGTCGCGACCCCTTGGTGGGCCGTGGTCCCGCTGGCGGTTATCCTCGGGCTGGCGATCGCCGCGATCGGGTTCAACGTCCAGCACGACGCCGGCCATAAGGCCTACTCCGAACGGCGGTGGGTGAACAAGGTCATGTCGCTGACCCTGGACATGATGGGCGGCAGTTCCTACCTGTGGGACTGGAAGCACAACCGCTTCCACCACACCTCGCCCAACGTCTCCGGGCACGACGACGACATCAACATCGGCATGCTGGGCCGCCTGTCGCCCGACCAGCCGCACTACTGGTTCCACCGGCTGCAGGGCATTTACCTGTGGCTCCTGTACGGCTTCCTGTCCGTCAAGTGGCACCTGTTCGACGACTTCTACCAGATCTCGGTCGGCCGCATCGGCGGGCACAAGATCCCGCGCCCCAAGGGCCGCGACCTGCTGGTCTTCATCGGCGGCAAGGTCGTCTTCTTCTCGATCGCGTTCGCCATCCCCATGCTGCTGCACCCCTGGTGGGCCGTGCTGGGCGTCTACGCCCTGGCGGCGTTCGTCAGCGGCGTCGTCCTCAGTGTCGTCTTCCAACTGGCCCACTGCGTTCAGGAGGCCGATTTCCCGGTGCCCGCACTGACGCCGCAGGGCAACCACAAGATGGCCACCGAGTGGTCGGTTCACCAGATCCAAACGACGGTCGATTTCTGCCGCGGCAACCGCCTGATCGGCTGGTTCGTCGGCGGGCTCAATTACCAGGTCGAGCACCACCTGTTCCACAAGATCTGCCACATCCACTACCCCGAGCTGTCGAAGGTGGTGGAAGAAGCCTGCCGCGAGTTCGGCATCCGCTACGCCGCCCACCGCTCCCTCTTCAGCGCGATCGCCTCCCACTTCCGCTGGCTCGTGCAGATGGGCCGGCCGATTGCAACCGCGCAAGGCGGCGCGTAACGCGTTTGCATCTACGCGTTGGCGCATCGGTTGGAGGGGATCGGTTTCCAGCATCGCGGCCGCCCACCCAAGTCCCCGCCTGCCCGCGCTCTTTCCATCGACGCCGGGCAATGTCCCATAATGTCCCATAATGTCCCCTCCCGGCGAGATGCATATCGCCTTCTTGCGTGGGACATTGCCCATAATAACAATCACGCCCCTCCCACAAACCGCCGGTCTTCCCAGACGAGGCCTAACGGACGTTGTCGCAGTCCGATGCTTGAGCCAGACACCGCGTGGGCGCAGCGGCTAACCGGGAAGGAACGACGCAGACCGATGCTCCCGCATCCCCCGTCTCCCTCCTCCCCCCAGCACTCAGTCCTCAGCACTCAGCACTTCTGTGTTTGTATTATGTTAGGTAACGCTCGGCGGGTGGAATTGTTCTCCCGAAATTGCGGGATTTTCTCGATTTCCATATGTCTCGGTCCGGGCAGTACTTGGAATCCAAGCGGGAGGGGCCGAGAAGTGCCGCAAGGGACGCAAAAAGAACTCAGCCACCCTGCCAGGCTCACGGGTCCGGCGAGATGCCTTTGCAACGTCTTACAGAAACGGAGCTTACGGCAATGGTGGCTGACGCCTTTCCGGACCCGTTTTCCCTTACGTGCTGGTGGTCCGCGACCTGGCCAGTTGCCGCACCCTTTTGGCGGCGCCGTGCCTGGAGATGACAGCCGAAGTTGTCGTCAGCAACCTGCGTCAGTTGTTCCATCAGCACGATGCCCCGCTGGGGCAACGCTCGCAACGCTCGGGGTCAACGCTTGACTCTTGACATATTGTCAAGAGTCAAGCGTTGACCCCGAGCACCCACGTTGACCCCGAGCACCGCCGGCCACGGCAGCACGCGGGCGCTGCTGGCCGCCGCGGGCGGCGCCGTCGTCGAGCGGTACGACTTCGACGCCTACGGCGGCCTGCTCGCCTCGGCCGGGGCGCAGTCGGACCCGGCCCAGGCCCTGACGCCCTGGCTGTTCGCCGGCGACGGCGAGTTCGACCCCGACAGCGGCCTGACCTACCACCTGCGCCGCTGGCGCCAGGGCTTCCTCTTCACCCAGCCCGACCCCAGCCCCGGCACGATCGGCGACCCCGAGAGCGAGCTGCCGTACCCCTACGCGATAGGCGACCCGGTCGGGAACGCCGACCCGACCGGCCGCTTCGCGCTGCTGGACGTGCTGGGCGGCAGCGGCGGGGGCGCGGCCGGGGAAGTCGGCGCCGGCGCGACCGCCGAGACCGTCGGGGTGGCGGCGACCGACGAGCTCGAACAGGGCGTCGCCGTGTTCGAGGGCGTGGAGATGGGGATCATGAACCTCAACTTCCAGCCCGACAACGTGAACCTCGGCGCCGCGTTCCTGGTCGGCTTCACCAGCGGGATGGGCACGGAGGAGCTGAAGTTTGCCGGCGTGCCGTGCTCGATCGCGAATGCCGTCGGCGGCGCGGTCCTCGACTTCGGCAACAACTACCTGGCCAACGGCTCGGCCGCATTCTCCTTCGGCGGGCTGATGGAGGCGATCACGATGGGCGTCATCGCCGGCCTGACCAGCGGCTGCTTCGAGGCCGGCACGCCGGTGCTGCTGGGCAGCGGGACCGAGGAGGCGATCAATGACATTCAGGTCGGCCAGCGGGTCGCGACGGATGGCGGCGTTGCCAACAGCCCCGACGGCAAGACCGCCGCGGCCGACCCGAACGCGACCGCCGTCAACCGCCAGACCTGGCGCGAGGTCACGATCGACGCGGGCGACTGGCAGGTCGAGGCGCTGGAGCCGCTGAGCTGGATCCGCTCGCACCGCCTGACGGCGGGCAGCGCCGAGGCCCTGTCCGATTATGTGGACCTGACGGAGATGGGCGCGCCGGTGGGCCTGGTCGGCACGGTCGAGTCGATCGCCGCCTGCCCGAGGATCGCCAAGGGACCGGGGCGGGCGGCGTCATCGGGGTCGACTCTTGACACTTGACATTTCCATTCTCAGCCCGTCGAGCCGGCGGCGCAGGTCGCGGTCGTGCTGGGCGGCGGCCTCGAGGCGTTGGACGATGCGGAGCACGCCGCTGCCGTCGCTGTAGCCCAGTTCGCGGGCGAGGTCGGCCGGGCGCTCGCCGCCGAGCGCCACGCGGGCCCAGGTGCGGACGCGCGGGTCGGCCTCGTCGCCCAGCAGGACGGCGAGGCGGTCGCGGGCCTCCGCCGCGCCGGCCCGGCGGGCCCATTTCAGTTCCTCGTTCCGGCGTCCGCGGCCGCCGCGTCTGATCAGGTCGCGGGCGCGTTGCCAGAGCGCGTCGGAGCCGAGGACCAGTCCGCCCTTGAGTTCCGCCAGCGGGCTGTCGATCGGCCGGCCGAAGCAGGCGGCCAGGTCGGCCGCGTAGGCCCGGCGGGCGCGGGCGGGCTTGGCGGAGCCGTCGTCCCAGTAGGAGAGCCACTCGGTGCAGAGCCAGTCGGGCGCCTCGCCCCGCGCCGCGGTGCCGGCGTAGGCGCGGTGGCTGCTCCAGCGATACGCCTCGAACCCGTCGCGCCGCTCGATCGGGACCGGCTTGCGGCGGTCCCGCGGCCGCACCGGGTTCAAGTGCACGTACCGCACGAGCTGCCGCGCGTACGCGTCGGCCTCGATCAGGTGGGCCTTGAACCGCCCCTGCACCAGGTGCCCGCTGCGGCCGTGGCGGCGGTTGTGCCGGATCGCGTACGCCGCCTGCAGCCACCCCACCGCCCGGCTCAGGTTCGCCCGCGGCGTGGCGCACAGCAGGTGGTAGTGGTTGGGCAGGAGGCAGTAGGCGTGGACGACCAGCCCGAACCGCCCGGCCGCCTGCCCGAGCGTCTCCAGGAACCGCAGCCGGTCGGCGTCGTCGCGATAGATCGCGCGGCGCTCGTTGCCGCGGGCGGTCACGTGGTACGCCGCCCCCTCGAACTCGATCCGCAGCGGTCGGGCCATTGTCGTAGTCTGCCGGCCGGCAGCAGAATGTCAAGAATCAAGAGTTGACCCCGTAGTTCCTAGCGTAGTTCCTAGTCTGCCGGCCGGTAGGAAAATGTCAAGAGTCAAGAGTTGACCCCCGTAGTTCCGACCCCCGTAGTTCCCCCCTCTGGCTGTGACTAACCGGCGGCATCCTAAGGAAAGCAGGCCTCGACGATGGAAAAATCATCCTCCAACTCATGCGATCCACGCAGTTGCCGGACGTGAGCAAGAAGTTCATCCATGAGCGATCCTCCGCGCGAACTCCGGGCCGCCAAGTATTCGATACATGCCTCGAGATTCCAGACAACACGTCCGTCACGGATGATCTCGAAAATGCCGTCGCTGAAAATCAACAGTCGTGCACCACGCGCGATCTGACATGTTTCGGCCGGGAATTCCAGCCCACTCGTCACCCCCATCATCATTCCATCGGACGCCAGAAGGCGGGGCTTGCCGACCCCCGGCGTCATTAAAACAGAGGGGTGATGGCCGCCCCCAGACCATGTTAAGGTGCTGCCGGATCGGTCGTATACTCCAAACCAGATCGTGAAGAACTTGTTGCCGTGTTGTTCATTTGGGAAAGCATCATTCAATGCGGCCAACACCTGGTTGGGCCGCCGCATGTCGGCGCCCCTGAGTGAACCGGATCGCAGGACATTGGTGATGGTGACTGAAAGGAGTGCGGAGTCCAAACCATGTCCGGTGACATCGATGAGATAGAGTGCCAGATGGTGGCCGTCGAGCCAATGATAACCAATGGTGTCGCCGCCGAGACTTGACGAAGGGATGTACCGCCAATCGATCCAAACCGGACCATTCATCGGCGGAGGAATGCATCCCATGACATACTTGACGCCTGCGACAATATCGTGCCGCATGTGTTCATCTCGAAGGGTCTCCAGCAGCAATTTCGCGTCGCGCAGGTCTGGCGTTTCCAGGTCTTGGGAATACGCGGCGCAGACCGCCCCCAACCCGGAGCGAGCCTCTGCACTCCGGCCTTGGGCCTGCCAAAGCCGGGCGAGGCTGGTCGTCGCGCGTAATTCCCACCCTTTGCTCCGCTGGATCCGGGCGACTTCGATCGCTTTGCGAAAGCTTGACTCGGCCTGTGGATTCCCAGGCGACTCCGCCAATAACAACTCGCCCCGCAGGCGATGCAGTTCCGCCTCATAGAACCGTTCGTCGTTCCGCTCGGCGGTCGCCAGCCCTTCATCAAGTGCCTTCGCCGCGTTTGCGAATTGGCCGGCTTGCATATAAGCATCCGCGAGGAATCCCAGGTGAAGAGTAAGATCAAGACCGGCGCCCGTCGCATGAAGATCCCGAATGCCCTTGAGGATGAGCGGCAATGCTGCCCGATGTTGTCCCTGCAGGATCATGGAATCCGCCCTGAAGAGCGAGGCCGAAGCAAGCCAGTAGGCGAAACCCTGTTCAGTCGCAATTCCAATTTCCTCTTCGGCGGCGGCTTGGGCCTCGGAGGCCAGACGGGCCTGATTGCATAGCCACGCCCGATGCTCGAGCGCGAAGGCCAGCGTAAATGGCTGACCCATCCGCCGCGCCAAAGCAACAGCGTCCGCGCTACGCTGGAGCGCCTCATCCGCGCGACCCAGGTGCCAGAGCGCCACCGCAAGATAACATCGATGGGCGACACCCGAGTCCTCGCCAGTCACGCCTGCCCAGAAGCGTGTGCGATCACGGTCATCGAATTCGGCCAATGCGCGGGCGCTGTGTTCGTGGGCGGCTGCAAAGTCTCCGCGGAATGTCAACGTCACCGCCGGAGGAAAAAGTGCTTCCATCAGCATCCCCGGCTCATTCGCCCGCTCTGCCATTGCCAGCGCCTCACCGGCCAATTCCATGCACAGGCGCAGTTCCCCACGGACCAACTGCCAGACCCATTTCCCCCACATCATCGCGAACAGCGCTGTGGGCTCTCCGATTCGCCGGCACAGCTCCCCGGCGCGGGCAAAGATCGGTCCGACCTCCGGCGCGCCGTAGCCGGCCGCGGCGATGAACACGGTGCCCAGCGGGTTCAGGAAGGCCAGCTCCCGGACATCGCGCTCGGGAGATCCTTCGAGCGCGCCGATCAGTTCCAGTCCCTTACGCAGGTGCCCGATTGCCTCGACATTCGCGAATCGCGCCCGCGACAGGAGACCTGCCTTGAGCCAGTAGTCGATTCCCCTTTCCACCATGCCGGCCTCGGTGAAGTGATGGGCCAGCAGTTCCGGCAGCGCTTGCGCAGTCTCCGGGAACCGCGACTCGAGCGTTTCGGCGATCTGACGGTGGAACCGCTGTTGTTTCTCCGCGGCCAGCGTGTCGCGCAGCGCGCCTTCCAGGAGGTCGTGCTTGAACATATACGTGGCACGGGGCGGATTGCCCGTCTGGAACAGGATCTCCGAACGTACCAAGGTCGCCAACTCGTCTTTGAGTGTCGCCTCGCTCACCGTCGCGATGGCGGCCAGCACTTCGTAATCGAATTCGCGACCAAGCGTCGCGGCGAGTTGCGCGACCTCTGGGTTCCTCGTCATGCCTTCCAGCCGGGCTGCCACCAGCTCTCGAAGTGAGGCGGGGAGTTCGCGGTCAACCAGGTCGCCTGGCGCGTACGCTGTTTCCCTCTGGGCAGGCCGCCTCGATTCTTGCACCATCCTGGCAAGTTCTTCGACAAAGAGGGGCACACCCCCGGTCCGCTGGTGGATTTGCTCAATTACATGCTGCGGCAACGCGCCCCCGGCGTTCTTTCCCACGAGCTCTCCGACCTGCCGCCTCGTCAGACGGTTGAGGGCCAGGCTCGTCTGGTGTGCGACAGCGGGCCAGGGGGTCTTGAACTCGGGACGAAATGTGAGCACCGTGAGAATGCGGTCGTGCAGGCCCTCGGCAAGAAACTGCCCCAGGAATTCCAGGGTGGATGGATCCACCCAATGCAGATCCTCGACAACGAACAGCACGGACTTTCGGGCGGCTCGGGTCTGCATCCACTCCCGCATGATCCTGAAGGTTTCTTCCCTCGTGCGAGTCGGGGACAACGAAAGCGGCGGGAAGCGTTCTGGGGTTGGCAATCCCAACAGTGACGCCCAGAGAGGCACGGTCTCAGGCCGGGCAAGCCCATAGGCCTCCAGGCGATTGAGCAGGCGGTCGAATTGAGCCTCCGGTGGCTCCGCGAGGCCGAAATTGAGGGCGCGCTCATAAAAGTCAACGGCCGGATACAGGCCGGTGTTCTGGAAGTGCGGCGAGCACCGCCACTCGATCACCGGCGCGTCCACTTCTCCCTCCACCATCTGCCCGAGGACATGCTCCTTGAGCGTGGCGACCAATCGCGATTTTCCCAAACCCGCCTCGCCAATGAGCAGAACTATCTGTCCCATCCCCTCGTTGGCTTGTTCCCAGCGATCCATTAGCAGGCTAACTTCAGTATCGCGACCGGTTAATGGCGCCAAACGCGCGTTTGTGATCCGTTCAATCGGCGCTGGCGCATCGCCGACTGTCGCTCCGCAGGTTTCCTGGATAGGTCGGCAAGGCGATGGATCAGGGACATTGGAGACGACGGCCATGGGAAACGCCTATCTGAAATGTGAACACGCGTTGAGCAGAGGTTAGATGTCGGTGTTTAGTTTGTAACCTGCGAAAGTACTGATTCCGCATGTAAGAAATGCTGATTTCGCCGCCTGGCGGCGGCCTGATCAGACCCCGCGAAGGCCGGGCTCTGCGCCGCCGTGTCCAGCTCCCGCGGCAGGTGGGTGTTGCATCGCTGCTTGCGGCACCGCATCGCGTCGTAGCCGAACAGTTTCTCACCCTTTCAG
>DASXMX010000310.1:0-2193 GCA_036495445.1 Tepidisphaeraceae bacterium
AAGTCCGTTGGATTGGGCATAGTCCTTCCTCTGTCTTGCGTAGGGGCGGAACCCCGTGTCCGCCCTTCGCTGGTATAGGGGCAGGTCCCCGTGTCTGCCCTTTGTGGCCAGACCCCTGTGTCTGCCCTTCATCCCAGCACAGAAGAGGCCGGACACGGGGGTCCGCCCCTACGGGCGGGCCGGAGGGCAGGGACAGGGCCCTGCCCCTACCTGGTGATCTTCTTTCGCAGGAGCTGGTTCGCGACCGATGCGTCCACCTCGCCGCCGTGGGCCTTCATGAACGCGCCCATCGCCTGACCGACCTGCTTCTCGGTGAAGCTCTGGTTGGCGAGGAAGGCTTCCACGAGTTTCTCCGTCTCCTCGGGCGACGCCTTCTTGGGCAGGTAGTTCTCGACGACGCCGATCTCGAACTTGAGCTGCTCGACCTCGGCGGCCTTGCCGAGCTTCTGGTACTCATCCAGGCTCTTGCGCAGCTTCTTCCCATAAGCCGCGACCGCTTCCTCGGCGGTGGTGGGTTTGGGGGCTAGGTCGATGTTCTTGACGTCGCTGATCAGCATGCGGATGACGCTGAGGCGGTTCTTGTCGCCGCCCTTCATGGCGGCCTTCATGTCGTCCTGCAAACGCGTGAGCAATTCCATCTTTGACTCCCGGGCAAGTTCGTGTATGCTTACTATTCTACACGGAGGCGATAGAATTGCCTCTGACGTGGGTTTCGCCCCGCAGTTTGCTTGCCCCGATCTTAACGAGTTTGGCGCCGCCCCGGCCGAAGGCCGGAGGGGGTTCGGCACCGCGATGGTCCGCGTTCGGCCTCGGATTGTGGAAGGCCAGCCGGATCGGAGCATATCGTCTATTTTGACAGACGGACGGTTGATGAGCAGCGCAGCCATTGAAGGGATTCTGCAAGTCGTCGACGAGCGCCAGGACGGACAGCTTCGCGATCCGAGTCACCCCCTGCGCCCGGCGCGGGGGAACTTCTTGGTTTCGAAGCAGGTGATCCGCCAGCTCCACCTCCGCCCCGGCCTGCTGCTCCGCGGCCTGCCGCGCGGCCGGATGCTCGACCGGATCGAGGCGATCGAGGGGCGGCCGCCGGACGAATACGTCGAGAAGACCGCCCTCTACGACGCCACCGCGCTCGACCCGCAGCCGGTCATGAAGCTCGAGCACAACCCCGCCGAGCTGACGACGCGCGTGATCGACATCCTCGCCCCGATCGGCTTCGGCCAGCGCGGGCTGATCGTCGCGCCGCCGCGGAGCGGCAAGACCATCCTCCTGCAGAACATCGCCCGCGGCATCCACCACAACTACCCGCACGTGCAACTCGTGCTGCTGCTTATCGACGAGCGGCCCGAGGAAGTGACCGACATGAAGCGGAACGTGCCGGGCACGGTCTACGCGTCCTCCAACGACAACACGGTCGACAAGCACCTGGACCTGGCGCAGCTCATGATTGAGCGGTGCAAGCGGCAGGTGGAGTTCGGGGCGGACATCGTCGTGCTGATGGACTCGCTGACCCGCGTTGGCCGGGCGTTCAACACCGGCGGGCCGAGCGGCGGGCGAACGATGTCGGGCGGGCTCGACAATCGGGCGCTGGAGATCCCCAAGCGCCTCTTCGGCGCCGCCCGGAAGCTCGAGCACGGCGGGAGCCTGACGATCCTGGCGACCTGCCTCATCGATACCGGCAGCCGGATGGACCAGGTGATCTTCGAGGAGTTCAAGGGGACCGGGAACATGGAGCTGACGCTCGACCGGAACCTGGCCAACCAGCGGGTCTATCCCGCCCTCGACATCGCCCAGAGCGGCACCCGCAAGGAGGAGAAGCTGCTGGAGCCGCGGCAATTGGCGGCGGCGCGCAACCTCCGCCGGCACCTGATGAACATGCCGCCGGGCCAGGCGATGAAGAACTTGTTGGAAGTGCTGGCGAAGCACAAAACCAACGACGGCCTGTTCGCGACGATGAGGGTGTGAAACCGATTCGTTGTCGATTGGTTTTCGTCGACCCGTTTAGCCGCCCCCGCAAGCGGGGCGGCTGAACGGGAGAAACCATACGTTCTTTCCGTTCCAAATGAAGTCCCGCCGAACAGCTTGGTTCCTCCTCGGCCTGCTGTGGGCGGTCGTCTTCGTCGTGGCATTGCTGGCAGACCGCACGGCCGCCGATTGGGTCCGGCACGCGCCCCTCTACAATCGCACCGACTG
>DASXMX010000311.1:0-12637 GCA_036495445.1 Tepidisphaeraceae bacterium
TCACCGGCCGCTCGCCCGATCGTGCCTGGGCCCGGCACCTGCTGAAGGAAGTGGGGCTTTCGGACCGGCTGAACTACAAGCCGGAGAAACTGTCCGTCGGCCAGCAGCAGCGCGTGGCGGTGGCTCGGGCCTTGGCGAACAAGCCGAAGCTCGTCCTCGCCGACGAGCCCACCGGCGCGCTCGACCCGCGCAACGCGCAGCAGGTGCTCGATTTGATCCGTTCGCTCTGCACGGAGGTCCGCGCGTCGCTGCTCCTGGTCAGCCACGACCTGGGCATCGCCCGGCAACTCCCGCGCGAGGTGACCCTGACCGAACTCAACCGTGCCGCCGTCGCGGTCCTGAAGCCGGTGGCCGGGGCCGCGTGAGCTACTTGAAAGGCAACCACAGAGAACACGGAGGACACAGAGGACACAGAGGACACAGAGTGAAAGACAAGAAAGGATTAGCCACAGATGGGGCACAGATCGACTCCGATAAAACCCCCAGACCTGAGCTTCCGGATCTGGATTTCATCTGTGTGCATCTGTGCCCCATCTGTGGCCAAAACGCTTTTCTTCTCCGTGTCCTCTGTGTCCTCCCTGATCTCTATGGTTCCTCCTGATCCTGCTTCGATTTAATGACATAAACTCCACTGCCGGAGAACCCGCAATGAATATTTTCCAGCTTGTTGCAAAACAGATGCGCCAACGGGCGCTGTCGACTTGGTTGACGCTGCTCTCCGTGATGCTCGGCGTCGCGCTCGTGGTGGCAATCCTGATCCTGCGTCGCGAGGGGAATGCCCTGTTCGGCCAGACCGACTATGGCTACGACGTGCTGGTCGGCGTGAAGGGCTCGCCCCTGCAGCTTACGATGAACACCGTCTACCATCTCGACAAGAGCCCGGGGAACATCAAGTACGAGATGTACGAGGACCTCCTGCGTCTGCCCGCCTACCGGCGGTATGTAAAGATGGCCGTCCCCATGTGCGTGGGCGACAGCTACAAGGGCCAGCGCATCGTCGCCACCACGCCGAAGTTCTTCGGCTACAACGACGACGACACCCGCGCCGACCCGGACCACCGCTTCGAGTATCGCCCCGGCAAGAGCTTCGAGGTGGCCGAGGGGAAGATGTTCCACCCCGAAAAGTTCGAGGCGGTGCTCGGCAGCGAGGTCACCCGCCTGACCGGGCTGAAGCTTGGCGACCACTTCCAGGCCACGCACGGGATGCCCAACCCGGGTGAAGTGCCGGACATCCACAAGGAAGTCTGGCAAGTCGTCGGCGTCATGAAGCAGACGCATACCGCCAACGACAAGTGCGTGTTCATCCCGCTGCTCAGCTTCTACACGATCGCCGAGCATGCCAAAGCCGAGATCCAGCGCGAGGCGATCCGCCGCGGCGAAAACCCCGCGACGCAGATGTCCAAGGTCGACGAGGACGACGACAACATCAAGCACTACACGCTGAACGCCGACGGCACGATCAATCTCGATGTGCCCAAGCAAGACCGCGAGATCTCGGCCATCCTCGTCCGCAGCCGCGGCGAAGGGGGCTTCGCGGGCCAGGCGCTGGCCTATAACCTCAACCTCCAGCCCGACGTGATGGCGGTCAACCCGGCGTCGGTCATGCGGGAGTTCTTCGACACGTTCCTCACCTCCAGCGCCCAGGTGCTGCTGCTGATCGCGCTGCTGGTGACGATCGTTGCGGCGGCATCGATCATGACGACGATCTACAACTCCGTCGCGGCACGCCGCCGGGAGATCGCGATCCTCCGGGCCCTGGGCGCGACGAAGTACCGCATCCTAACCCTGATTTGCGTCGAGGCGGCCCTGGTCGGGTTGCTGGGCGGCGTCCTGGGCTTCATCGCCGGGCACCTGCTGGGCGCCGGCGGGTCGGTTTACATGACCCAACTCGTTGGCGAAGGGATCAACTGGACGGCGGTCGGCCACGAGGAATGGATCTACCTCGTCGCGGTCGTCCTGCTGGCGGCGGTCGCGGGGTTGGTGCCGGGCCTCAAGGCCTATCGGACGCCGGTCGCGACGAACCTCGTCGCGGCATAATGCTCGAGGACGGCCGCTTAGTTCACCCTCTCCCGGCGTACCGGGAGAGGGTGACGCTCAGGGAGAACATCGGATGGCACGCGCCTCCGGCCGATCGAAGCGAAAGGCTCGAGCCGGTGCGAACCGCACGGGCTCGATGCCGCGCCGCGACCGGTCGTGGTGGCAGGAGACACTGCGCGACGTCCGGCGCGCCTCGTGGACGCTGAAGCTCATCGTCGGCGGCATCGCGATCATGGTGCTGTTGCCGCTGTTCAGCGCGATCGACGCGGCCGCCCCGCACCGGATCCGCCAGCGCGGCGGCGTCTGGGTTTGCGACCTGCGGGCGATGGGCGATTTCGACCTCGATCAGGTCCACGGCCGCACCGAGGACATCCCCCGCCAGTTCCGCGACCTGGACAGCCGGCGGGTCGAACTGGTCGGCCAGATGTGGGCGCCCTACCGGGCCAGCGGCCGGGTCCGCGATTTCGATCTGGTCTACTCGATCGCCAACTGCTGTTTCTCCGGCGCGCCTAAAGTCCAGCACCTGGTGAAGGCCACGGTGCTCGGCGGACGGTCGGTCGACTACTGCCCGGGCCGGGTTGACGTCAAGGGGACGCTGCACGTCGGTGTGCGAGCCGACGCGGACGGGATCGAAAGCGTCTACCGCCTCGATGTCGACAGCGCAACGCCGGATTGACGGTAAGGAATAGGTGGTACGCCGTGCGATGACTGTTTGATGGGAAAAGGAGAACGCCCATGTTGCTTCGAACCCTCGTGATGTCCGCGGGCCTGCTGGGACTGGTCGCGGCGGCGCCGGTCCCGGCGCCGAGCACGCAGCCCGCCGCGCCGGATGACCGCCTGGAGTTTCGCGCCGCCCGGGCGTTTGACAACGGCGATTACGCCACCGCGCTGCCGCTGCTGAAGCAACTCGCCGACCAGTTAAAGGACCGGCCCGCCAAGCTTCCGGTCGTTCAGGAGCGGATCAAGGCCTGTGAGAAAGCGCTCGGCCCGGCGACGTCCGGCGCCGCGCGCACCCCGCACCCGGCCCCCGTCCCCGGCCAAGTCCAGACGATGACGATCAAGGAACTGGGCAACTTCGACTACGATGGCGAAAAGGGCGGCAATATCCCCGCAGACGTGAAGCGTCTCAGCGGCTCGAAGGTCCGCCTCACCGGGTTCATGATCCCCGCCGACCAGGCCGACCACATCACGCGGTTTGCGTTGGTTCCCAGCCTCTTCTCCTGCTGCTTCGGCCAGCCGCCGCAGGTCCAGCACACGATCGTGGTGACTTGCCCGAGGGGCAAGGCCGTCAGCTACGACCCCGAGCAGATCGTCGTCGAGGGGACGCTCACCGTCGAGGAAAAGAAGGAGGACGGCTTCATCATCAGCATCTTCCAACTCGAACCCGCGAGCATCACCGAGGCGCCGAAGGACGCGAAACCGTAGGTGGTTGGTCCACGACGTACCAGTCGTGCGGCGTGTCGATGGCGGGGCCGTCGGGGCCGCCGAGGTGGAAGGTGGCCCAGATCGGATAGCGCCCCGGCGGCAGTTCGGTCGGGGCGAGCAGGTCGCGCGGGCCGTCGCCTGTTGCGGAGGGCGTCCACTCGCCGGACGCGAGTTCGAACTCGAGCGGCTGCCGGGGGCGCAGGATCTCTCGCCGTTGGACGAACGTCATCGCCGGGCCGTGCTGCTCGAAATTGCCGCAACGAACGACCACGCAGAGCGGCTCATACCCGACGATCACGTCGTCGCCGGCCACGTCGTACACCTTTAGCGTGACGATCGGAAAACCATCGGCCGAGCCGGCCCGCGTCGCGAATGTCGCCTGCAGGTCTTTGGGCTTGGCCACGCGTATGCATTCCCGCGCCCTGGTTTCGTCGAACGATTCCAGGACACGCCCCGGCTTCAAGGGATCGGCCGCGGGGCGCGAAGTCGCGGGCCGCGTCGCCGGGGCGGGCGCCGTGGAACAACCCGTCAGCAGATAACAACTGCAAATGGCGCTCAGCAGAACACGGCGGGTTGGGATCATGGCACTTCGTACGCGTCCTTATCGCTTTCGACGATGCCGCCGTTGGGGCCGGGGACCCGGAACGTCGCCCACATCGGGTACTTGCCCTTCTCCAGGTCGGACGGGAGCATCAGGTCCTTCGGGCCGGTGGTTGGCGAGCGGTACCAGTTGCCGGTGGGCATGGTGAAGTCGAGTTCCTGTTGCGGGTCGAGGATCTCTCGCCGGCGGCCCAGGACGAACGCCGGGCCGTGCTGCTCGAACGGGCCGCAATGAAGGACGACGCTTCCGGCCTGATATTCGACGATCACCTCGTCGCTGCTGTTATTCCAGAGCTGGATGGTCGCGATCGGGAACCCGTCCGGCCCGGGCTTGCGGGTCGCGACCAGCATGCGGAGGTCTTCCGCCCTGGCCGGCCGGAACGACTGCAGCCCGGCTGACGGCGCGGTGGCGGCCGGCTGCGTTGACGGGGCGGATTCCCGCGGCGGCGAACCGCACCCGCCGATCGCGCATACGATCGATACCAGTGCTGCCACGAGGCGTCGTGAGGGCAGTAGAAGAGTTGTGCGGGCTGGTTGCATCGGTTTTTGACTGTACTCGCGGCGGCCGATAGCCTGCAAGGCGTCCGCAAGAAGGAGTTCATCCCGTGCGTTGTCGACTGTTCGGTGCTCTTTTCATCGTCGCCTCCATTGCTTCGACGTCGCTCGCGGGCATCTCCTCCGCCTCGCCCAAGATCGACGGCAGCGTCGAGAGCCGGGCCAACCAGGCCTACGCGAACGGCGATTATGCCAAGGCCCTGCCGCTGTTGCGGGCGGTGGCCGACCGATATCAGGACAGCCCCTCGAAATTGGCCGGCGTGCAGGAGCGGATTCGCGTCTGCGAGAAGGCGCTCGCCGCCGCCAATAAAGATCAAATCCCCACCGCGCCCGGCGAGCGGAAGGTCCACACGCCGCCGGTGCCGGGGCAGGTCGCCGAGATCTCGATCAAGGAATTGGGGAACTTCGACTACGATCCGGATAAGGGCGGCATCCCCGAAGACGTAAAGAAGCTAAGCGGCTGCAAGATCCGCCTCAAGGGCTTCATGGTCCCGCTCGACCAGGCCGACAAGATCACCAAGTTCTCGCTGGTCCCCAGCCTCTTCTCGTGCTGCTTCGGCCAACCGCCGCAGGTGCAGCACACGATCACCGTGACCTGCCCGAAGGGCAAAGCGGTCAGCTACTCCCCGGACCAGGTCGTGGTCGAGGGGACGCTGACGGTCGACGAGAAGAAGGACGATGGGTTTGTCGTGAGTCTGTTCCAAGTTGAAGCTGCCTCCGTCATCGCGGCGCCAAAATAGACGCAGACACGAATTGCCTTGCTTGTGACGGGGGCCTTCAAACGTCCACAACACATTCGATACCGGCGGGATAGTGAGCAATAAGCAGGAACCCGCGGCTGCCTCGGGGCGCCGCGAGACTGGGACCCTGCGCTGATTCACGGTCATGTCGGGATCGGAACGCGTGAGTCGATCGAGTGTTATCACCGTCGTGTTCCCGGCGATCTTCGCACTGGCACTGGGCGCGAATTGCTTCGCAGCGGGACTATCCAACGCGCCCGTTTCATTCCACAACGACGTGATGGCCGTCGCCCAAGGATCGACCATCGACGTTTGTTCTCCGTGCGCCCATGTAATCCGTAGTACCGTGGCGATCGCGAGACGTGGATCATCGCTTGGGTTACCCTAGGATTCCCAAATGTAAACCTTCGGCTTGCTCGGCGCGGCGGAGGATGTCGCGGGGGCGTTCGATCCTGAGGGCTGGGCAGCGACTGGTGCCGCGGCCGGCGCGGGCTGTCGCGCGGGCGGTGGCGGCGCCGGCGGTGCCGGCTCGACCGCGGTGATCACCACCCGCGGGGCGGTGCTGGCCTTCAGCTTGGCCTCGATCCGGCGGATCTCCAGCAGCACGTCCAGCGCGGTGCGGTACCGCGGCTTCATCGGGTTGGCGGGGCGGAGGATGTCGTTCGTCAGCCGTGCCAGTTCCACTGCCTCGGGGCTGTACTTGTCGTACTTCACCAGGTCCTGCAGGTCCGGATTGCTCGTCGGCTGGCTGATCTGCACGGCCAAATAGAAGACGTCCACCGCCTTGTCCACCCGCTGGTGGGCCTCGCGGATGACCGCCGAGGTGAGCGAGCCGGCCGTCGCCATTCGGTCCATCATTCGCTGAATCTGGCTGGTGCGCATCAGTTCACCGAAGAGCGTCGAGAGCACCGCGTTCCCGTGGATGTTCTCGTTGACGCGCACCGCTGAGCCGAAGTCGACGAAGCAGGCCGTGCTGTTCGAGATCACCATGTTGTCCATTCGCAGGTCGAGATGGATGATCCCGATCTTATCGTGCAGCAGGTGAAGCAGCTCGGCGGCCTGCCGGGCGAACTCCAATTGCGTGATCGGCGTGCCGCTGTTTCGGAGCCATGTCGTCCACAGTCGTTGGACGTAACCCTTGGAGTCCTTCTCCACCTCGACGATGCGCGGAAAGCGATGGCGGAACTCGGCGGGGCAGTCGCGCTCGATTACCCGGAGCATCGCGGCCTCGCGCGTGAGGAACAGCGGGAAGATCTGCTCGACGAACTTCTTCGCCCGCCGTTCGAGCGTCGCCACGGGGAGGTCCGGCGCCTTGAACTGCAGCCGGGCGAGCACGCGCTCGACCGTGGGGACCTCTTTGCGGACGACCCACATGTCGGTGGCGAGCTCGGCCGACCCGTCGCGCTGGGCGGGCTCGCGCCGCTCCAGTTGCACCTGGTACGTGAACCGGTCCGAAAACTCCCGCGGCGGGATCAGCAGCGTCTTGCGGGCCACCAGGTAATGCCGCTTGGGCGAGATCAGGGGAATGCCCCAGCCGGTCCGGACGTAGGCCGGCCCATGCGTGACCGCAAACCCGCGGTCGGGCACGCGCTGGGCGAGGCTCGCGATCGCTTCGCGATCCGCCGAGCTGTAGGCGAACTGCCCGCCCCAGCGGAGCTTGGGGAAGACCTGATCTGGCTCGTGCGGCTGTTCGCCGGCCAGCAGGAGGTAGTCCTGCAACTCCGACAGCTCCGCCTCGGGCGCGTTCGTGTACAGGCGTCGGAATTCCGGGTCGGTCGCGAGGACCTTGTCGCGGACTGCCGAAACCCCTTCATCTTCCGCGGCGGGCTGTTGGGCGATCGGTCGCATCGGTGACGAGGGGGCTAACGACTGGTGCATAGGTGCAATGGCCACGGTGGTGCGCTTGTTCATCAACGCGCGGCGCGTCTTCGGCGCGGGCGCCCGCGTCGCCGCACGAGGCACATCATGCGGCGCACGCCCCGCACCGGCAAGCCGCCCGCCGCCGAGCGACAACCTAATTATGTGCGGGTCCCATAAAAAGCTGCGCGAAATTCCCCGCCTATCCGATGTTTTTCTCCGGGCGTCCGACGAGATCACTCATCCCGGATCCTTCCGTTCACCCTCCGATGGCCCCGGATTCGACGTGCCAGGGGGCGGTGGCATCGGCCCCAACGACTGTTGGGGCGGCGGCGGCGCGGGCGTCCCCGGTGGCGCGCCGTAGCCGTACCCGTACCCGTATCCATACCCATAGCCGGGTTGCGGCCGGGGGGGCTGTTGCTGCTGCATCGCCCAGTATTGGGCCTGTTGCTGCTGCCACGCGAGCCCGCGGGATGCGCCCAGGGCTTGAAAGAGAAAGATCAGTGTCACGATCGATACGCCGCAGATCACGATGGCATACGCCAGTTGCCCCCACGGGATGGTGCCGGGTGTGACGACGATCGAGAGGATCCCGCCGAGCGTGTTCAGCGCGCTCCAGAAGAGCAGGATGAATCCCAACACGATCCCGGTGATCACCGACCGCCTGCCGCCGCGGCGTGCGAAGAAACCGATCAGAAACAGGAGCAACGCGAACCCGAGCACCAGCACGGCCGCCAACACGTAGGCGGCCCGAACGAGATTTTCGGGCGAAATCCCCGGCGGCGTCTCCGGCAGCTTCCCGCCCATCTGCGCCACCAGCTTTTCAAACGGCGCGGTCACCGCCTGGACGCCGTGGTACGCGCTGCACCCGGCCGACAGCACCCCGAGCACCATCAGCATCGCGCCGCCGCGTCGGACCGGAGCGAGCGGATCCGCGCCCGGCGTCGGCGCATACGTGGGTGGGTATTGCCCAAGCGGGCCTTGCGGCGGCGGTTGATAGGGAGGCGGATTGTAGGTCACTGCTGAGCTTCCAATTCGTTCACGGAATGCATCGTCACTCGCTCCTTCGACGCCGTCAATGTGGGCTGCGGCGCGGATTCGGCAGCCAGTTCCGGGAGCGGGAGCACAGGGTGCGGCAGCACCGCAAATCCGACCGGCCTGACAAGGAACCGCGTCTTCGGCACGGCGTTCTGCAGCAGCGATCGGCAGCGCTCCAAGTCGGCCGGATGTGCAAACGCGCGCTTCGGAATCAAGTACTCCGTGCCGCCTTCGCTTACGATGATGAGCAGATTCTTGGTCTCACGGGCACGGGAAAAGTAAGCCCAATTGAAAGTGAACTGGTACAACGGGTCGCGCAGCACGAACCCGGTTTCGTCCAGCCTCACCGATTTCGCCCGTCTCCAACTGGGTTTGCGTCGCCATTCGCCGACGATCTTGCCACGCCGTTGGAGAACCCCGAGGATCTGCATCGAGATAACCAGCACACACCACGGGGCGACGGCGAGGAGGGCGACCCGGGCCGGAGACATGCGCACGATCGAGTCCCAGTCGTCGGCGGCGATCCCGATTCCCGCCACGAGGCCGATCGCGGCGGAAACCAGAAGGTGAATGACTTTGCTAATCGGGTCGGCATTCATGGCCTTCACCCGCTCGCCCCTGCGCAAGCCCCTCCATGTCAACCGGATCGTCAGAATGTATACGGTGAATACCCACAGCGCCGGGAGCACCGATGGGAGGAACTCCGTGCGCAAATCGTATGGGACGTCCGGGGGTTCCGGGCGGTGCGGTATGGGAAATCGCCGATTCAGCCAAACATTAAGCCAGACATCGATGGCGCCGACGAGTGCCGCGATGGCCCAGATAACGGCCGTGCGAATCCATCGTCGCGCGTACTTCTCGGGGTTTGCCGCGAACTTCTCCGGGACGAGCGACTCGCGCAGATCGGCGAGAGCGTAGTTGAATTCCAGTTCCACTTGCATCTCCCCGTTTATAGATTCCCGCCTCTCAAAAAGAACTCCATCAACTCATGCCCGCGCTCGATCTGCAAATCGCTCGCGGCGGCGTTGCGCTCCGAGTAGGCCGCGGGCACGAGGCTCTTGACCCGCGTGCCGGCCATGGCGAAGCAAGTCGGTGCGTAGCCGTGCTTGCGGGTGGCGATGTGGGTGGGGTGGTCGGGCAGGACCATGATCCGCCATTCGGGGAACGTCCGCAGCTTCTCCAGCACCGGGCCGACGATGTAGCGGTCGATGTGTTCGATCGCGTCGACCTTGGTGTTCCAGTCGGCCTGGTGCGAGGCCTCGTCGGGGGCTTCGATGTGGGAGAAGACCAGGTCGTACTGGTCGAGTGCCGCGGCGGTCGCCTGGCCCTGGCCGGCGTAGTTGGTGTCGTGGAAGCTGGTCATCCCCTCGACCTCGCGCACGTCCCACCCCAGCAGCACCGCTAGCCCGCGGAGCAAGTCGACGCCGGTGATCATGCAGCCGGTGTGGACGCCGAAGCGGTCGCGGAACTTGGGCATGTTCGGCGCGTGTCCCTGGCCCCAGAGCCAGACCTGCGTCGCCGGGTTGTGGCCCGTCTCATTGCGGACTTGGTTGATTTCGTGCCGGGGGAACAGCTCGCGCGAGCGGTCCATGATCTGACGGAGGATCTGCGATCCCGTGCCCTTGGGCAGCCATTTGGCGATCGGCTCGTCCGGGATCTCGTGCGGCGGCTTGGTCGTCAGGTCGAACGCCTCATGCCCGCGATAGACCAGCAGGTTGCGGTAGCTGACGCCGTAGTGGAACTCGAAGCCGGGCAGGTCGAGCGCGCGAGCCAGGTCGGCGATCAGCCGCTGCGCCTCGGCGTTGCTGATCCCGCTGGCCGAGTGGTCCTTCATGATCCCGTCGATCACGGTCACCAGGTTGCAGCGGAAGACCCAGTCGGTGGGGGCGAGCGGGATCTGCTGGGCCGCCGCCTCGAGCGGGGCCCGGCCCGTGTGATAGACGTTCGGGTCATACCCGAGCAGGCACATCGTCGCCACGTCGCTGCCGCTCTCGAATCCTTCGGGAACGGTGCGGGCCGTTCCCTGGCGGCCCTCCATGGCGATGCGGTCCATGTTCGGCGTGTGCGCCGCCTCCAGCGGCGTCTTGCCGCCCAGCTCCTTCAACGGCTCGTCCGCCGCTCCGTCCGGGATAATGATCGCGTACTTCATGCTGGTGAGAGAATCTATGCGGAGCGGGCGGGAAGGTCTAATCGAGGGCGGAGGGGGCGGCCCCTGGGAGGGCGAGGCTCCGGCCGAGCCGAGGCTCGCTCGAAAGACTCGGCTCGCTCGAAAGACGCGGCTCGGCCGGAGCCTCGCCCTCCCGCTCCGGTATCAGTCCGCGTCGCTTTCGGCGAGGATCTGGCGGTAAGCTTGGCGGGCGTGCCCGTAGGCTTGCTCGGCATCGTTCATTTCCGCGGCGCTGATCCAACGCTTCTTCTGCGACCAGCATTGGTCGACGCCATCGAGGCACCATCTGGCGCTGCGACGGCTGGCGCGGATCGGCTTGCCATCCACCACCACGAACACCGGGTTGGTGTGTGACGAGGGGAGAATCCGCAGGGCCACCCAACTGCTCCGCCGGATGTCGGCGGAGAACTCGATGTCCTGAAGCCGGCCGTCGGCTTCGATCATCCGCCTGGCGACCGGATACCCGTTGACGATCAGCTCCACGGGGACTTGCCGCGTGTGGGGAATCCGCGCCCGCTCGATCGACCAGTACGGCTGATGGTCGTACGGCCGGTTGCGAACGTCCTCGTGCGGTTGCGCGTCGAGCAGGGCGGCGACTTTCGCCTTCACCGTGACGGCGCCGGGCTCCGTAAGATTCAACTGGCTGTCGTGTTCCCCGACGCTGACCCCGCCGACTTCGAAATCGAGCAGATGGCTGCGGCCGTCGGAGACGTAGTTGCGCCCCTGGGCGATCCCCTGGCACCAGTCGTCGTAGTCGAGCCGGCCGTTCAGCTTCACGTACGAGCGGCCCATTCCAACTCGTTCGCCGTAGATACAGGGGAAATCGGTTTCGCCGCTGCCGCGGGTGCGGTACCCGCAGTTGAGCGTGTGATACCACATGTTCAGTTCCCACACGTACGGCGTATCGACCAGCGAGAGGAAGTCGTCGGCCGGAATGAGTTTGCCCTCCGGGCCTTCCACCTGGTGCGTTACGTCCACGATGTACTCGCACGCGCCGATCCCGTCGTAGGGCGGGACGAAGTAGTTGGGCAGATCGGCCGTCGGTTCCTTGAGGCCCCAGCCCGAGTGGGCCGGCCCGCAAACTGCCCCCTGCTTCTTCGCCCACCGCAATGCGTTGAGGCAGAGCGTCGGCCAGTGCTTGTCGGAGTCTCCGCCGGGATAAATCTCTTGCTTGAGACGCAGCAGGACCAGGTGCCCCGACTGGTGTGAGCCGAAGCCGGAAATCTCGATGTCGTACCGCAGCAGATAGGGATATTGAGACACCTTGTCGATCTGACCGGTGAAAAACTGCTTCTGGAAATCGAAGCAAGGCCCCCACGTCAGGTTGCAGCCCACCTTCAGGTCTTCGCCCATGCAATGGCGGATCATGTCTGATGGGAGAACGCCCTCGGTCGGCTTGGAGTAGTGGGCGCAGCCGGCGGCGTGGATGTGATGGTCGCCTGAATACCACCCCATCGCGGCCGGGTCGATCCATCGGCGCAGGTGGAACGCGATTTCCCGCGGCGCGGCCGAGGCGATCGTGACCGCCCGGTGTTCGACCAGGTATTCCGGCCCGCGACTCACGTCGATTTGGTAAGTGCCAGGCGGGAGCCGGACGGTCTCCCCATCCGCCCGATAGACCTGCGGCTGGAAGGCCATATCGGGCGCCAGCCGCTTCGCCTGCGACGGATACACGCGCCCGTGCCCATCGCGAATCACCAGCGAGGCCGTCGTTGGCTTTCCGTTCTCGTCCGACAGCCGAAACGTAACCGGCGCCGCCTTCTCGGCGGTGAACAGGATGTCGACCTCGCTCCTGAACCCGAGGTCCTGCGTGCCCTGTCCGACGTCGAAGATGAGCTTCCCCTCCCGCTGCCCGGCATCGCGGCTGTAGACCGACAGCACGCGGTACTCACGCCCGAGCCCGGAGAGCTTCGGCGCCATCGGCGGGGCGGTGTCGGGCACCAGGTCGAGCCAGCGGTCGCGGATCTCGTCGGCGGGCGAGTTGGCCAGCTTGCCCGCGTTGGGGCTGCCGACGCGCAGCTCGGCGGTGACGCCCGCCTCGTTGTCCACGCGGACCAGAAACGTCCGCCAACCCTGTTCGACCAACCGGGCCGCCGCCGCGCCGGCGGCGACCTTCACGCGGCTTTCGGGGCTGATCTGCACGTGGGCGAGGCAATACTTGTCGAGCACCTGTTCGATCCGCGCCACGCCCGCCGGGCCATCGGACGACCGGCCCGCA
>DASXMX010000312.1:0-4759 GCA_036495445.1 Tepidisphaeraceae bacterium
TCCCTTTTTTGGAACCCTGCGGGGCGGATGATCGGGTGAATGGGGCGAGATGGTCAAGTCCCGCGCACGTTCTTAACAGGGCATGTGGCACAGCCGCCCTCGGCAGTGTCCCGCGAAGCGGGAATCGACGTCCGCCTGCCGGCGGACCACAGCCGGGGGCGGCTGTGCCACATGGTTGATCGCTTCGCGCGTCGCCCTATAATCCGCCCTTCGTTTCTTGAAACCGCACGTTTTCATCACCAACACGCACCATGAGCGATCCCTACATTCAGAACCTCTTCGCGGACCGCATCGGCGGCAAGCAGTACGGCAAGGGCACCGAGATCTACAAGTTCGAGAAGATCAAGCGCGCCAAGCGGGCGGCCCTGCAGGCCAACCCCGGCGCGGAACTGATCGACATGGGCGTCGGCGAGCCGGACGAGATGGCCTTTCCCGAGTGCGTGGATGCACTCGCGAATGCCGCGCGCAACCCCGAGAACCGCGGGTATGCGGATAACGGCGCCGAGCCGTACAAGGAAGCCACCGCCCGGTGGATGAAGAACGTCTGCGGCGTCGAGGGGATCGATCCGAGCACGCAGGTCGTCCACTCGATCGGCTCGAAGGCCGCCCTTTCGATCCTGCCGGCCTGCTTCATCAACCCGGGCGACATCGCCCTCATGACCACGCCCTGCTACCCCGTCTTCGGCACCCACGCGAGATACTATGGCGGCGAGGTCCACAACATCCCGCTGCTGGAGAAGAACGGCTTCCTGCCGGACCTGAACAGCATCCCCGCCGAGCGGCTCAAGCGGGCCAAGACGCTGGTGATCAACTACCCGAACAATCCGACGGGAGCGAGCGCGACGCCGCAGTTCTTCGCGGATGTCGTTGCATTTGCTAATAAGCATAATTTGATCGTCATCCACGACGCGGCTTACGCCGCCCTGGTCTTCGAGGGCAAGCCGCTTTCGTTCCTGGCGACCCCGGGCGCGACGGACGTCGGCATCGAGCTGCAGTCGATGAGCAAGGGGTTCAACATGACCGGCTGGCGCCTCGGCTTCGTCGTCGGCAATCCGCTGATCGTCAAGGCCTACGCCGACGTGAAGGACAATACCGACTCGGGCCAGTACCTGGCCATCCAGCAGGCCTGCGCGTACGCCCTCGATCATCCGCTGATCACGCAGAAGATCGCCGCCAAGTACTCGCGGCGGATGGACGGGCTGGTGGGCGTGCTGAACAGGCACGGGTTCGGCGCCAGGAAGCCGAAGGGCTCGTTCTTCCTCTACGTGCGCGTGCCGAAAGCCGCGACGGGCAGGGACGGGAAGCGCGTCGCGTTCGAGAAGGCCGAGGCGTTCAGCCAGTGGATGATCACCGAGAAGCTGATCAGCACCGTTCCGTGGGACGACGCGGGCGCTTACGTGCGGTTCAGCGTGACGTTCATCGCGAAGGACGAGGCGGACGAGCGGCGGGTATTGGGCGAGATCGACCAGCGCCTAGCCGGCAGCCGGTTCGAGTTCTAGGAGCGGAGCGGACAATTGAGCCAAGGCAACGCCCCCGGCCCGCCGGGGGCGGTGGCGTTTCATCCGCGCCAACGTCGCGACCGCGCAGAGGAAGAGCAGATACGGCACGAAAAACCCGAATCCCTCGATCCCGGCGACGTACGCGACGGGGATGAGCCACACGATCCGCATGGCGCCATACTAATCGATGCGGGGGTGAGGCAAAGGGGAAATCCGCGGCGCGACAGCCCAAATGGGACGGCGGGCGTGAAGTGGGGAAGGATGTTCGGCCCCTCCGGCTCAAGACAGGTTCGAAACCTCGACTTTCACTGCCTCCGCAACCTTCCTCAAATCATCCGCCCCCATCGCGAGTGGCGGCATGAGAACGACCACATCCCCCAAAGGCCGAATGACCACCCCATGCTTTCGCACCCGCCCACATACCTCCGCGCCAACCCTCCGCTTCGGATCGAACGGGCGCTTCGTCCGCTTCTCCTCCACCAGTTCGATCCCCACCATGAACCCCCGCTGCCGCACGTCCCCCACATGCTCAAGCGAACGCAGGTCATCCAGCATGCGCGACAACGTCTGCGCCTTGCTGGCGACCGACGCGACAAGCTTGTTCCGCTCGAACAGGTCCAACGATGCCAGCGCCGCCACACATGCGAGCGAGTTCCCCGTGTACGTGTGCCCGTGATAGAACGTCTTCCCCTCCCCCGGCTCCCCCAGGAACGCGTCGAAGATCGGCTGCGTCGCGAACGTCGCGGCCAGCGGCAAATACCCGCCCGTGATCCCCTTCGCCACGCACATCAGGTCGGGCGAGACGCCTTCATGCTCGCACGCGAACATCCGCCCCGTCCGCCCGAACCCGGTCGCGACTTCGTCGGCGATCAGCAACACGTCGTACTGGCTCGCCAGTTCCCGCACCGTGCGCAGAAAGCCCCGCGGCTGGACGATCATCCCCCCGGCCCCCTGCACGACCGGCTCGATGCAGATCGCCGCCAGGCGCGAGGCGTGGGCCTTCAGGATCGACTCGAGCTGCGCGAGGCAGTCGGCCATCACCGCGTCGGGATCGGGCGACTTCGGATGGCGGTAGACGTACGGCGTCGGCGCGAAGTGGACCTTGAACAGCATCGGGAAGTACGGCTTGTGGAACGCCGGGATCCGGCCGATCGACATCGCGCCCACCGTGTCCCCGTGATAGGCCTCGGCGAAGCCGACGAATTCGTTCTTTTCGGGGCGTCCGATGTTGAACCAGTATTGCGCCGCGAGCTTGAACGCGATCTCCGTTGCAGTGGCGCCGGCATCGCTGTAGAAGACCTTCGTCAGGCCCTGCGGGACGATCTTCATCAGGCGGTCCGCGAGGAGGATCGCGGGCTCGCTGGCCAGGCCGAGCATCGTCGTGTGGGCGACTTTGCCGAGTTGGTCGCGGATGGCCTGGTCGATTTCGGGAACGCGGTGGCCGTGGACGTTGCACCAGAGGCTGGAGACGCCGTCGAGGTAGCGGTTGCCGTCGCTGTCGATCAGGTGCATCCCTTCGGCCGCGACGATGACGAACGGCTCCGACTCGTTCCACAGCTTCATCGGGGTGAAGGGGTGCCAGATGTGCTGTTTGTCGAGCTGGCGCAGGACGTCGCTGGGGAATTGCGATTTGCGATTTGCGATTTGCGATTGGGACATAGGACAACTTTACTCACATTCGGCAGTTTTTCCGGGCTTGGATGGAAAAACGGCTGGACTTACGCGGCGCGCTCGTGGCCCTCCCGTGACACGGATCGCAACCCGTGTAACAGGGCAGTCGTCACGAATACGATAGACGTCGGCTCCTAATCGTTTTCCGTTTTCGGTTGCGCTTGGGCGCCGTGCTTTGCCGGGCGCTTTGTGTCGCGCTTCCCCGCTTGTTGAAGCTCGCGGACTTCGCGGGGGGTGAGTGGGCGGAACTGGCCGGGTGCGAGGCCTTCGAGCGTGAGCGGGCCCATTTTGGTCCGGGTCAGGTCACGGACCTTGTGGCCGATGCGGGCCAGCATCCGGCGGACCTGGCGGTTGCGCCCCTCGCGGATCGTGATCTCCAGGATGCTCTTGTCGCGCGAACGACGAGCGATCTTGATGTGGCTCCGACCGGTCTTGAACCCGCGCCCCTCGCGGTCGGCCAGCCAGACGCCCTTCTCCAGCTCCTGCACGGTCTTCGGATCGACGAAGCCGTCAACAACGGCGCGATACGTTTTCGCGACGCCGTAGCGCGGGTGCGTAAGGTGATTCGTCAGGTCCCCATCGTTGGTGAGCAGGAGCAGCCCCTTCGATTCGGCGTCGAGCCGGCCGACGGGGTAAACGCGCGGGAAGTCCGGCGGCAGCAGGTCGATCGCGCGGGTCTGCGCACCTTGGGCGACGTTGGTGCTGTAGACCCCACGGGGCTTGTTCATGATCAGGTAGACACGCTCGCTCGCCCGGCGGCTGGTGAGGCGGACCGGCTCGTCGTCCACCGCGATCTTGTCCCGCTCGGGATCTACCAGGATCGGCAGCTCGACCCTCGTGTTGCCGTTCACCGAGACCCGCCCCTGCCGAACCATCTCTTCGATCGCCCGCCGGGACCCAACCCCGGCGTTCGCCAGGACCTTTTGAATGCGCTCTTTCATGTGCGCCCATTGTAGCGGGTGGTTTGTCGATGCATCGACCGATCGCTATAATCGTTTCCAAGGGCCCGATGGAATCGTCCGAGACTCAAACCCCGACCACCGTCCGCGACCGCGTGCAGGGCGTGATCAACCTGATTCGCCCGGCCGTCCAGGCGGACGGCGGGGACATCGAGCTGGTCGACGTCGCCGCCGATGGCGTAGTCCAGATCCGTTTCCACGGCGCCTGCCACGGGTGCCCCAGCAGCAATCTCACCCTGCAGCACGGCATCGAGCGGAACCTCCGCGACCGGGTGCCGGAAGTCACGCGCGTGGTGCCGGTGCAGTGACCGCCGCGACCGATCCCATCCCTTACATGCAGATGGCCGTCGAACTGGCCCGGCAGGCTGAGGCGATCGGCGAGGTGCCGATCGGGTGTGTCGTCGTTCATGATCCGACCAGCCGCGTTGTGGGCCGCGGGTTCAACCGCCGGCAGACGGATCACGATCCGACCGCCCATGCTGAGATCCTCGCGATGCGCGAGGCGGGCGCGACGCTGGGCCATTGGCGGCTGCTCGATTGCACGCTCTACGCCACGCTCGAGCCATGCCCGATGTGCGCGGGCGCGATGGTCAACGCCCGCATTCCGCGGCTCGTCTACGGCTGTGATGA
>DASXMX010000313.1:0-11256 GCA_036495445.1 Tepidisphaeraceae bacterium
CGGCGAACGAGTACTCGATCCCGTACGAGTCGAAGTTCTGGTCGACGAACGGCTTCCCGTCGTCCGAGAACTTGTAATGCCGGCCGCCCACGCCCTGCGCCTTGACCGGCCAGGCGTTCTTCATCCAGCAGAGGTGGTCGACGATGTGGATGTTGTAGTCGTTGAACGCGCCGCCGCTGGCCCACAGGAAGCTGTGGAACCGGCGGATCTGGTATTCCAGGTCGGTGATGTTTGACGGCTTGGGCGTCGATTGGAAGCTGGCGACGGGCCCGGCCATCCGGTAGCCGCGCATCAGGATGATGTCGCCGATCGCGCCGTCGGCGATCCGCTTCTGCAGTTCCTGGAGGTGGCGGGCGTGCCGGGACATCAGCCCGACGCCGACCTTCAGGTTCTTGGCCGACGCATCCTCGGCCAGCTTCAGCATCCGCTTGCTGACGATGCCGTCGGCCGACAGGGGCTTTTCCATGAAGACGTTCAGCTTCTTCTCGATGGCGTAGGTGAAGTGCACCCACCGGAAGGCGAGCGGCGTGGCGAAGATCGCGATGTCGCCCGGCTTGAGGCAGTCCATCGCCTTCTTGTAGCCGTCGAACCCGATGAACCGGCGGTCGTCGGGGACGTCGATCTTGCCGTGCAGATCCTTGTTGCTGGTCAGCGACTTGTAGGAATTCTCGAGCCGGTCCTTGAAGACGTCGGCCATGGCGACGAGCTTGGTCTGCGTGTTCTTGACTCGAAGCGCGTTGCCGGCCGCCCCGGTCCCGCGACCGCCGCAACCGACGAGCACCACCTGGATCGTCGAACTCCCCGCCGCGTGAACCGCCGGGACCGCGATGCCCGCCAGCGCCGCGACCGCCGCGACCTGTCCCGCCCGCTTGCCCAACTCGCGCCGCGAAATCCCACTGTTCTCGTTCGACTGCATGATGAATCTCCTTGGATGAGCAAACGGGAAAAGCATTCCAGTCGACGCGCCTCCAAATCGGTGCGTCGCGACCGGCACGCATGTGCCGGGCTATCGCTATGTACCAAGCGGCGGGGCGGGCGTTTGAGGCGGTGTGGCGTCGAGGAATTTCACGATCACAAACGTCACGTCGTCATGGGGCGAGCACGGACCGCGGAAGCCAGCCAGGTCGGTTTCCAGGGCGGTGGCGATCTGTTTTGCGGGCAAGGTGCAGTTGGCGCGGATGACCTGCCGCAGGCGGTCCTTCCCGTAGAGTTCCTCGTTGGTGTTCAGGGTTTCCCATATCCCATCGGTGCCCATGACCATCACCGTGCCCGGGGCGAACGGCCGGCTGCGATAGTCGGCGTACTCGACCCGCTCGTCGAGGCCGAGCGGAATGTCGCCGGCGTCCAGTTCCTCGAACTGGCCCGTCGCCGGGTCGAGGACGATCGCCGGGTCGTGGCCGGCGCTCGCCCAGCCGACGGTGGCGTTGCGGCCGTCGATTTCGAGCAGGGCGAGGGTCATGAAGCGATGGTGTCGGTTGTTTGCGGCCAGGACCTGGTTGATCCGCGTCATCAGCGCGCCCAAGCCGGGCCGGTCCAGCGCGCGGCAGCGCAGCACGGCTCGCGCGGTGGCCATCAGCAACGCGGCGGCGACGCCGTGGCCCATCACGTCACCGACGGCGACCAGCAGCGACGACTCGGACGTCGGCTCGACCTCGACGAAATCGAAGTAATCCCCGCCGGTCTCGTCGCAGTACTTGGTCCGCCCGGCGATGTCCAGGCCGCGGAGCGCCGGGTCGCACGCCGGCAGCAGGCTGTTCTGCACCTCCATCGCCACCTGAAGCGAACTGCGCAACTGCAGGCGTTCGCGCAGGTCGGCAATCATGTGGTTCAGGGCGGTCGAGAGTTGGTGGAACTCGCGCCCGCCATGAAAATCGGCGTTGGCGTGGAGGTCGCCGTCGCCCACGCGTCCCATGAAGCTCACGAGGGCGCGAATGGGCTCGGAAATGTGGCGCGCCAGCGCCGCGGCCAGCAGGGCCGCCAGGCACAGCGCGCCGGCGGCGACGGCAAGCGACTGCCACCGCGTCCGCCACGCCCCGGCCTCAAAGTCCGCCCGCGGCGCGATGGCGCCGATCACCCAGGATTGGTCGTCGCTGATCGGAAAGACCGTCGTCGATGCCAGGTAGTTCACGCCGTCGTGCTGAAAGCGCAGGAAATGGAACCCGTCCGCGCCGGTTGAACGGAGGTCTCCGGGGCGGATGTGCTTGCGGAAGGCGTCGACCAGCGGATCGCCGGTGTCGGCCAGCGTCAGCATCCTGCCGCCGGCTCCGGCGCGGTTGCCCCGCAGGTTTTTCATGCTGGGGTGGGCCAGCAACGTCTGGTCTGGCGTGAAGAGGAAGAGACGCGAGTGATCGCTGATCGACAGCCGGCCAATGAACCCGGACAGCTCGTTGAAATCAAACTCCACGCTGAACACGCCCCGCAACTTGCCCGAGGGCCGGTAAACGGGAAGAACACAGGAGATGCCGGGCACCCCCTGGCTGAAGAACATGTAGGGCCGGGTCCAGGCGAGCTGCCCCGATTGCCGGGCCAGCGCGTAGTACGGGCGTTGGCGGGGGTCGTAGTGGCGATCCTCCTCCTGAGCGACGACCTTCCATGTTCCGTCGGTTTGCACCGCGTACTCCGTGAAATGCGTTCGACCGTCGACGAGGTGGGTGCGCTCGATGTGGATCTGCCCGTCCTTGAGACGGGTGGTGCCGACGTAGTCGCCCGACTCGTCGCCATAGAGCACCCAGGTGAGGCCGTCGTTTCCCTGCAGGAAGGCCAGCAATTGCGGCGCGAGCCGGTCCAGGTCGTCCAACGCCAATCCCCGATCGCTCAATTGCTGCAGCGATCGCGCGACCGGCGCGGCGCGGAGGACGTAATCCCGGGTTTGCGTGGCGGCCCGGTTGCTCGTCTCGCGGAACAGCGAGGTGACCAGCGCATCGGTGCTGACGCGATTGTTTCGGTCGGCCACGGCGAGGATCACGACCCCGGTCAGCACGACCACGCCGGCCATGCACAGCAACAGCTTGGTCCGAAACGCCGGGTCCCAAAAGCTGCGGCGGACTTGGGGAGGTCCGGGTTCAATCACTCCCGAGGTTTGACGTGGTCCGTCGACCATAATGCATGCACGCACGCTGGCGCTCGCGAGCAGATGATGGTATCACAACATTGCGTTTGCTGTCGGTTTTTCAATCGGCATGTCATGTCTGACAGGCGACGGAGGCGTGCCCGGCGCGAAACCGCAACCGGTCCGGGGGCGACACGACTACTGGGGATGTGCTTACCTAATCCCGTTTCCCGCACCGATCGGCTTTGATGACTTCGGCGAGGATCGGGTAGAGCCGCCGGTCGAGGTTGAGCGTCTGGAGCGGGCTGAAGACGATCCGCCGTTTGCCGAACTCGCTCAGGCGCGTCGCGGTGACCAGCGTTTCCAGGAAGCGCTTCAGCTCCTCGGGCGACGCCTGGTCGCTTCGCAGCCCGGCCCAGTTGGTGCTTTGCGGGCCGTAGTAGGTGGAGCTGAGGACGGCGTACTTGTCGCGGGCGATGCGGATGCGGCGCGGGTCGCCGCTCGCGACCATCCACCGCGGCGGGACGTCGAACAGGTCGGCGATCTGCTGGGGCGTATGCCGCGCGACGAACCGGCCCGACTCGAAGTGCTCGCCCACCACCAGGTCGCACGTCTCATCGAGCACCTCCCAAAGCTCCTCGCTTTCCCCGACCCAAGTCACCGGCGTGAGGTTCCTCTGCGTGAAATAGAAGACGCCGCGAAGCGCGGGCCCACCGCCCGCGGAATGGAGATGCCGCACCAGTGCGGCGACCTTCCGCCGCAGCTCGGGATGTTGCGGCGCATCGTCCGGCATCTCGTTGAAGGCGAAGTAATCGGCCGGCGCCGCTGAATCGAGTGCCGCGGCCCGGAACTCGGTTGCCCAAGCCTTCAACTGGTCGTCGCCCGCCTCCTTCCACATCGCGTATTTGTGCAGATCAAATGCGTACCCGTATTTGAAGCTGCTCCCGCAGCTCTGCACGGCCTTCGCGGTGCGCGGCCGGGGCTTCGTCCCCGGCGCGCTCTGGACGAAAACGTGCAGATACTCCGGCCCGTTCGGCAGCGCGCCCGCGGCCAGCGCTCGGACCGCCTCGTCCGTGAATTGGTAATAGGACGTGATGTACTTCTGGCCGACCGGAAGAACCTTTGGCGCCTGCCGCTCCGCCGCCCAACTCCGAAACACCGGCGTCCCGAGCGCCGCCGCCCCGAGTGCCCCAGCGATCATAAACCGCCGCCGCGAAACCGCCTTCATTCGTCAGCTCCCAGTGGGTCGCGCCTGTTGCTCGTTTCAACATACGCGCGAGGGGAGTCCGCGTTCGCAGGCTGTCGGGGCGGGCGGCGCATTGGACGGAGGGTGGAGCTTCGGACCGACCGCTACGCAAAAGACTCTTCGTTATGCGGGAGGGCTCACTGTGAAGACCATGCCTGAGTCGGCGGTGCTCGTCCCGCCGGCGGGATCGGTCACTTGGGCGGCGAGCGTAAACGTGCCGTTCAATCCGTCGGGAATCGAGGTCACCGGAACGCGCACGCGCACGGAGCGGCCGGGCGCGATCACGGGTAACCGCACCGCGGAGGCGATCGGGGTGTCGGGACCGCCGCCGCTCTGGGGCGAGAGGACCAGCGTGATCTGGACCGGGCCGACGGATGCGACGTTGCCGTCGTTGGTGATCTGGAGCGTGATCAGGCCCTGTGTCCTTTGACCGCTTACGAGAGTGGTCGGAAGCGTGATGCGGGTGAAGGTTTCGGAGAGCGACACGGATGGCGCGGTGACGGTCACCGTTGGACCGCCGGAGACGTTGGACGCATTCCCGGCGGCGTCGACCACCTGGGCGAGCAACGTCACGTCTCCGGTCGCATCGGCGGGGGACACCAGGACGGGGACGCGCTGTAGGGTCGCGCCGTTGCGCCGGACCTCCAGCGGCCGAGTGACCGACCCGATCTGCGTGGCGCTGGCGTCGAGCGCGCCGCCGGGCGCGGCATAGACGTTGATTGTGAAGACGCCCCGAACCGGCGAGGGGGACGAATTGCTGATCGCGACGGTCGCGCGTCCCAGTGACGACCGCCCGGCGGGGAGGGTGGATGGCAATGTCGTGCGGACGACCGATGCCGTCAGGTCGGCGGCGGAGAAGCTGGCGCCGCCGCGGTCCATGACGAAGAGGGTGCCGCCCTGATCCGGACCGCCGGCCGAGGTCGTGCCGTAGACGTTGCCGAAGCTGTCGGTCACGAGGTCGCCGCGCGGGTTGGCGCCGTTGGTGCCGGCGAACGTTTGAATCGTGGTGAGATTGGTGCTGCCGTTGGGGATTTCCCAGACCGTGCCCGCGCCCGCGGCGCCGCCGAACGCGGTGGTGCCGAACAGGTTGCCGTTCTGATCCCGGACCACGCCGCCGGCCGGTGCCGCGCCGCCGGAGCGATTGGTGAAGCTGGCCAGGTTGGCGATCTGGCCACCGGAGGCCGGCACTTCCCACACGGTTCCGGTCCCCTGCGGGGTGGCCTGGCTTTTGAAGCTGGCTCCGCCAAACTGGGTCACGCCGAAGATGTCCCCGAAGCGGTCGACCGCCACGTTGCCGGTCGGCGTCATGCCATTGAAACCGTTGAAGGCGGCCAGGGTTTGGATCGATTGGCTTCCCTTGGGCAGTTCCCACACCGTGCCAAACCCGTTGGCGCCACCGCTGGCCGTGGTGCCGATTAGGTTGCCGTGTGTGTCCATCGCGATGTGCTTGGTCCCAGGGTTCTCGCTGACGCCGTTCACGGTGTCGGGCGAGAAGTCGGCCAAGGAGGTGACCGAGGTGCTGCCCTTGGGCAGTTCCCAGACGGTCCCGGCGCCGTTGGCGCCACCACTCGCGGTCGTGCCGAAAAGGTCGCCGGACGAGTCGAGAACGAGGTTGCCGCCTGGCACGCTGCCGGTCGTGGTGCTGTTGAAGGTCGCAAGCGTCGAGAGCGCGCCGCTGCCGTTGGGAATCTCGAAAACGGTCCCGTCCTGGCTGCCGGATTGCGTGGCGCCGAACACGTCCCCGGCCGAATCGACAACCGGCCCCGCCGAGACCGCGGACGAAGTACTCGACGTAGCAGCGGGGAATGAGGCGAGCAGGATCGGGGAGGGATTCCCCGGCTGCACCTCATACGCCGTCCCCGTCCCGTTCGCCCCGCCGGTCGACGTGAAGCCGTACAGGCTCCCTTGAAAGATCGCGAGCTGGCCCTGCGGCGCAGAGCCGACCGGCCCGGCGGCGGAGAACGAGGCCAACGGCACGTACGTATACCCGCCGCTGAGCAACCGCCTCGCCTCCAATCGTTCAATAGGCCCGGCGCGCGTGCGCGGAGAATGCTTACCCGCGAAAAACAATATGAGAGTACGGGCGGCGGGCGCGATGTCGCCAAACGGCCGATTGGGAAGGCGGACCATGGCGGGTCCTCAGATACGACCGACAATTCCCCCTATATCATCAGTTCGCTCGGCGGCGCAGTTTGTTCCCAAACCTTTGTAATTCTGCGCGTCCCCTGCGGCCGACGAATCGTCAGGTGCCTGTTATGGTCGGAGCGTATTCTGATGCACCGGACCATCGTTGTTGCTCCGCCATGGTCACGATGTTACTACATCGTCCCGGGCTCGGCGGAGTTCACGTCGTTAATTCGACTGACTTGGCGGAAGGAGGCGTATCGTGTCGTTGATTTTGGCGCTCGACCAGGGCACGACCAGTTCCCGCGCGATTCTCTTCGATGCCGGCGGGAACATCCGCGCGGTCGCGCAGCGGGAGTTCCGGCAGATCTTTCCCCGGGCCGGGTGGGTCGAGCATGATCCGCGGGAGATCTGGGAATCGCAGCGCGCCGCGGCGGCCGAAGTCCTCCAGAAGGCCGGGCTCTCCGCCAACGACATCGTGGCGATCGGCATCACCAACCAGCGTGAGACTGCGGTCGTCTGGGACCGGCGCACGGGTGAGCCGATCCACAACGCGATCGTCTGGCAGGACCGGCGGACGTCGGGATTCTGCGATCAACTCAAGCGCGAGGGGCACCTGCCGCTGGTCCAGCAAAAGACCGGGTTGGTCATCGACGCTTACTTCTCCGGGAGCAAAATCCGCTGGCTGCTCGATAACGTCCCCGGCGCTCGCGATCGCGCCGAGCGGGGCGAACTGGCCTTCGGCACGGTCGATTCGTGGCTCCTCTGGAAGCTCACCGGCGGCGCGATCCACGTCACCGACGTGTCGAACGCGTCGCGCACGATGCTCTACAACATCCGCACGCGGCGATGGGACGACGAACTGCTTTCGCTGCTGCGGATTCCGCGGGCGATGTTGCCGGAGGTCCGCTCGTCCAGCGAGGTGTACGCCCAGACGGCAGCGGGGGTGTTTGCCAGGCCGCTCCCGATTGCCGGGATCGCGGGCGACCAGCAGGCGGCCCTCTTCGGGCAGACATGCTTTGCGCGCGGGCTGGCGAAGAACACGTATGGGACCGGATGCTTCATGCTGATGAACATCGGCGCCGAGCCGGCCGCGTCGAAGCACCAGTTGCTGACGACCGTCGCCTGGGAGATCGGCGGGAAGACCGAATACGCGCTCGAAGGGAGCGTCTTCATCGGCGGGGCGGTCGTGCAGTGGCTGCGGGACGGGCTGGGGATCGTCAAGTCGGCCGCCGAGATTGAAGCGCTCGCCGGCAGCGTGAAGGACTCGGGCGGCGTCTACATCGTGCCCGCGTTCGCTGGCCTGGGCGCGCCGCACTGGGACCAGTACGCCCGCGGCACGATCACCGGCATCACCCGCGGGACGAGCGGCGCCCACTTTGCGCGGGCGGCCCTCGAGGGCATCGCGTTCCAGGTCGCCGACGTGCTGGACGTGATGCGGCAGGACTCCGGGATCGAGATGGAGGAACTTCGTGTGGACGGTGGCGCCGCGGCCAACAACCTGATGCTGCAGTTCCAGGCCGATCTGCTCGGCGTGCCGGTCGTCCGGCCGCGCGTTACCGAAACAACGGCGCTGGGTGCGGCCTATCTGGCGGGGCTGGCGGTCGGTTACTGGAAGGATCGCGGAGACGTAAAGGCGAAGTGGGCCGTCGAGCGGCGGTTCGAGCCGCAACTGGGCCGGGATGAGGTCGCCCACCGGCGCGCCCGATGGACCGAATCGCTGCGAAGGTCGCGGGATTGGGAGGAACATTCGTCCGTGTCCCCACAGGGACGGGGCTGAAGTTCTCTGAATAATCGAGGCTGTTGATTCTTCGGGATGAAGAAGCAGATTTGCTTTGGCTGCATTTCACATCAATACAGAATCTCAATGGACATCAAACCCTTCATCGCCGAGCTGATCGGCACGGCGATTCTCGTCATTCTCGGCAACGGCGTGGTCGCCAACGTGGTGCTGAACCGGACCAAGGGAAACGGGGCCGGGTGGATCGTGGTCACGTTCGGGTGGGGGATGGCGGTCTTCGTGGGCGTCTTCTGCGTCTCGGCCTACAGCGGCGCGCACCTGAACCCGGCCGTAACGATCGCGCTGGCGGCGGCCCACAAGGGCAACTTCGGGTGGCACCAGGTGCCGGTCTACGTCGCCGGGCAGATGATCGGGGCCTTCATCGGCGCGTGCTTCGTCTATTTCTTCTACAACCAGCACTTCGCAGCGACCGCGGATGGCGACGCGAAGCTCGCCTGCTTCTGCACGGCACCGGCGATCCGCAGCTACGCGACCGCCTTCTTCTGCGAGGTGATCGGCACGTTCGTGCTGGTCTTCCCGATCTTCCTGATGGTCGATCCGAGCTTCGCGCTGGACCTCGGGGCGGCGTCGAAACACAACGTGACGCTGGGCCTCGGCGCCCTGGGCGCGCTGCCGGTGGGATTGCTGGTCTTCGCGATCGGCCTGTCGTTGGGCGGCACGACGGGGTATGCCATCAACCCCGCCCGCGACCTCGCGCCGCGGCTGGCCCACGCGCTGCTGCCGATCCCCGGCAAGCGCAACAGCGATTGGAGGTACGCGTGGATCCCGGTCGTCGCGCCGATCGTCGGCGGCCTCCTCGCCGCCGCCGCGGCAAAGGCGATGGGGGTCGGCACGTACGGGCAGGCCCCCGTGCCTGCCCTATTGTGTCCTGTAGGGGCAGAGCCCTGTCTCTGCCATTCTCGGTCCGGCAACAAAGAGGGCAGACACAGGGATCTGCCCCTACATTCAACGGCAGGCGCGTGGCCTGCCCCTACATGCGGGCGGACACGGGGGTCCGCCCGTAGCTGCGGGCGAGGAACAACAAGAGGACGCGGGACGCGCACCATGGATCGGCAAACGTCGCTCAATCGACTTCTCTCGCACAACGGTCCGTGGGACATCGCCGTCATTGGCGGCGGGGCGACCGGCGTCGGGATCGCCGTCGACGCGGCGGCGCGCGGGTATCGCACGTGCCTGCTCGAACAAAGCGACTTCGGCAAGGCGACCTCGAGCCGGTCCACCAAGCTGGTGCACGGCGGGGTGCGATACCTGCAGCAGGGGAACGTGTCGCTGGTGATGGAGGCGCTGCGGGAGCGGGGCATCCTTCGCCAGAACGCGCCGCACCTGGTCCACGACCAGGCATTCGTCGTGCCGAACTACTCGTGGTGGGAAGCGCCGTTCTACGGCATCGGCATGAAGGTGTACGACATGCTCGCCGGACGGTACGGGTTCGGCAAAAGCCGGTTGCTGTCCCGCGACGAAGTCTTGGAGCACATCCCGACGCTCGAACGGGAAGGCCTTCGCGGCGGCGTACTTTACTACGACGGGCAATTCGACGATTCCCGCCTCCTGATCGACCTGGCCCGAACCGCCGACGAGCAGGGGGCGACGTTGCTGAACTACGCCTGCGTGACAGCCCTGAGCCACGACGCCGAGGGCTTCATCGACGGACTCACCTTTCAAGACCTGGAGTCGGGTCAATCACACTCGCTCAACGCGCGGAGCGTGATCAACGCGACCGGCGCGTTCAGCGACGCGGTGCGGCGGATCGACGACCCGGCGGCGCAGCCGATGATCGCGCCCAGCCAGGGCGTTCACCTCGTGCTCGACCGTTCGTTCCTGCCGGGCGACGCCGCTATCATGGTTCCGCGGACCAGCGACGGCCGCGTGATGTTCGCGATCCCGTGGCACGAGCACGCGCTGCTCGGCACGACCGACACGCCGATCAGGGAGGTGAGCCTCGAGCCGGTGGCGATGGACCAGGAGATCGAGTTCATCCTGGAGACCGCTGCGCGCTATCTGGCCAAGCCGCCCACGCGGGCGGACGTGCTGAGCGTTTTCGCGGGCATCCGGCCGCTGGTGAAGGCGACATCGGAGACGGGCAACACGGCGGCCCTCTCGCGCGACCACACGATCCACGTCTCGCGATCGGGGCTACTGACTATCGCCGGCGGGAAGTGGACGACCTACCGCCGGATGGCGGCCGACTGCGTCGACCACGCCGCCACCCTCGGCCGGCTCGACGAGCAGCCCTGCCCGACGAAGACGCTCAAGATCCACGGCCACTACGACCGTCCCGAAGAGTTGGGCGACCTGTGGTACTACGGCGCCGACGCCCTCGGCTTGCGGCAGTTGATGGATGCCGACGCCGCCCTCGGGCGGCAACTCCACCCGGCGCTGCCGATCTACGCGGCGCAGGTGGTGTGGGCGGTGAGATACGAGATGGCGCGAACCGTTGATGACGTCCTGGCCCGCCGCACCCGGGCATTATTCCTGAACGCCCGCGCGGCGATCGAGATGGCGCCGGATGTCGCGACGATCATGGCGTCGGAGACGGGAAAAACCGAGCCGTGGAAATCGGAGCAAGTCGAGCAGTTTCGCGCGATCGCCATGAATTATATGCTCGCGGGGCCGCGGAAGGTGTAAGCGGGTTTCCCGTGGACACGGTTTCCAACCGGTGCTGGCGACGCTTCTGATAGAGAATGCGCGCAGTTTGGCCTCGTGACCGACGGGCCGGCCTAACGGAGCGCTTGGCAGGGCGCGGGCGCAAGCTCGCGATAAAGATACGTGCGGTCGCCCTCTAGGACAGGGCGAGGGGGTGACAGGGTGACAATGTGAAGGCCCGGCCGGGAGGGGATCGCTGATTTCGGATTGCCGATTGAAATGCGGATCCTCCAATCAGCAATCCGCAATCCGGAATCAGCAACGCTTTCTAAGACGGTTGGATCTTTGGTCCGACCGCTACGCACTGGGTTCCCGCTCGCGCCTGAGCCCTGAACCCTCCCGCACCCTGTCACCCCTTCACCTTGTCACCTTGTCACCTTGTCACCTTGTCAT
>DASXMX010000314.1:0-2721 GCA_036495445.1 Tepidisphaeraceae bacterium
GCTAAAGGGTTCGGGGTTCAGGGTTCAGGCAGGGACTGAGAGCAAACCGGGGCGAGCGGATTTCACTCCGCTCGCCCCGGTTCGTTTCTGGAGTCAAGACTTGTAGTACGTGGAATGTGAAGCGCGACTTTTCTCCCTCCCTCGGTACTCCGGGGGAGGGGAATTGGATCAGGCGTCCCAACCCCTCGCCCGCCTCCTTACTCCTTCTTATTATGCTGGGCATTCCCTCCCCACGCGGTCCAACCGTCGACGGCCGGGTTGCCGGTCTTGAGGCAGATGAGCATGCCATTGGTCGTGCCGGCGTAGATATTTCCGCCGGCCAGCGCCGGCTGGAACGCCATCGGCTGGCCCGTGGAATAGAGGAAGCCGACCTTGCCGTCCTTCTGATCGAGGGCGATGAGATGCCCTTGGGCGCTGCAGACGTACAGGTTCCCCGACGCCACCGCCGGTGGGCTGAAGGCCTGCACCTGTTCGCTTACGCCTTTGCCTACCGCCTCGGCCTGCCAGGCGACGGTGCCGTCCTTCGCGTTGATGCAGTTGAAGCGGTTCGCCTGGGCATTGAGGATCCGCCCCTGCGCGTACGCGACACGCGATCCCTGATACGCCCAAGCGCCGGCCACGGTCGAGACGTTCGCGTTCTTGGCGGCGCCGCCAAGACCTGCCGCCGCAGGCGCATTGGCGAACCCCACGCTCGCGTCCGCCGCATGTTGGGCGGGCATCGACAACGCCACCGCGCCGCCGTTGCCTTCCTTCAGATACTCCGCCTTCCCCGCCGCCAGCGGCTTGGCTTCCTGCGCGTCCCCTTTCTTCAGGTCGAGGCGTTGAACGCCCTCTTCGACGTCCTTCCCAACCTCCTGCCGCTGGGCAACCAGCACCTGCCCGTTCGCCACCAGCGGCGCGCTGGTGCCGGCGTTGTGCTTCTTCCAGGCGACCGTGCCGTCCGCGCAATTCAGCGCGAAGCTCGTCCCGTCAAAGCAGGTGAAGAAAACCTGGTCCCCCTCGACCACCGGCGCCGAGATCACATCGCCCGCGATGTCCTGTTCCCAGATGTGGCGGCCGGTCTTGAGATCGGCGCAGAGCAATCGATGCCCATGACCGGTCGCAGGACCGACCGCAGCGCCGCCCCCGGCGAGAGCTACCTTCGCAGGAGCCTCGAGAGGCACCGCGGCTTGATTCGCACCCGCCGGCCCGTTCGCGGCGGCATGCGCCGGCGCGTTGGGCACGCCGGTCGCCTCCCCCTTGTTCGCCCCGCGGGGATTTCCGCCCGGGTAGGCGATATAGAGCCTGCCCTTCGCGATCGCCGGCTGGCTCATCAGCGGGTCGCCCAGCCATTCCTGCCAGATCACCTTGCCGGTCTTGGCGTCGGCGATGATGACCGTGCAGCTCTCGGTATTGAACGCGACGCACCCGTCCTCCACCACCGCGGCGGTCGGCCCGTCGTCGGCGGTGGTCATCTGCCAGACCTTCTTTCCGGTCGTCGCGTCGAACGCGTAAAACTCGTGCGACCCATACCCGCCGCCCACGAAGATCTTGCCGTCGGCGTAAGCCGGGGTCGCGATCGGCCGGTTGCCCGGGATGCGGAGCGCCCAGCCGCTTCGCCCGTCCCGCGTCGTGAACGCCTGCGGCGTCAGGTCCTCCTTCACCGCCAACTCGACCGGCACGGCCTTGTCCATGTCGATCTTCACCTGCGCCGGCTGAGTCGCGGGACGTGACGTCGGTTTGCCCGGAGCGTCGCTCGGGCCTGCACCGACGGAAATCATGAAAAGTGCCGCCCCCACCACATGCCGCGAAGCTGTCCGGACTCTCATGGCACACTCCTCGTGAAACGGATCGGGTGGCACGGACAAGTACTCTGGTCCGTGGTCTTCCGGCCGGGGAGCGCCACGGACATGAGTACATGTCCGTGCCACCCGTCAAGCAATTTGAGGCACCCGATACGCGGGCTTTCACATCAAGGGTTTAGACGCGATCATGGTGCCCCGGTTCCCGGAATGTTCGCTTTGAGGAATGGAATGCCCGACCCCCACTGGAAAGTCCTCGCCCGGCGAACGATCTACGACAGCCCGTGGGTGCGCCTTCACCAGGACGACGTGCGACTGCCGGACGGGAGCGTGATCGAGGGGCATCACGTGGTCGAGGTTCCGCGGGCCGCGGTGGGCGTGGTGCCGGTCGGGCCGGACGGGCGGATCCTGCTGATCGAGCACTACCGGTTCATCACCGACACGACCGCCTGGGAGGTCCCCGCCGGGGCGATCGACGGGGGCGAGGATGTCCTCGCCGCTGCCGCGCGGGAGCTGCGCGAGGAGAGCGGCCACGCCGCCGACCGCATCGAGCACTTGGGCCACTACCACCCGAGCATCGGCGTCTCGTCCCAGCGGTTCCACCTCTGCCTCGGCCACGGCGCCTATCGCGTCGGCGAGATCCTCGACACCAACGAGGTGATCCAAGCCCGGTGGTTCGACGCCGACGCGGTCTGGGCGATGACCCAACGCAACGAGATCCGCGACGGGCTGTCGCTCACCGCCTTGCTGTGGTACTTCGCCCGTCGGAATTCCCCGCCGTAGGGGCGAACCTTGTGTTCGCCCTTCCCGTAGGGGTGAACCTCGTGTTCACCCTCTTCGTGCGTCGTGTGGAAAACCAGGGCGAATACGAGATTCGCCCCTACAGAACAGGGCGAACACAAGGTTCGCCCCTACGTAAGAATGGCCCGTTTTCCCATTC
>DASXMX010000315.1:0-24657 GCA_036495445.1 Tepidisphaeraceae bacterium
CGGCATTCACGCCTTCTTCATCGAAGACGCCTCGGGCGTTTGCGGGCCTTTCCAATTCGAGCAGGCCATTGCGTTCGGCATCGCGCGGGCGGCCGTTCGCAGCATCGCCCCGAACCGGGTGAGGCTGATCGACGTGCCCACCGTCCGGTTGCTGGGCCGGTCCGACGCCGGCATGCTCGTCGTGCCGCGGCCCGGCCCGGAGGGCGGCGCGGGCGAACTCGTCACTGTCCGGCTTACGGCGCGGTGGGATGATCTTGCGGCGCGGCTCCAGTTCCTGCTGCGCGAAACGGCCCAGATCCTGGAGCGGTTGGCCGAGCCCCCGCCGGCCTGCGCGAGCTGGTGCGCCCAAGCATTGAGGGTACTTGCCGATCGCCATGTGATGCGGCGCATTCGCGAAGAACACCGGATCGCGAGCGACCGGTGGCGCAGTCTTTGGCAAGACCTGCACGCGCTCGGCTCGGTGAAGGCGCGGATCGAAATGTGGAATCTTGTCCGGCGGTTGCTGGAAGTCGTCCCGCGCGTCCGGCAGAGGCTATTAGCAGTCCGGGGGGAGTTAGCGGCGGGTGAGCGGGACCTGGCGGAGCTGATCGTCCACTGCACGCGCGACGCGGCTTCCGGGCAACTCCTCGCCCCACCCGCGCTGGCCGCCCGCTTTACCGCGGCCAAGGCAAAACGCGACCGGGCCGCGGCGGAAGTCGCAAAGCTTGAAAACCTGCTGAAACAGTTGGGTGCCCAAGTCGCCCGGCAATTCGCCGGGGGCGCGAACGCTGGGACATCGCAAATCCCCCCGTTCCGAGCCTTGCCAGGCTTTACCCCCGACCTTCGTGCGCGAGTCATCGCGATGACCGACGAGCAACTCGCGAAGGACGTGAGTCAACTCGAGATCGCTCTAAACATGCCAGTCAGGGGTCAGAGCGGGAACACCGCCCGGGAGGACGGATCAAGGACAAAGGACAAAGGACTGCCGGCCGATCAATGCGGGTGCGGCGACGATTCGTGCTCGCCCTCGATCTTCAGCGGATCGTGATGATCTTCCTCGCCAAGGTCCAATGTCGGGTGCTCGAGGTCCAGTTCGTCCAGCCCCAGCCCGTCGTCGTGGCCGGCGTGGCCTTCCTGGCCCGCCTGGCCGGCGGCACCGGATTCGCCGGCATGCGGCTCGCCCTCGCCGGCTCCTCCTAATTCCGAGGCCATCAGATCGTCGAAGGCCGCATCCTCGCCGGCAGGTGCTTCGGGCGCGGTCGCGGGCTCCGCCTCTTCGGATTCGAGCGACTCGCCCGGCTCCAGCTCCGCCAGATCCTCGCCTAACGTGGGTACTCCACTGCCGGCCAAGTCGCTGGGCGACTGAAGCGCGCCGTCCTCGGCCAGGAACTGCTCCTCTTGTGGCTCGCCAGTGCCCACCATCACCGGGGCCAGCTCGTCGTCCGGCGGGACACTGTCAATCTGCAGGACGAACACCAGCGGGCCGACCTGAATGCTGTCGCCGGGGCTGAGGATCGCTTCTTGCACGCGCTGGGCGTTGTGGTAGGTGCAGTTGGAACTGCCGAGCTCTTCGAGGCGGAGCGAATCGCCGTCGCGGACCAGCCGGCAGTGCTTGCGGGACACTTCGCCCAGCGGAATCCGCAGGTCGCAGTCCTCACGGCGGCCGATGACGGTGATGTCGCGCGTCAGGGAGAAACTCCGCCGGTCGCCATCCGACCGGAACATGACTAGTACCGCCTGCATAAGGAGTGATCCCGCAAAGGAGTTACGAACCGGACCGGCCGCGCAAGGGCACAGCGTTCGATGATCACATCTACCCTATCGTCTCCGGCCCAATCGGGCAAGAAGAATGTGCGTCAAATTGTACATTAGGCGAGCGGACGGACAGCATCCTCTGCCGTTTATCCGGCGCCGCACGCGTGGCGGCTACACAGCGCAATGTTCCGAATCACCGCCCCATTCCCGCCGCCGCCGCGTCGAGGATCCACGTCAGCGTTCCGTCGACCGGCTGGATCAACTGCGACGGCAACCGCTCGGGATCCCGCGGGCCTTCGAGTATCTCCGACACACGCTCGGCTTTGTCGGCTCCCGCAACCAGGAACAACACGTGGCGCGCACGGTTGATGAACGGCGCAGTCAACGTCACCCGCCAGGTGTTCAGCTTCGGCACGAAATTAGCCACCGCGCGATGTTTCGTTTCGTGCAGCGCCTCGGTCCCTGGGAAGAGCGAGGCGGTATGGCCGTCGGGGCCCATGCCCAGGAGGATCAGATCGAGCCCGCCGTCGCCGAACTTGTCCTTGAGCATCTGGCCGTACTCGATGGCGGCCTCGTTGGGGTCGATCTCGCCGCGGATGCGGTAGACGTTGTCGCCGGGGACCGGCACGTGGCTCAGGAGGGTTTCGCGGGCCATGCGGTAATTGCTCTGGTCCGAGTCGGGCGGAACGAAGCGCTCGTCGCCGAAGAAGGCCTGCACCTTCTCCCACTCGACCCGCGACCGGTACGGCTCCTGCGCAAGGAGCCGGAACATCGCCTCCGGCGTATGCCCGCCGGCAAGCGCCACCGCAAACTGCCCCCGCTCCGCGATCGCCTCCCGCGCCACATTCACAAACCGCTCGGCCCCCTCCGCCGCCAGCGCCGCCGGGTCGGGCATCACTTTGATTTCGGGCATTGTCATAACGGATAGATTGGAGTTCGCGCGGCCCCTTGGCAAGCATGAACGATGTGGGGCCGAGACTCCCCGCACTTGTGATCGCCTCAGATATCGATGCGAAGGCGAAACTTCGATCCGTGATCGGATGCCCTTCGAAAAACGGACTCAAACGCCTCAAGATCCCGTATCAACTGCTCGACGGAGACTGACCGCTCCCGTCCGCGCTCGTCCGTCACCGAAAGTGCCGGTCCTGGTTCGCTCCTAAGGCGTTCCAGCATTGCGCGGACGGTCTTGATTCCATCATCCGGCTCCGCCCATTTGATGGGCTCGTCTTTGGTGCCAGGCGGCACCGGCTCGCCGATCTTGGCAAACACTTCTTCCGTGCTTTCGCTATAGAAGTCATATAGCGGGCGCACGCCAACCTCCTTCGCCCACGATTCGAGCAGCGGCATGGCCTTGGCGATCGCCTTTCCGTTCACGAGAAGGTGGGGTTGATAATCCACGATGGCGGGGTTCAGCACCGGATAGAAGGCCACTCCCATCTCTCTTCTCCTTCAGCGCAAAGCCATCGTTCACGACGCCTCTGCGGTGCGTTTGGCTTCCATCCGGCTCCGCAGTTCGGCCACACTGGGCGTGGTGCGGGGCTGCGCCGCCTGCCGTTCGATCTCGGCCGTGTTTTCCTCGATCGTTTGATCAATGTCGGCCTGCTGATCCAGATAGAAGGCGATCGCCTTGTACACCAGCCGGAGGTCGAGCGTCGGGTAGATGTCGAACGCAATTCCCTCGGGCGAGTGGCCTTCTCGGAAGCGCGAGGCAACGTCGATGACGCGAAGGCGATGCCCTTTGAACCGGACCTCGCCGTCCGCGTCCAAGTAGAGGAAATCAGGCAGCTCCATTACAAACCTCCGTCGCGACGCCATGCCCAAATTCGCGCGGTTCCATCGACCTACACCTGATGCGCCGGCTTCGGCAAATCGTCGTGGATCGTTTGCTGCTTGGGCTGGTCGCCGGCGAAGCTGAAGAGGATCATGTCGTCGTCGATCCGGGCCTGCAGGTGGACGGGCCGCTGCCAGATCTTGTAGACGTTCTTCAGCGTCTCGACGGCGAACTTGATCTCCAGGTCCAGCCCGTTGTGCTTGTGGGCCAGGTACAGCTCGCCGCGGTTGCAGTAGTTGCCGTCGACCACGTAGATGAACGGCTGGCCCATGTTCGTCAGGTGGTAGAGCATGGTCTGCTTGATCCGCTGCGGGTCGCGGCTGAGGATGCGGAGCTGGCCGGTGTGCGGGTCGCGGCCGTACTGGTAGAACTTGTGCTTCTCGATGAACTCCGGCGTCATGAACTCGTCGATGAAGTTCACGTCGTTGTAGATCCGCCGGACCTCGAAGATCTTCTCCCGGCCAAGGCCCAGCCCCTTGTCCCACTTCTTCTTCTCGCCCAGGTTCTGCGACTCCTCGTATTCCTTACCGAACTTACCCTTGTTCCAGCGGTCCTCGATATCGCGGAACAATTCGATGCCGATCTTGTACGGATTAAAATTTCCTGGCGGCATATGAACTGTGCCGCTGTGATGGTCTGCGTAGTCGATCACTTCCTTGGCTTCCACGAAATGCTTGGTCATCAAGGTGCTGTGCCAATAACTGGCCCACCCTTCGTTCATTACCTTCGTCATCCCCTGCGGCGCGTAGTAGTAGCTTTCCTCGCGGACGATCGAGAGGCAGTCGGCCTGCCAGTCTTCCATGCGGGCGTGCTCGATCAGGTAGCGGAGCACGTCCCGCGTCGGCCGCGCGGGCGTGGCGTGGCGCATCTTGGCGCGCTGCTCGCGCATGCGCTTGGCCTCGGCTTCGAGCACTTCCGGCGGGTTGATCCAGCGGTCGAGATAGTCCTTGCTGCGGAACTTGGTGACCTCCTCCCGCTGACGCCGCGGCGGCTCGGGCTTGCTCTCCAGCGGGCCGCGGTTGAGGAACATGCTGTGCGCGTCGATCAGGTGCTCGAGGCTCAGGCAGATGTCCATCCACCGCTCGACCACGTCCTGGCCGTGCTTTTCGATGTGCTTGCGAACCCGGGTCGAGTGGTTCGCCATTTCGTCCATCATCTTGCGGTTGGTCTGGCCGAACCACAGGTTGTTCTTGAAGAAGTCGGCGTGCCCGTAGACGTGGGCGATGACCAGCTTCTGGTCGACCAGCGCGTTGGACTCCTGCAGGTAGGCGTAGCACGGGTCGTTGTTGATGACCATTTCGTAGATGCGGCCGAGCCCGTAGTGGTGCTGCTTGCGGAGCCGCTCGTACTCCATCCCGAACCGCCAGTGCGGGTACCGCTGGGGGAACCCGCCGTAGGCGGCGATCTGGTTCATCTGCTCGTAGTCGCACATCTCGAAGATCACCGGGAAGAAGTCCAGCCCGTACGAGCGGGCCCGCTCGCGGATCTGCTTCTTGGCGGCCAGGAGTTCTTCGGGGAACGGGGCCAACGTGTGGGAAGCCATAGACGACGACCTCTCAATGTTTGGACGAGCGGCGGCCCAGCCAGGCGACCGGCAGCAGGACCAGCCCGCCGGCAATCAGCACGACGCCGGTCACGATGATCCGCGGCCGGACGACCGGGGCCTGGAGCATCGCGACGAGCATCGCGCCGGTGAGGATGAACACGACGCCCAGGACGGCGACCAGCGCCGCCCAGCCCGCGTGCCGCGGGCGGGCCGCCGGGTCGGGAACCTGCAGCGGTTGGCGGTTGTCATGCCGCATGCCCCGATTGTATTCCTGATCGGCCCGGGAGGGCAGGAACGGACAGAAATGGGGCGCGCCGTCGCCCGCCGCACGGAACCTCGCTTGCCGCCCTCGGGAGGTGATGATGCCACCCAAGCAGCGAGCCGTACGCCAGGCTGTTTCAGCCGAGTTCCATTGCGACCGGGAGGCGATCCGAAGCGTCGGAATCCTCGGGTTGGGGCGGCAACGGTGTGCCGGCGGTTTTCTGCACCGGCCCGGCGGGCGTCCGCGACGGGAAGATGCGGTCTCGCAGGGCCAGGAACGGCTGCTCGACCAATTTGGCCGAAATCACACCGAAGGCGGTGGCGATAGCGATGTCCGCGGCAGTCATCAGGAAATAGGCCCCGGCCCCGTGCGCCTCGGCTGAGTGCAGGTACTGCAGCACCTTTTCGCGGGCCGCCCAATGCCACAGGTAGATCGAGTAGCTGTAGAACCCGATAAACGCGAGGACCCGCCCCACCGGCCCGCCCAGGACCCGCCCCAGCAGGCCGGCTTCGGCGTCCACGCAGGCGATCAGGATGCACCCCATCCCGAGATAGGTTGTCGTATACCCCACGGTGAACGCCCACGGGTCATTCAGCCATCGCGAGAACATCGGCGCGACCAGGACCACCCCCACGATCACCAGGATCAGCCGCACGCGCGGTACGAACGCCAGCGCCGCCGGGCGCAGGTGGTACACGTACGCCAGCAGGACGCCGAACATCAGGCTGTCGGCCCGCAGGTGCGTCGGCATGTAGTGCGTGATCGCCTCGTACGGCTTGCCCCAGTTCTGCAACCGCATCGTCAGGCAGGCGATGCCGATGACGAGCGTCGCCGCGGGAATCCAGGACACCTTGTGCCACCGGCATAGCGCAAGCAGGAGGATCGGCAGGGCGAGGTAGAAATGTTCCTCGACCGCCAGCGACCAGGTGTGCGCGTAGGGGGTGGGACCTGATGTGCCCAGGTAATTCTGGAGGTGGATCAGGTTCGGCAGCAGCGGCCGAATGCCCGCCCATGCGGTGGGCGCATGGTGCTCGGACCGGCCGATCGCGTATGCCAGGAACACGAAGTATGCCGGCCAGATCTTAAACGCCCGGCGGGTGAGGAACCGGCGGACGTCGAGCGTGCCGCTCCGGTCGATCTCCTTGAACAGGAGTCCGCCGATCAGAAACCCGCTCAGCACAAAAAACAGGTCAACGCCGGTCCAGCCGCCCATTTGCAGGCCTTTGGCAAGGTGGCGGGCCCACCCCGCGTTGTCGCCCCAGACCACCGTGTGGCTGCAAAGCACCAGCACGATGGCGACACCGCGAAGCACGTCGAGCCGAAGGTTTCGCGCCTTCCCTGTCATCCGTCCTTCCCTTAAAGTCGTTCCGCGCGATACGAAGCGAAGTGTGCGGTTCCCGCCTCGCACGCCCTCCGTGAGGCTTGTCGCCCGCAGAAGATAAAGATGAACCCCGTGAGGCGGCAACGCCCAATAACGTCCCCAGCGCCGCGGCGGCGAGCCCAACAGCCTGTATAAGCGGAGGGCGAGCGATTACAGTGATTTTGCCTTATCGTCCAATTGGAGACTGCATGAGAAGGATAGAGACGCTTTTCGCGGTGGCCTGCATTGCCACCGCAGTGACCGCGACGGCCCGCGGGCAAGCGGCGGCGCCGGAAGCCAAGCCGTTCCGCCCCCCGGCCGTGCCGCTGGTGACCAGCGACCCGTACCTGAGTATCTGGTCGGAAGCCGACCACCTCGCAGACGACGTCACACGGCATTGGACGCACCACCCTCACTCGCTGGTGAGCCTGATTCGCATCGACGGCAAGCCTTACCGGCTGATGGGCATGGAACCGGCCGAGGTCGATGCCCTGCCGCAGACGTCAGTGCAGGTGCTGCCGACCCGCAGCATCTATCAATTCGCCAACGAGCAGGTTCATGTCACGCTGACGTTCATGTCGCCCGCGCTGCCGCACGACCTGGATGCGCTGTCGCTGCCGCTGAGCTACATAACCTGGGAGGTGAAATCGGCCGACGGGAAGCCGCACGCGGTCTCGATCTACGACAGCACCAGTTCCCAGCTTGCGGTTGAAACGCCGAAGCAGAAGGTGGAGTGGGCGCGCGAGACGATGGGCGACCTGACGGCCCTGCGGGTCGGCACGAAGGACCAGACGTATCTCACCCCGCCCGGCGACGACACCCGGATCGACTGGGGCTACGCCTACGCAGTCGCGCCGACGGATCAGACCAAGTCCGCCATCGGCGCGGACAAGGACCTGACGGGCGCGTTCGTGCAGTCGGGCAACCTTCCGGCGCAGGACGACACGCGCATGCCTCGGGCGCCGCAGGACGACCAGCCGGTGCTCGCCTTCACGTTCGACCTGGGAAACGTTGCCGACCAACCTGTATCACGCCACCTGATCGTTGCGTACGACGAAATCTGGTCGATCCGCTACTTTGGCAAGAAGCTGCCGCCCTACTGGCGGCGGAACGGCGCGACGCCGGCCGAGATGCTTCAGGGCGCGGAGAAGTCGTACCCGAGCCTCGTCAAGCGCTGCGAGGATTTCGATGCGAACCTGATGGCCGACCTGACCAAGGCCGGCGGCGAGCGGTATGCGCAGATCGCCGCGCTCGCCTATCGCCAGACGTTTGCCGCCTGCGGCCTGGCCGCGGACGCGAACAAGCAGCCGCTTCTGCTCACGAAGGAAAACACCAGCAACGGCGACATCGCCACGGTGGACGTGTTCTACCCGATGGACCCGATGATGATCCTTCTGAGCCCCACGCTGGCCAAGGCGACGCTGGTCTCGAACCTGATGTACGCCGCCAGCCCGCACTGGAAGTTCCCCAACGCCCCGCACGACCTGGGCACCTATCCCGACGTCGGCGGGCGCGACGACGGCGGCGAGGGAATGCCCGTCGAGGAGAGCGGGAACATGATCCTGCTGGTCGACGCGGTCGCCCAGGCCGAGCACAGCCCCGAGTTCGCCAACCAGTGGTGGCCGCAGCTCACGCAGTGGGCGAAGTACCTGGAGCAGTACGGCCTCGACCCCGAAAACCAGCTTTGCACCGACGATTTCATGGGCCACCTGGCTCATAACGCGAACCTGTCGGTGAAGGCGATTCTCGCGCTGGCCGCGTACGGCGATCTGTGCCGGATGCGCGGCGACGCCGCCGGGGCAGCAAGATATGCGGACCTGGCCCGGGTGGACGCACAGCACTGGATGAAGGTCGCCGACGCCGGCGACCGCTCGCTCCTGGCGTTCGATAAGCCGAACACCTGGAGCCAGAAGTACAACCTCGTCTGGGACCGCATCCTCGGCCTCAACGTCTTCCCGGCCGAGGTGGCACAGAAGGAGATCGCCTACTACCGAAAGGTGATGCAGCCGTACGGCGTGCCACTCGATTCGCGGACGAAGCTGACGAAGACCGACTGGTCGGTCTGGAGCGCGACGCTGGCGGACAACCAGGCCGATTTCCAGGCGATCGTCTCCCCGATCTACGACTACCTCGACCAGACGACGACCCGCGACCCGCTGGCGGATTCGTACATCACCAACAAAATCGAAAGCGGCGGGATGCACGCGCGGCCGGTCGTCGGCGGGATCTTCATCAAGATGCTGGCCGACAAGGCGCTCTGGCAGAAGTGGTCGAGCGGCGACAAGACCAAGGCCGCCAACTGGGCACCGCTCCCGATCCCGCCGACGCTCACGACGGTCGTGCCGGATTCGGAGCACGAACGGGTCACCTGGCGGTACACGACGCAACAACCCGCCGCCGACTGGACGGCGACGCAGTTCGACGACAGCACTTGGAAGCAAGGCCCCGGCGGGTTCGGGTCGCGCGGCACGCCGGGCATCAAGATCGGCACCCCGTGGAGGACCGACGACATCTGGCTCCGCCGGACGTTCACGATGCCGGACGCGCCGGTGGCTACCCTCCAGTTCGTCGTCTACCACGACGAGGACGTCGAGATCTACGTGAACGGCGTCCCCGCCGCCCAGGAGGGCGGGTTCGTGCCCAATTACGAACCGCTCGACATCGGCGCCGAGGCCCGCGCGCTGCTGAAGCCCGGCGTGCAAATCACGCTTGCCGTCCACTGCCATCAGACCACGGGCGGGCAAGGGATCGACGTGGGATTGGTCAACGTGACCGAGCATTGAACCGCCCCCGAGTCGAACGAGTGCTCCGCTTCTGCCGCGGTCCGGCCGCGGGAGTTCCGTGTGCTATTTGCGCCGCCCCGCCTCGCGCAGCAACTGGTCCGCCCAGTCGGCATCCTCCCCTTCCAAGGGCGGGATCGGCGCCTGAGTGTAATCCAGCGTGCGGCCGTACCTCCTGGTGTCATAAGCAATCCGGAGCAACTCGCCCAATCGCAGCAGGGCTGGGTTTTCATCGCGTCGCAAGGGAATGGGGATGACTGGTAGCGGATCGCAAAGACGAATGGGGTACAAGCTTACCACGCCCGCTTCGCGCGCACCGCGGATCAATACGCGGTACGGAGTGACGGCTGCGGGCGGACAGTCATGCGGCCGCATCAAGCGCTTCCAATCCCCGGATCGAGTCAGGTCGATCTCGACGACGTTCACACCCTTCGAGAGCATTTCCTCACGCGCGGCGACGAATGCCTCAAGACCTTTGCCTTGCTTGGTCGCGGGGCTGACGAATTCCACAGCGGTAATCAGCCGATCATCGCGGAACTCGATAATCCTGACCCACCGCTCGAGCATCGGCTCGCGCAAGACATACTGATCGTCCCCATCCCCCTCGACCGCATCCCGCTCGCCCGCTCGTGCGACAAGGTCATCGGGCAGATCGCGGTTCAGCCTGTCCGCGACGGTCGTGACCAGCGAGGTCTGAACGTCCGGCCAATGCGATTCGAGGTACGGATCCATCCCAGGAAATGGACTCGGCATAGCGCCTCCCGGATAAGGCCTGCTCGCACGCGATTTCAACCCTTCGAGACCTCCACCACGCGATACGTCGCGCCCGGCGTCGTCGCAAACTCGTAAATCCCTGCCGCGGGAGATGAAACTTTTGTCCCCTCGACCCGGATCGGCGCATCGGACCGGATCCGGCACGCATTTCCCAAATCCGAGCGGATCTCGGCGTGATTCAGCGCGCCGCCCTTCCAGGCGATGTCCACCTGGAACCCGCCGCGGGCGCGGAGGCCCGTCAGCGATCCGTCCTTCCACACCTTCGGCAGCGCCGGCAGCAGGCGGATCTGGTTGCTCTGGCTTTGCAGAAGCACCTCGGTGACGCCGGCGGTGCCGCCGAAGTTGCCGTCGATTTGGAAGGGCGGGTGGGCGTCGAACAGGTTCGGGTACGTCCCGCCGCCCTTGGTGGTGCTCACCTTCCTTTCGCCCGAGAGCGTCAGTTGTTCGGCGAGCATCTTGTAGGCGTGGTCGCCGTCGAGGAAGCGGGCCCAGAGGTTGACCTTCCACGCCTTGCTCCACCCGGTGCCGCCATCGCCGCGGAAGCGGAGCGACTGCTTGGCGGCTTCGAACAGCTTCGGGGTATCGGCGGTGATCTGGTCGCTGGGGTAGACGGGGTACAGGTGCGAGACGTGGCGGTGCGTGTCGGTCGGGTCGTCCCAGTCGGCGAGCCATTCCTGGAGTTGGCCGTGCTGGCCGATCAGGAACGGCGCGAGCCGGGCGCGGGCGGTCATGAGCTGCTTGCCAAAGTCGGGATCGACGCCGAGCACTTCGCCCGCCTTCGCGGTCTCCTCGAAGAGGTCGCGGAGGATCGATTCGTCCATCGTCGGCCCGGCGCACTGGTCGGTGTTGCCGGGATGCTGGTGCTCGGGCGAGCAGCTTGGGCAGCTGACCAGCCAATGGTGATCCGGATCCTCCTGCAGCGTGTCGAAAAAGAACTCGCACGCGCCCTTGAGGGCCGGGTAGATCCGTTTCAGGAATTGCTTGTCGCCGGTGTAGACGTAGTGCTGATAGAGCTCGGTGACGAGCCACGCGCCGCCGGTGGGCCAGTATCCCTGGCTGGCGCCGTCCACCGGGCCGGTGGCGCGGAACGCGTCGGTGTTGTGATGGCACACCCAGCCGCGGGCGCCGTACATCACCTGGGCGGTGCGCGCGCCGGACTCGGTCAGGTCCATCACCATGTTCGTCAGCGGCTCGACGCACTCGGACAGATTCGTCTCGTCGGCCGGCCAGTAGTTCATCTCCGTGTTGATGTTGACGGTGAACTTGCTGCCCCACGGCGGATTGGTCTTGTCGTTCCAGATCCCCTGCAGGTTGGCCGGCTGCCGCGAGCCGGACCGGCTGCTGGAGATGAGCAGATACCGCCCGAATTGGAAATAGAGCTCGACCAGTTGCGGGTCGTCGCTGTTGGCGAACGTTTCGATCCGCTGATCCGTCGGCCGGTCCGCGGCCGGCGTCGTCCCCAGATCCAGCGTCACGCGATCAAAGAGCTTCTGGTAATCGGCAACGTGGTCCTCCCGCAGCTTCTCATACGGCTTCTTTGCCGCCGCCTCGATCGGGGCGGCGGCCTTGGCCGCGGGGTCGTCGGAGAGATCGTGCCAGTTTTTGTAATTCGTGCCGGAGCTGACCAGCAGGGTCGCCGAGTTCGCGCCGGTGACGGTGATGCCGTTGAGGCCGAGTTCGGTCTTCCCGCCGTCTGCGATGGCGCGGACGCGGCAGTCGAACTTCACCTGGCCCGGGACGCCGAAGTTCTCGGGGCCGACGCCGGTCAGGCGGAGCGAATCGTCGGCCGTGTCGACGTTCGAGGGCTTCTGTGGGGTCGTGAGCGTCGCGGTGAAGCCGATCTTGCCCGGCTTGTCGGCCGTCAGGCGGACGACGATCACGTCGTCCACCGCGGTCGCGAAGACCTCGCGACTGAACGTCGTGTCGCCGATCTTGTACGTCGTCCGCGCGATCGCCGTGTTCAGGTCGAGCTGCCGGCGGTAATCAGTCGCATTCGCTTCACCCGGAAACTTGATGAGCAGGTCCCCCACCGGCTGATACGACATCTCCCGCGCCGGCTTGGCCATCGCCTTGGCGCTAAGCAGTTCTGTCGCCTCCTTGTACTTCCCCTCGAAGATGAGCTTGCGCGCCTCCGGGATCGCCTCCTTGGCCTGCGGGTTGGTCGGATCGTACGGCCCGCCGGCCCAGAACGTGTCGTCGTTCAGTTGCACGTGCTCCTCGTCCACCCCGCCGAACACCATCGCCCCCAGATGCCCGTTCCCCACCGGCAGCGCCTCGACCCAGGCTTTCGCCGGCTGCGGGTACCACAGCACCAGCGGCCGCGCCGACTTCGGCTCGGCCGCCTTCGATGGGGCGCCGAACAACAAGAGACACACCAGACATGAACAAACGAGCGAGAAAGCGGTGCGGTTGCTCATGCCCCGCATCGTACCGCAGGGCCGGTATCCGTGCCCATGCACGCGATCGGGGTCGCGCGAGACGGGCGCACACGATCCATAAGGCCGCCTGCCCACATTCCCCTCCCCCGGAGTACCGGTGGAGGGAGAGATATCACTGACAGCGCATAAGCGAGGCGGACAACTGATTTGAACACAAGGTGTACTACCGGCGCGGGCGCGGACGATGGGCCGCGCGTTCCGGTTAGGTCAGGAGGTGCGATGAACGTGCGGACGATGCTCGGGGTTGGGATCTGGTGGTGCATTTGCGGGATGCTTTGGGCCGCGACGGGCGCGAACGCGGCGAGTGAGGCCGGGTGGTTCGCGTTCACGCCGGGGAACGATCCGTTCAAGGCGGATTGCGCGATCGACTTACGGTCGCTGAACGAGCACGTTGCCGGCGAAGGCGGGTTCATCGCGGTGAAGGACGGGCAGTTCGTTCAAAGCCGGACAGGCAAGCCCGTTCGGTTCTGGGCCGTCAACGGCCCGCCGGACAAGATGGACGACCCGGCCGCCCTGCGCCGCTGCGCCCGCATGCTGGCCAAGTACGGCGTAAACCTCGTCCGCATCCACGCCCCCTACTACGACGCCGAGGGGAACATCAACTCGGCCAAAGTCCAGCACGCGATCGACATCGTCGAGGCGATGCAGGCCGAGGGGATTTACACGGACTTCTCGATCTACTGGTACGGCTTCTTCTCCCCCGCCCCGAACCTGCCCTGGCTGCCGGGATACAACGGGAAGCAGCCGGCGATCGCGGCGCTCTACTTCAATCCCGATTTTCAGAAGAAGTATTTCTCCTGGTGGCAGGCGCTGCTGACGACGCCGGGCAGGCGCTCGGGCAGGCGGCTGATCGACAACCCCGCCGTCGCCTCGCTCGAGTTCTGCAACGAGGACTCCTGCTTCTTCTGGACCTTCAGCGACTCGAACATCCCTGATCCGCAAATGCGGATCATCGAAACGCAGTTCGGCACATGGCTGACCAAGCGATATGGCTCGCTCGACAACGCACTCAAACACTGGAACGGCCAGCGCACCAAGCGCGACGCCCCGGCCGAGGGGCGGATGGGCTTCCGGCCGATGTGGAACCTGTTCCACGACCGGACCGCGCGCGACCAGGACACCGCCGCGTTCCTTGTCGAGAGCCAGCGGAACTTCTATCACCAGGCGTATGAAACGCTCCGGCGGATGGGTTTCCGCGGCGTGATGACGGGCTCGAACTGGACGACCGCCAACCCGCAATACCTCGGCCCGCTCGACAAATACTCCTACACCGTCTGCGACTACGTCGACCGCCACGGCTACTTCGGTTGCGACCGCAAGGGCCCCAACGCGGGATGGGCGATCATTTCCGGCCAAACCTACGCCGACCGCAGCGCGCTGCGCTTCGACCCGGAGAAGCCCGGCTCATCCAAGGACTTCAACAACCCGGTGATCGACATCCACTACGACGGCAAGCCATCAGCGATCTCCGAAACCTCCTTCGAGCGACCCAACCGCTACCGCTCCGAGGGGCCGCTCTATTACGCCTGCTACGGCGCCCTGCAGGACAGCAACGCGATCGACCAGTTCGCGCTCGACTCCGACCGCTGGAGCGCCAAGCCCGGCTACTTCATGCAGCCGTGGACGCTGATGTCGCCCGACACGATGGGCCAGTTCCCCGCCGCGGCGCTGATCTACCGCAGGGGATTGGTGTCGGCCGGCGACGAGCTCGTGCAGCTCAACCTGAAGATCGCCGACCTCGAACATCTCGCGGGTACGCCGATGCCGCAGGATGCGTCATTCGACGTGCTGCGGGCGAAGGACGTCCCGCAGGGGACGGAGCTGAAGCCGGGCAACGTGATCGACCCACTGGTGCATTTCGCCGGGCGGACGAGCGTCCGCTTCACCGCCGAGGGCGGCCCGGCGAAGCTGGCCGATCTCTCTCTGCTGGTCGATCGCGCCCACAGCACCGTCACCAGTTCGACGGGCCAGATCAAGCTCGATTTCGGCAAAGGCCTCCTCACGATCAACGCCCCCGCCGCCCAAGGTGTCAGCGGCGATCTCAAGGTCGCGGGGACCGCCGATCTCAAAGACCTGTCGATCCAATCCGACTTGCCCCTCGGCCACATCATCGCCGTGAGCCTCGACGACAAGCCATTGACCACCAGCGGCAAGATCCTGTTGCAGGTCATGAGCGAAGACAAGCCCGACGGCTGGCAAACCGAGCCTGCCGGTGAGGGCTCCCTACGGGTGACGAACATCGGCCACGATCCGTGGCGGGTGAAGGAGTTCGCCGGGAGCGTGAAGTTCAAGCGAGCCGATGCCGGCACGTTGAAGGTGACCGCCCTGGATTGGAACGGATATCCCCTGAAGCAAATCGGAACCGCCGACGCGATCACCCTTCGCCCGGATGGCATGTATTACCTGATCGTGCGATGACTTGAGTCTCCCGTCCGATCTCTGTATTATCTCCGCCCCGGCGAACTCCGGGGAAAGTGCGTTTTGCGAGCCCCTGATCGAGAGTCGGTCGTTTCAATCGCAAATCGCAAATTGGCAATCGCAAATAACTTAGCAGAGGTTTCGCAATGTCTCTTGACGCGAGTTTGAAGGCGGCTAACGCGCTGGTGCGGCACCGGAACGTGCTGACGCGGGACGAGCGGCTGGCCAAGTTGAAGGAAGAGGAAAAGTGGCAGGACGGGCGCAGCATCCTGGGCCTGCCGAAGGTCGCGCACCGCAAGATGGCGGTGGGCGGCAAGGGCGGCGCGAAGGAAGAGGCCGCCGAAGGCGCGGCCGCCACCCCCGGCGCGCCGGCCGCCGCGGCCCCGGCCGCGAAGGGCGCCGCCCCCGCGGCCAAGGGCGCTGCCGCCCCGGCCGCCAAGGCCGCGGCCCCGGCGGGCAAGAAGAAGTAGCCGCCACTTCGGGCGGAATGACGAAGCCCGAGGGACGAATGACGAAACGCAAGCGGCCGCGCGCCCCATCGTTTCGTCATTCGTCATTTGAGCCTTCGTTATTGATTCGTCATTCGAACCTCGTCATTCGCCATGCGATCCCCCTCCGATTACGTCTCGAAGCGTGCGCTAGGCGTCGACGCCTCCGGCATCCGCAAGGTCTTCGACCTCGCGGCCAGAATGAAGGACCCGATCAACCTGTCGATCGGCCTGCCCGACTTCGACGTGCCGGACGTGGCGAAGAACGCCGCGATCGAATCGATCCGCCGGGGGGATAACCGCTACACCCAGACGCAGGGGATCGCCCCGCTGCGCGAGCGGCTGCGCAAGGACCTGTCGGCCGAGATCGGCCGCGACGTGGGCGACGTGCTGATCACCAGCGGAGTCTGCGGCGGGCTGTTCCTGGCGATCCTCGCCACCATCGATCCGGGCGACGAGGCGATCTTCCTCGACCCCTACTTCGTCATGTACAAGCACCTGCTCACGATGGCCGGCGGCAAGCCCTTGATCGTGGACAGCTACCCCGACTTCCGCTTCCACGCCGAACGGGTGGAACGCGCGATCACGCCCAGGACCAAGCTCCTGATCCTCAACTCGCCCAGCAACCCGACCGGCGTCGTCATGACCGAAGCCGAGGTGCGGGCGGCGGTGGACGTGGCGAAGAAGCACGGGCTGCTGATCGTCTCGGACGAGATTTACGAGCCGTTCCTCTATGAAGGGGTTCAAGGTTCAGGGTTCAGGTCGCAAACGCTGGCGTCGCCGGCAACGCTGTACGAGAACACGCTGATCCTCCGCGGCTTCTCCAAGAGCCACGCGATGACCGGCTGGCGGCTTGGTTATGCGGCGGGGCCGGAAGCGGTCGTGTCGCAGATGACCAAGCTTCAGCAGTACACGTACGTCTGTGCGCCGTCGCCCCTCCAATATGCGGCCCTCGCGGCGCTCGACGTGCCGATGAGCGATGCGGTGAAGGCGTACCGTCGCAAGCGGGACATCGTCTTTGAGGCATTGAGCCACAAGTTCGAAGTGATGAAGCCCGAGGGGGCGTTCTACATCTTCCCGAAGGCTCCGGCCGGCCAGACCGCATCGCAGTTCGTCACGCGGGCCATCGAGAACAACGTGCTGGTCATCCCCGGCAGCGTCTTCTCCGAGCGCGACACCCACTTCCGCATCAGCTACGCGACGACCGATGAAAAGCTCGCCCGCGGGTGCGAGATCCTCTGCTCGCTCGTGTGAAAGTAGATGCGCCGCAAAGACGCGAAGGAAGCCACAAAGCAAATCAAAAAGAGCGATGCAGAGTTCACAAAACTCTCTGCTTCACTTCGTGGCTTCCTTTGCGGCCTTGGCGTCTTCGCGGCGCATTTCCGCTTCAATCCAGCAGCACGACCTTCTCCTGAGGCTCGTGTGCGCCTCGCGCGCTGAGCACTTCGACCAGGACATTCGCGAGCAAGATCAGCCCCGCCCCCGCGAGCGTCATGATGCCCGCCTTGTGACCGACCGCGATCGCGGCGTAGAGCGTCGCGAAGACGGGTTCGGCCAGGTAGATCAGTGCGGCGCGGGTTGGGTCAATCTTCGGTTGGAAGAACGTCAGCAGGCCGAAGGCCACGAGCGTGGTGAAGAACGTCAGCAGGGCGAGGTTCAGGCAGACCGTGCGGACGGCCAGGATGTGCGCCATCTGAATGGGGTGCAGGTTCGTCGCCCCACCGCGCAGGAACGCGCAAGAGACGAAGCAGATGATCGCCGTGATGCCGAACTGCGCCCCGACCATCCGCCATGGCGTCTCGTGAACGGACGCGGCGTTCACCGCCAGGATGTAGAGCGAGAAGAGGAACGCGCACGCGAGCCCGAGGATTTCGCCCAGCCCGAACCCGGCGGGCTGGGCGCCGGTCATGAGCCAGACGCCGAGCGTCGCCAGGGCGACACCGATCCAGAGCACGGGCCGCGGCGGCTTGCGGAACGCGAACATCATCAGCAGCGGCACGAACAGGATCGTCAGGCTGGTGAGAAACGCGCTGACCGCCTCGCTGGTCCGATCGAGCCCCACGTGCTGCACGATCAACCCCGCGCCCAGTAGCACGCCGACGAGCGTCGCCCACCCGAAGCCGCGCCACGTCCACCCCCGGCGTGAGGCGGGGAAGACGAGGAACCAAATCGTCGCGGCAAGGAGAAATCGCCACGCCAGCAAAAAGATCGGGCCAAAGGGCGCGCCGCGCGAGAGTCCCGCCGCCGCCTGCACCGCCTCCCCCGCCGCCTTTGCCCAGGTAAACCCGCACCCCCAGAAGACGGTCCCGAGGAGCAGCGACGCGACGGCCATATTTTGGCGTCGATTCGTAGAGATGCTCTCCGGTTTATCCATGTCTTCCCCCCTCTCCCCCCGGGAGGGGGCTGGGGTGAGGGGGAATTGCGAGCGACTCGCCTTGCTTATCGGAAGTCCTCTCTGACATCCCCTCACCCCTACCCTCTCCGGGAGTGAGAGGGGGAAAAACTCGCCGCGGGACCATAAATCGGCTCAGCAGCACCGCCAGCAGGCCCGGGATGAGCCAGGCCATCCGGTTCTCGATGAATCCCATCCAGAACATAGGCGCCGCGACCAGGATGCCCAGCACCAACGCCCGCGCCTTAGCCGGCGTGACGCCGGCCGAGCCGTCGCGGCCGGGGACGATGCAGAGCCAGACGTAGGCGGGGAAGACCAGGCCGTAGAAGGCCATGAAGAGGCGATAGATGACTTCGCCGGCGTCGAGCCCGTGATAGCGCGGCAGCAGGTTTGCGCCCAAGCCGACGAACAGGGCCAGTTGGGCGACGATCACGACCATCAGCACTGGGCCGCGCCGGGTCGCGGTGGCAACGAAGGACCGCGTGTGGACCGACAGCGTGAATGCGGCCTGCACGATCATGTGAGCGGCGATGATGCCGCCGAGCGCGGGGCGGAGGTGGTCGCGCCATTCCGGGGTAAGGAGCGGTATGAGCGTCGTCGCGTAGAGCAGCGAGAAAACGATCATCGCGAAGAAGCAGACGCCGAACCCGACGCCGAAGGCGATGCGCGACCCGGCAGGATCAACCGCCTGGCGGGCGCGATGGAACGTGAGGTCCAGGTAAGGGCAGAAGATGAAGCCGAAGACGCAGACCGGGGCAAGCCAGGCGGCGCCGATCGTCGGCTCCCGACCGACCAGCGGGACACTCACATGACCAAGTCGGCCGAGGAACAGGGCGAACATCGCCAGCGAGAAGGCCCAGACGATCACAGCGGTCGGCAGATCGAGCTTGTCCCGCGTGACGGTCAGCGGCAGGTAAATCGCCACGAGCGCGAACGCGAGCGCCGCGAAGGGCAAGCCAACGAGGCGTGGGACAAACCAGAGCAGGAAGAAAACGTGGAACGCGATCGTGATCGCGGAGAAGGCCCCGCAGGCCGCCCGGTGCTCGCGCACCATCCGCTCGCTGCGGCCCGGTTCGGACAAAACCCAGCCCATCGCCGCCGCGCCGACGACGTTCGGCACGGCGAAGACGATCCACCCCCACAGCCCCAGGTCGCGCACGAGCAGCACCGGCAGGAACATGCCGATGCACCACGTCCACGAGCAGCCGAGGAAGACCGCCCAGGGGAGGGATTTGAGATTTGAAATTTGAGATTTCAGATCTGGGATTTCAGATTTGCGATTTCAAACCATCAGGCCCGGCGGCGGGCCCGACGGGCCTTGTGCCGCGCCTTGGGCGTGACGTGGAACGTCGCGACGCACTGGCCCACCCGGCGGTCGGTCTCGCCGCGGAAACCCTGTTGCTGCACTTCAAGGTCGAGCGTGATGTTGAACTCGCTCCCGGTCGCCATCAGTTCCTTGATGTTCTCGCGGGGCGACATCCGGTAAACCGCGGGACCAAGGCAGGGGCGGAGGAACTTGTACTCGAGGTGCTTACAGACGACGGTGTAGTCCCCGCCGCAAACGCCGAACACGTACATGCCGCCGGCGATCTCCGAGTTGGCCAGCAGCGCCCCGCCCGCCATCGCCCGATACCAATTCCGGTTGAACCTTCGGAACGGGAGCACGGCGGCGAACGTCTGCGCGTCCATCTGCTTCATCCGGATCCCGCTGAAGAACGCCAGTGGCAGCCAGATGAACGAACAGATCGAGTGCCAGAAGTTGTCGCGAACACTGAGCCGGCTGACAAACGCCTCGATCTTGTCGAACAGCGTCTTGGGCTCCTCTCCGGGCCGGTAGCGCGGGTCCACGGGGTTGCCTTGGACGCGGTCCAACTCCTTGGGGGAGGCCATGTCCAGTTCGCTGATCTGTTCGACGGAAGCGGGCAGTGGCATCGTGCGTCCTCAAGCGATGACCCGAAAGCGGACGGGTCGCGGGGTCGCTACTCATACCGTCCCCGGCCATGGGAAACAATCCCCTATTGTACGTACCACGAAGGAATAAGGTTGCCCCCGATTTTCCCCCGAACGTGCTACGATTGGCCGCATGGGAAAGCGAGCCCACGCGTCGCCCGCCGGGACCGGTAAACCGGCCGTCGCGTTCACCCATACCGACAAGGTGCTGTTCCCCGAAGCCGGCCTGACCAAGGGGGACGTGCTCGCCTTTTACCATGCGATCGCCCCGCGGCTGCTCCCACACCTGCGCGACCGCCCCATCACCCTCGAACGCCTCCCGGACGGTGTCGTCGAGGGCGGCCCAAGGTTCTGGCAAAAGAACACGCCGGACTATTACCCCGACTGGATCGCCCGCGTGGAACTGCCGACCGAGAAGGGCAAGCCGGTCCGCTACACGCTCGTCAATGACTTGGACACACTGCTTTACCTCGTGAACCAAGGCGCCTTGACGTTCCACGTCTGGCCGTCGCGGGTCGAGAACCTCGACGTGCCGGACTACGTGCTGTTCGACCTCGACCGCAGCCAGGCGACATTCGCGGATGTCGTCAAGATCGCCAAACGCCTTCGCGAATTGCTGGAGAGCCGGGGCGTGACGGCGTACGTGAAAACCTCGGGCAAATCCGGCCTCCACGTCCTGACCGCTTGGGGCAGCGACCGTCGCAATGCGATCGATAAAATGGGGCGAGGCTCCCGCCGAGCCGAAGCGGACTCGAAAATCGCGGCTCGGCAGGAGCCTCGCCCTCCCCTTCCCATGCGCGGCAACTACGACGCCGCCCGCGCTTGGGCGATGGACGTGGCGGACGAGCTCGTCGCCGCCCTGCCTGACCTTGCGACCACCGAACGGCTCAAATCCGACCGCCACGGCCACGTCTACGTCGACGTGATCCAAAACGCCCGCGGCCACCACGCCGTCCCGCCTTACGTCCTGCGGGCCGTCCCGCAGGCAACGGTCTCGACACCGTTGGAGTGGGACGAACTGACGAGCCGCCTGAATCCGGCGAAGTTCACGACGGACGTTGTGCTTCAACGCATTAAACAGCAAAAGCGGGATCCGCTCGCCGCTCTCACCGGCAGCTCAAATCCTTAAAGTAAGGGACGGAGACACCGGATGCCCGTGTCACAACCAGCCGTTATCAGACGATTGGCTCATCCTGCGGAGTCCCCTTGCCGACAACAGGAATAGGACTTTCCACAGCTATAATCCACCAGGCAGGCAGGATCGCATCGGTGAGACAGCGAGGTTTTGGCACATGCTGGTCATCCGCCCGATCGAGCTGCAGGATCTGGCCGCCCTCGAGGCGCTCAGCGCGGACACCGGCTACGGGCTGACCACCCTCCCCCGCGACACCAAGCTGCTGGCCCGCCGGATCAAGGCCTCCCGCCACGGCTTCGAGAAACTGACCGACGACGACCGCCCCCGCGGCGAAACCTACCTCTTCGTCCTGGAAGACCTCGGCACCGGCCGCATCGTTGGCACCTCGGGCATCGTCGCGAAGGTCGGCGGGTTCGAGCCGTTCTATGCGTATCGCATCGAGACGACGATCCACGAATCGAAGATGCTGAACGTGCGGAGCGAGATCCGCGTGCTGCATCTGGACAAGGAGCACGACGGGCCGTGCGAGGTGGGGAGCCTGTTTCTCGCCCCCAAGTACCGGCACAGCGGGGCCGGGCGGCTGTTGTCGCTTTGCCGGTTCCTGTTCATGGCCCAGTTTCCGGAATACTTCGACCCCGAGGTGATCGCCGAGATGCGCGGCGTGGTGGACCCTCAGGGGCGCTCCCCGTTCTGGGATGCGCTGGGGCGGCACTTCTTCGACATCGACTACCCCACCGCCGACTACCTGAGCATGGTGAACAAGCGGTTCATCGCCGACCTGATGCCCAAGTACCCGATCTACATCCGGCTGCTGCCGCCGGAGGCGCAGGCGGTGGTCGGCAAAGTCCACGAGCAGACCGAACCGGCGATGCGGATGCTCAAAGACGAGGGCTTCCGCGACAGCGGCCGCGTCGACATCTTCGACGGCGGCCCGGTCACCCGGTGCCCGCTGGCGGAAATCCGCACGGTGCGGACGAGCCTCTTTGCGCCGATCTCCGAAATCGTGGATGCCCCGTTCGAAGCCGAGCCGTACCTGATCTGCAACGCCCGGCAGGACTTCCGCGCCTGCCAGGGGCCGCTGCAACTGCTGGCGGATGGGACCGTGCGAATCGGCATCCAGCAGGCGATGGCGCTGAAGACGAAGGTCGGCGATTCGGTGCGGTTCGCCACGCCGCGGCCGGTGCAGGTTAAGCCGGACGGGGCCCATGACACGGGCTGCGGCTCTTCTCTCCCTCCCCCGGTATTCCGGGGGAGGGCTGGGGAGGGGGCGATTGATCAGGAACTGGCATCGCACGAGCCCCCTCCCTAACCCTCCCCCGGAGTACCGGGGGCGGGGAGTAAGGGCAGACCGTCCGCAGAGTCATGCATCCAGGAAGGCAGCCGGCGATGGCAGCGCAGTCCCACTTCATTGACGGGCGGTGGATCGAAGGAAGCGGGCCGGCGTTCGAATCCCACGATCCCGCGACCGGCGAGGTCGTCTGGCAAGGCACGTCTGCGGATGCGGGTGAGATCGACGCCGCGGTGGCGGCCGCGCGCAAGGCATCGGAGTCCTGGGCCGAATCCCCCGTTGAGCAACGGATCGGTTTCCTCACGCGCTTCGCGGAGGGGCTCAAATCCCGCCGCGCAGAATTGGCGGAAGCGATCTCCCGTGAGGCGGGCAAGCCGCGGTGGGAGGCGCAAAGCGAGGTCGACTCGATGATCGGCAAAGTGCCGGTCTCGATCGACGCGTTCAACGAGCGGCGGCGGCCGGTCGAGCGGACGGCCGGCGGCGCGATCGCGGCGACGCGGTACAAGCCGTACGGCGTCGTCGCCGTCTTCGGCCCGTTCAACTTCCCCGGGCACCTGCCCAACGGCCACATCGTCCCCGCCCTGCTGGCCGGCGACACGGTCGTCTTCAAACCCAGCGAACTGACGCCGCTCGTCGCGCAGCGGACGGTTGAAACGTGGGAATCGGTTGGCCTCCCGCCGGGCGTGCTGAACCTCGTCCAGGGCGGCCGCGAGACCGGTTCAATGCTCGCGAATCACCCGGGCATCGAGGGGCTGTTCTTCACCGGCAGCGTGGCGGTCGGCCGGGCGCTGGGCCGGGCTTTTGCGGATCATCCGGAGAAGATTCTCGCGCTGGAGATGGGCGGGAACAACCCGTTGATCGTCCACGAGGCATCGGACCTGGATGCCGCCACCTATTTGGCGATCCAATCCGCCTTCCTCACCGCCGGCCAACGCTGCACCTGCGCGCGGCGGCTGATCGTCCCGACCGGCGATGCCGGCGACGTATTTCTCAAGCGGTTGGTCGAATTGACCTCCCGCGTGCAGGTCGGTCGATATACCGACGATCCGGAACCGTTCATGGGACCCGTGATCTCCCCCGCCGCGGCCGATCGCGTGCTGACAGCGCAGGCTGAATTTCAAAATCGTGGCGGCCGGACGCTCCTCGAAATGAGCCGCGTCGGCGCCTCGGCCGCGATGCTCTCGCCGGGCCTGATCGACGTCACGAACATTCCCGATCGGCCGGATACCGAGATCTTCGGCCCGCTGCTTCAGGTGATCCGCGTCCCCGACTTCGACGCGGCAATCCGCGAAGCCAATCGCACGCAGTACGGCCTTGCCGCGGGGCTGCTGAGCGACCGCCGCGACCTCTACGACCAGTTCTTCCGCCGGATCCGGGCGGGCGTGGTGAACTGGAACCGCCAGACGACCGGCGCCAGCGGCGCGCTCCCCTTCGGCGGCGTGGGCCTCAGCGGCAACCACCACCCCAGCGGCGCCTTCGCCGCCGATTACTGCTCCTATCCCGTTGCCTCGCTCGAAAACCCCAAGCTCGCGATGCCCGCCCAGCGCGTCCCGGGCATCGCGGTGGAGTAGTTCCGTGATCCTGACCGACGAAAACGGGGACACAATCCGAACCCGCAACGCGGGGGCGAGTACGTGGATATACAGCGATTGCATTGGGTTGCGTTTGACGGGCACTGGGCACGGATCGGGAAGAATCGATGGGTTCAGGCAGTTTGACGGGACGGGCCGGCTGGGCGTGCGCGACCGCACTGGGTGCGGTGGTGGCGGCGTGGGTGGGGCTCACCTTTTCAAGCCAGCCCTCGGCCCAGGCGCTCGAGGCGCCGGCACCCAAGGCATCGGAAACTGTCGTCGCGGCGCAGACCCCCGCCTCCGCTGCAATGGAGCGGCAGTTCCAGTCGCAGGTCCGGCCATTTCTTCAACAACATTGCTACAAATGCCACGCGAACGGGAAGCATAAGGGGGACGTGACGCTCGACCGGTTCACCGGCTTCGCATCGATCCAAGGCGATCTGGACACCTGGCAGCAAGTTCACGACGAGCTGGCCCAGCACGACATGCCGCCGGAGAAAGAGCCGCAGCCCTCGGCGGACGAGTTGTCGAAGGCGCTCAAGTTCACGTCGGCCGCACTCGATTTCGTCGACCCCGCCGCCCCGCGGGATCCGGGGTTCGTCCCGATCCACCGCCTCAACCGCACCGAATACAACAACACGATCCGCGACTTGGTCGGCGTCGACTTCCATCCGGCCGACGACTTCCCCG
>DASXMX010000316.1:0-18668 GCA_036495445.1 Tepidisphaeraceae bacterium
GTGCCAGTGGACCGTCGTCGGCGCGGGCAGGCGATTGGTAACGTAGAACCGCAGCCGGTCCCCCGCCACGGCCTCAATGGTCGGGCCGGGCGTGCGGCCGTTGTAGCCCCAGCACTTGGCCCGCAGGCCCGGCGCGAACTCGTGCTCGATTTCTCCCGCGATCAGGTGCATCACCTTGACGCCGTCCATGACGCGGTACTCGAGCGTTGCCCCGTTGGGCGTGAAGACCGGCGTGTAATCGCGGCCGGGCTCGGCGGGAGGGAGCGGCGGCGTCGCCTCGCCCGTGTGCCCGGCGGGTTCGCCGGCCCCTACGACTTTCGGGGCCAGCAGACCAACCTGATTTAGAATCGCGGCGCCGCCCGCGGCGGCCGCCGCGCCGATCACGTTCCTGCGGGTGATCATGGATGTTCTCCGTGGTGAGTGGAATCGCCGGTTCCGGCAGCGGCGGGTTGAGTCGCAGCCGCTTGCGTGGCCGGCGGAAGCACGCGCACCGGCAACCGGCCGCCGATGGCTCGCTCCAGTTCGGCCCGCGCGGTCCAGTAGGACTGTAGCGCGTTGACATAATGGACAGCCGCATCGATCTCGTCGCGCTTGACCTGGAGCAATTGGAAGACGCCGACGAGCATCCCGTTGTAGTGAAGTTGCGTTTGATCCAGCAATCGTTGCTGCGTGGGAAGGATCTCGTCGTGATAGAACCGGGCCGTCGAACGGGCGTTCAACAGGCGCGTCCGGGCGGCGCGCACCTGGGAGCGGATGTCGATCGCCAACGCGGCGTATCGCTGCTGGCTCTGTCGCAGCACCGCCCGGGCTCGCGGGATCGCGGCCTGGCCCTGGTCGAACAGCGGGATCGGCAGGGCCAGCGTCGGGCCGATGCGCCATTGGCCTTCGGTCTCGCGTTCGGCCTCGGCTCCGACGTCCGCGGAGGCGAAGAACCGCGTGTCGACCGTAAGCCCGTAGACGCGGGCCTGCGTCAGCACCTCGCTCCGGGTGGCGGCCAGATCCTCCCGCTGTCGCACGGCGAGTGCTTCCAGCCCGTCGGCCCGGACTTCTTCTGCCGGCACATCCGCCAGTCGCCCCGCGGCGGTCCAATTCAGTCGATCATCGGCAACGCCCATCAAGGCGTTCAATCGTTCGCGCGCATCGGTGGCGTCCGCGCGGGCGTTGGCCAGGTCGACTTTCGCACGATCGGCCTGCGCCCGCTCGCTCAAGTAGGCCAGTTCGGTCGTATTGCCCGCCTGCCGCAGCCGCGTCGCGGCGTCCAGTGAGGCCGCCGCGGCTTCCGCGATGGTCCCAAGCAGTTCGACGCGCTGCTGCGCCCCCTGCCAGGCATAAAACGCCGACGCCGTCCGAGCCGCCAGTTCCAGCACCTCGCTGGCGATCCGTGCCTTCGCCTGCTCCACTTGGGCGGCAGCGATCTTCTTACGCGCCGGGATCAAAAACACGTCCAGGAAATTCTCCGCGACGGCGAAGTCCAGATAAGTCTTCGACGGCGGGCTGGTGGGAAAACGAATGCTTACGTTCAGGACCGGGTTCTTGAGCAGCCCTGCCTGCACGAGATCAGCCTGGGCGATGCCGAGTTCTTCGAACGTCGCCTGAAGCGTCCGGTTGTTCAGCAGAGCAACCTGCACGGCCCCGTCGGCCGTGAGGGGCCGGGCGAGTAAATCATGCACCGCAGCATCCACGGCGCGGTCGTCCGCCGAGTGCCCGTTCCATTGCACGCGTTTGCCCATTCGATCGATGGCGAGCGATTGCACTGCGGCAAAGCTGTCGTCGTGCGGCTCGGCAGCGCAGCCGGCCAGCAGCATCGCTGTCGTGAGCAACGGCACCAAACGATACATGAATGTCTCCAGGAGGATTACGACGGAATTTGCAGTCCGCGGGCGGATCCCGGGTGTCGATCCGGAATTCGGCCGAGCGACCGGGGGCATCAACGGATCAGCGCGCAGTGGAGGCTCAGCAGCGTCGGATGCCCTATCGGAGGCGGGCTGCTGCGGCCGGAAAGGCGGGAGACGAACTCATTGCGGCCCGTTAACCCCCATGTAACGGAATCGAGCGTAAATGCCGTAAACGGAACCACGATCGCGCAAGCGGCCAATGCGGATTGCGGAGTGGTGGATGACTCGTTGATGAGCGATTGCTCACAATGCGTGCAGTCGCCCCGAGACGGAAACGAATGCTTGTTCTGCCGATGCATGCCACGGGAATGCATCGGACAGCGTTCACCATGCCGCGCACAACAGGGCAACATTTCCGCCGCCGCGACGTTTTGCCGCTGTGGCGTCGAACACGGCATCGCCCCGGCGCAAGAGCACGCGACGCTCACCAGGAGCGTCCCAAGTGCCGCAAGGCTCGCCAGGATTCGATGGAGCAACGGTGGCATAGGTCGATCCGTTCATCGTATGGCGAATGAAGACCGGGTCAATCCTTGGGCACAGCCGTCGACAGCCGTTCGTTGCGGCTGCGATGGCTCACCGCCTGCTCCATCTCACGTTCGAGCATCGAATTTTCGTCGCCTGCATTTGCGGTTTACGTATATGATACTGGAGGAGCCGTTCGAAGGCCGTCCGTGTCGGGGCGAATCGACAGGGAAGGCGCGGGAGTTTTGTTGTCGCTGCTGAATTCGGTCAGTGACGCGGTGGTGATCCTTGACCCACCAGGCCGCGTTCTCGTTTGGAACGCCGGCGCAGAAGGGTTGCTCGGCTACAGCGCGCGGGAGATGGCGGGCGAACTGCTCGCGCGGCGGATCGACTCCGATGCGGAGGCGGAAATCCCGCGATTGATTCGGCAATCCGTCGCGGAAATTGGCGGCGAGCCCTACACGGGCCGCTGGCTTGCCAAAAACGGGCGGCTCGTCGATGTTGCCGGCCGCGCCACGGCCGTGCGGAGCGGTCGGCGACTGATCGGATTGGCCCTGGTCGTGCATGACGTTGCGGCGCTGCACGAACCGGGCGAGCGCCAGCGGCTCGAGCAGGAAGTCGTCTCGATTGCCGAGGAAGAGCGACGGCGAATCGGCCGGGACCTGCACGACAGCGTCTGCCAGGAACTGGTCGCGGCCGCACTCGAGGCCGAGGTCGCCGCGTCCGGGGCAAGGGATCCGACCGCCCCGGAAACTGACGCGCTGCGCCAATTGGCGCGGTCGTTGCGCCACTCCGCCGAGGAGCTTCGCCAGCTCGCCCGCGGACTTGCCCCGGCCGACCTGAACCCAGAGGAACTCCGCGGCGCCTTGGACAAGCTCACGACGCGCGTCGGCGGTCTGTTTGGCATCAGCTGCACCATGCGATGGGGCGCGAAGGTCAGCATCGCCGAGGGACCCACGGCGACCCTTCTCTTTCGCATCGCCCAGGAGGCCATCTCGAATTCGGTCCGCCACGGTCGCCCCCGGAACGTGTCGGTAAGCGTCACCACAAAGCGGCGAATGTTCGTGTTGACGATCCGCGATGATGGTGTCGGAATCCCGCCGAACGTCGGCGTCGCCCCGGGTGGCGGCCCGCCCCCCTCGGCTTCCGCAGGAATCGGGCTGGCCAGCATGCACTACCGCGCGAAAATGGCCGGCGGGCAGCTCGACATCACCCCCGCCCGGCCACGCGGGACCGTCGTGACCTGCACAATCCCGATTCCGGGCTCGCAGGGCCGCGACCGGACGCCCGAGGCGCAAACGCCGGGCGCCAGTCGAACCAAGGCCGGTGCGCAGCAACGCGAGCCCGGGCCAACCGGCGGCCGCGGACGCAATCGGACTCCGGGCGGCCGCATGGAAGCCCTCGGCCCGCGCGTGCGGCGGCTGATCGAAGAGACCCGCGCGCTTCGCGACCGTTCGCGGGAGCTTCGCATGCAAATGCGGATGGTCCTGGAACGTGCGAGAGAGATGAACGCCAGCTCATTCGAGTCGCGCGCCATGGCCCGTCACGTCTTCGTAAGAAGCCGCGATGCCGCAGGCAAGCGTGGCCCAATCGAGCCGACGAATTCCAAGCTTTAGATCCCCACCGCACGCTTCGCGAGCCCGATGCGCCCGCGATGCTTGCGCGGTGCTCAGTTCCTCCCAAGCAGCGGGGCGTCCTGAGAGTTGTGAATGGCGAATCGAAGCAGTTCGGCACTGCTGCGCAGGCCGAGCTTCGCCTTGAGGTGTTCCCGGTGGCTCTCGACCGTCTTGACGCGGATCGAAAGCGTCGTGGCGATCTCCCGGACCGACCGGCCGCTCCCCAGCAGCCGGAAGACTTCCAACTCCCGGTCCGTCAGCCGATTGAGCGGAAGCTCCTCGGCCCCCTCGTTGCGCCCCCCGCCCAGTCGGTCGAGCAAACCGTCGGCGACCTGGCCGCTCACGTAAACCGTTCCCTCGGAAACCCGGCGAATCGCATCCAGTATTATGCCCGGAGGCTCGTGCTTCATGACAAACCCGCGCGCCCCCAGCCGCAAGGCCCGCTCGGCGTAGAGCGTCTCGTCGAACGCCGAAATGATCAGCATCCCGATCTCCGGGTGTTCGACGCCTAACACGCGAACGAGATCCAGCCCGCTGCTCTGTCCGAGCCCGAGATCGATGACGCAAAGGTCCGGCCGCAATTCCCGAATCTTCTCCAGCGACTGGGAAACGTCGTTTCCCTCACCGGCCACGCACAGATCCTCCTGCGCGTTAATGAGTTGAACCAGTGCATGACGCACGATTGGGTGATCATCCACCACGAACACGCTTCGCTTAGGGCCGCCGTGGCCCATCGCATGGTCAATCATGACTTTCCCCTATCCATTTAGAGGACTACTTCCCTGCTCCCCGGCTCTTCATGGCCGGCAGTTGGGCATTGTAAAGATGGAGTACCTGTAAGGAATCGCCCCGTTACGGCGTCCGCGATTTTCCTGAGGCTTCGATAGGAGGAATACCTAGTTGCCGTAGGTCATTTTCGTAACAACCGCCACCGGTGTGAACCGTCGTGACGAATGGGCGCTCGGGATCGGAGAACGGCTCGAATTGAGCCTCTTGGGCCGCCAAGAGATCGGCCGTCGCGTCGCTTACGTCGCCCTGGCGCCGGTTCAGTCGGTCCCGCAACACCTCCGGCGGCGCGAGACAGTGCAAAAATTGCAGTGGAAGGCCCGCCTCACGAGCCCGTGCCAGCAGCGCAAGACGTAGATCCCGGCGGTCGTACCTGGCGTCCAGAATGGCAACCCCGCCGTGAACGGTGATGCTCGTCGCCAGGGTGAGCATGCGATCGTACGTCCGCTGAGTCATGCCGGCCGAATACATCTCCGCCCGCCCACGCTGGTCGAGCGGGATACCGGCCAGGTGCTTGCGGACCGCATCGGAACGGATCACCACTGCACCGGACTCGCGCGCCAGCCGCCGCGCGACGGTGCTCTTGCCCGAACCGGACAGGCCCGACATCGCGATGATGCGGCCCTGCCGGGGACGGGTGTATTGATATGCCAGGCGGTAATAGAGTTCCGCCTGCTGGCGCGCCTTGTCTCGGGCCGCCGCGGACAACTGCGCGTCCTCCCAGAGGATCGAATTCACCTTGGCGCGGACATACGCATGGCGCGTCAGGTAGAGCGGGAGCACCTGAAAGGCATCCCAGTCGCCGGTCCGTTCGACGTACTCGTTCAGGAAGAGGGTTGCCAAGTCCGCCCGGCCGCCGGCCGCCAGGTCCATCGCCGCAAAGGCGGCGTCCTGGATCACGTCGATGAACCGGAACGCTTCATTGAATTCGATGCAATCGAACAGTTGGATCTCCTCCTCCCACAGACAAATGTTGCCCAAGTGAAGGTCGCCGTGGCACTGGCGGATGCGGCGGCTCTCGACCCGGGCGGTCAACAATGCGGACCGGTCGGCGAAGAAGTTCTCAGTAAACAGCCGGGTTCCTTCGAACTGCTCGCGCGTCTGCGTTCCGCCGATAAAGCGCTGGGTGTGGCGATAGTTGTCCTCAATCGACTGGCGCACTGCCTGCGGGCGGCCGAACTGCGAAATGAAGTCGTTGCTCTCCGCCGCCGCGTGGTATTCCGCCACGGTCCGAGCGAGCCGCTCGATCAACGCATCGTTCACACGCCCTTCCGGCAGCATCCGGCTGAACTGGGCGTCGGCCGGAAACTGCCGCATCTTCACCGCGTATTCGACCGCCTCGCCCGGGCCATCGAGGCGATACCCTTCGGCACGCTCGACGATCGCAACGACCTCGAGATAAATTCCCGGCGCCCCGCGGCGGTTGAGCCGGACTTCCTCGTCACAGAAGTGACGACGACGCTCGAGCGTGCTGAAATCCACGAAACCGAGATCCACCGGTTTTTTCACCTTGTACGCATACGGCCCGGTCAGCAGCACCCACGAGATGTGCGTCTGCACCAGCGTGATCGGGTCGTCCGTCGCGTGCGGGTAAAAGTCCGCGCGCAACATCCGCCGGATCAGCGGCGGTAAGGTTGGCGAGTTTGCGGGTTCCATCGATGACCGCGCGGGCGAGGTTCCCAAGATCGTACCTCGGACGTGGGGCCGCCGCATTGCCAGATAAACCTATGGCCGTATGGCGACTTTCAGCACGCCGTCGGCGCGATCGCCGAACAGCGTGTAGCCCTTGCCGATGTCAGCCAGGGAGAACGTATGGGTCAGCAACGGCGTTGGGTCGAAACGGCCCGAGCGAACCATGTTCATCAACCGCCGCATCCGTTCCTTTCCACCGGGGCAAAGCGTCGTGACGATCCGGTGGTCGCCCAGCCCGGCAGCGAACGCGTCGTAGGGCAATTGCAGCTTCCCGGAGTAGACCCCGAGGCTCGACAGCGTCCCGCCCGGCCGCAGGCATCGCAGGCAGCTTTCGAACGTCTGTTGGGTTCCCAATGCCTCGATCGCGACGTCCGCCCCGCCGCCGGTGAGGCGCCGCACCTCTTCGATCGCGTCGGTCTTGCGGAAGTCGATGACGACGTCGGCGCCCAACCGTCGGGCCATCGCCAGCCGCGGTTCGTCGGCATCGACGCCGATCACAAGCGACGCGCCCATCAGCTTCGCGCCGGCGGTGGCGCACAGCCCGATCGGCCCCTGCGCGAAGACCACGACCGCGTCGCCGATGCGGATGCCGCCCGACTCGGCGCCGGAGAACCCGGTCGAGGCGATGTCCGCCAGCAGCACGACCTGTTCGTCGCTCAGGTCGTCGGGGATCTTCGCGAGGTTCGCCTGGGCGTACGGGACGAGCAGGTACTCGGCTTGCGCGCCGTTGATCGTGTTGCCGAACCGCCACCCGCCGACCGCTTCGTATCCCGCGCCGTGTCCGCACTGCGCCTGGTGCCCGCCGAGGCAGGCCAGGCACTGGCCGCACGGCGTGATCGCGCCGACGAGGACGCGGTCGCCGAGCTTGTATCCGGTGACGCCCTGGCCCAGTTCTTCGATGACGCCAACCGGCTCATGCCCGATGACCAGCCCGGGCCGGACCGGGTATTCGCCGCGGACAATGTGCAGGTCGGTGCCGCAGATCGTCGTCAGCGTCACGCGGATCACCGCCTCCCCCGGCCCGGCGTGGGGCCGCTCGACCTCCTCCACTCGAATGTCGTTCACGCCGTGAAATACGTTGGCTTTCATCGTGCGAGACATTGTGTGTGCTCCTTGTATTCTGCCGTGCGACCGTTCGTCTGCAATTGGAGCCCGTGGCCGAACTTCAAAGCTGGTCCACGTAAAACGCCGTGTCGACCGGGGCCATGTCGATCCTGGCGAGGATCGGCCGGGCGAGGCGCTGGAAATCGACGAAGTCCATCACGATCACGTCGGTATGCGTGCCGGCATTGAACGTGATGCACGGTTCGTTCGCGAGCGTCCCCTCCACGTAAGTTTCCATCCCGAACAGATTCCCGAACGGGGGCTCCGCGCCCACCTGGCACCCTTCGAACCGATGGGCGAATTCCGCCTCGTCCGCCAGTCGTACGCCGGCCGATCCGGTCACGACCTGCAGGCGGCTCATGTCCACCTCGCACGTCGCGGGCACCACCGCCATCGCGAGGCGCCCCTCGACCACGACGACCACCACCTTCGCAAGGCTCCGGCCCGGGATATGGACCGACTCGGCCACCTGCGACGCCGTGTAGGCCGGTGAGTGGGAAATCAGCACGTACCGAACCTTGTTTCCGTCAAGGAATTCCTGGATCCGACGCGTTGCCATGGGCGCCTCCTGAAGCGAGAAGTTTGAGCGATACCGCCCTTCCCACTATCGAGACCGCACAGAGGTAACACTATCGGGAGATGCCGGGCGCCGGATATGGGAATCCCCTCCCGATGCCGCATCGGTGGATTTCTGACGTAGGCTCTGTCTGAAAACCCACGGGCCTCACGACGGCACGGACTCGGCCCGGATGCGAGGAACGGACGCGAGAACTGGGTCAGCATCGCACGACCCTTCGAGCGGTCGTGACGACGCAGGCGGGCCGATTCCGTGCCGCCCGCAGGGTGGGCCGGAACGGGCATGGCTGCGTCGTTCTCGCTCCTCGCCGTAGTATTCAAATACTGCGTCGTCGCTCGGCCTCGCATCCACGCCCGTTCCGGCCCATCGTGAGGCCCGTGGGTTTTCAGACAGAACCTAGAGGGTTCCGCAACGCGGAATGCGCCCCTTCCAAATCCCTGATGGTCACCGGCTCGTGTTTGGCCACAATAATGAACAATATTTGCTCAGTCTGCTTGTAAGGGGGCATGGGACTTTGAGGCGTGCAGGGAGGATAGAATGGGAAGAGCACGGATCCTGCTCGTGGATTCTCACGACAGCAGCCGGACGCTGCTGGCCAGGCTCCTGCGAATGAGCGGGTTTGAGGTGGCGACCGCCAGGACGGCCGGGAGGCGCAAGAGCGGGCCGAACTGGCCCATTTCCATTGGCTGATCAGCGAGATCTCGCCGCCGCTGTGCCCGGAGTTCGCGCTGATGCGGTCGCTTCGTTCGGACGGGACGCGGGGCATCGTGGTCACGGCCCAGGATCTCGTCAGGATTGGCGGCTGGCGACGAGCCGGGTTCAGCCACCTGCTTCGCAAGCCGCTCGAATTCGAGCGCCTCCTGGCCAGGCTGCGACGGCACTGCACCACGTCGCGCCCGGCGAAGCCCTCGCGCCGAAGATCCTTCGCGGCCCGATCCCGTTCGCGCTTTCGTCGCAGTCGGCCTGCCGTTTCCGTCGCCAGGGCGATGCTGAATTGACCGGCATTTCCGCTACCATCGCGGCACCGGTTCGGCGCGGACGGGCCGAACCTCGCTTGGAAGGAGTCGCCGTGCCGCGCCCCATCATCGCCCTGCTCATCTGCGTGTTCGTTGCTTGTTCTTACTTCGCACCCTTCGCCCACGCGGCCGGTCCGCTCTATCTCGACCCCAGTCAACCGGTCGACGCCCGTGTGAAGGATCTCATCGGCCGCCTCACGCTGGAGGAAAAGGCGACGCTGCTCGACCATGCCGGGCCCGAGGTCGAGCGTTTCCACATCCGCGCCGACCAGTGGAACCAGTGCCTGCACGGCGTCGTTTGGGACCGGCCCACAACGATGTTCCCCGTCTCCATCGCCATGGCGGCGACGTGGGACCCGGCCCTCGTCCACGACGAGGCCACCGCCATCTCCGACGAGGCCCGCGCGATCTACAACCTCTGGCACCAACAGCCCGACATTAAGGTCCAGCATAAGGGGCTGATCTACCGCGCCCCGGTGATCAACATCAGCCGCAACCCGTACTGGGGTCGGATCAACGAATGCTTTGGCGAAGACCCATTTCTCACCGGCCGCATCGGCGTCGCCTACGTGAAAGGCCTGCAGGGGGACGACCCCAAGTACCTCAAGCTCGCCGCCACACTCAAGCACTTCGCGGTGAACAATGTCGAGAAGAACCGCCAATCCCTCTCGGCTACGGTCAGCGAGCGGATGCTCTACGAATACTGGCTCCCTCACTGGCGGGACTGCGTCGTCGAGGGCGGCGCGCAGTCCGTGATGGCGTCCTACAACGCGATCAACGGCACGCCGAACAACATGAACAAGTCCCTCCTCACCGATATCCTCAAGACGCAGTGGGGATTCCAGGGCTTCGTCGTCTCCGACCTGGGCGGCGTCAACACGATGGTGACCGGGCACGAAAAGGGCAAGATGAGCTACGAGGAGGCGGTCGCCAAATCGATGATCGCCGGGTGCGATTTCTCGGACAAGGAGTTCCGCACCTACATCCCCGCGGCCGTGCGGCAAGGCCTGCTCCCGGAGTCGCGGCTGGACGACGCGCTCCTCCGCGTGCTGCGGGTGCGCTTCCGCCTCGGCGAATTCGACCCGCCGAAGGACGTCCCGTTCAGCACGATCTCGCCCGACGTGATCTGCAGCGAAGCGCATCGAAACCTGTCGCTCAAGGCGGCCCGCGAGGCGATCGTCCTGCTGAAGAACGACGATCACCTCCTGCCGCTGGATCGGACGATGCTCAAGTCGATCGCCGTCGTCGGCCCGCACGGCAACCGGTTCACCGCCGGCGGATACAGCGGCAAGGCCCAGGACCCCGTCACGCCCCTGGCGGGCATCACGAACCGCGCTGGCGCCGGGATCGAGGTGCGCTTCGCGGAGGGCGCCCAGATCGCGCCACCGCGGCGAACACGGGGCAAAGCGCCGCCGCCGTTCGACAAAGCGGCGGAACTCAAGAAGGCCATCGACGTCGCACGAATCGCGGACGTCGCGATCGTCTGCGTCGGCACGACGCTCGACATCGAAGCGGAGGACCGCGACCGCACCGACCTCGGCCTGCCCGGCAACCAGCAGGAACTCGTGGAGGCGGTCCGGGCCGCCAACCCGCGGACGATCGTCGTCGAGCTGAACGCCGGCCCGCTGACGGTCCCGTGGATTTCGAAGAACGTCCCCGCGATCGTTGAGGCCTGGTGGGACGGGCAGGAGGGCGGCAACGCGATCGCCGACGTCCTCTTCGGCGACATGAACCCCGCCGGCCGGCTCCCGCTCACCGTCTATGCGTCGCCTGAGCAAGTTCCGCCGCAGGACCAATACGACATCACCCAGGGCTTCACCTACATGTACCTCCATGGCGATCCCCTCTTCGCCTTCGGCCACGGCCTGAGCTACACCCACTTCACCTACGGCCGCCTCCACCTCTCCGCGGATCACGTCTCCCCCACCGACACGATCACCGTGAGCTTCGAGCTGACCAACACTGGCCCCCGCGACGGCGACGAAGTCGCCCAGCTCTACGTCCACCAGGAACAAAGCCGCATCCCCCGCCCCGCCAAAGAACTCCGCGGCTTCCAACGCGTCCACCTCCGCCCAAGCGAAACGCAGACGATCCACTTCACCCTCCCCGCTCCCAAGCTCGCGTTCTACGACGTGACCACCCATGGCTTCGTCGTCGACCCCGGCACGTTCGACGTGATGGTCGGCAGCGCCTCCGACGACATCCGCCAAGCGGCGAAGCTGACCGTCACCGCACCGCGCTGAGTCACGCCGCCCTCACCCGCGATCCGGCGAATGGCGCCATGCATCGAACGGTAGATGTGGCGCCATGTGGCATAATGTGGCGCGCGGTCGCCCCTTCCTTCCCGATGATGATCCGCACTGCTCCTCTTGGTGCATGGCAACTTTTCCGGATGTTACATTTGATGCATGGGAACCCAACAAATCATTCCGCAAGTCTCTTAGGCAACACGCCTTGCGCATTGAGCTCCTCCACAAATGGATGCAACATGCCTCCGAAACGCACCCGAATGTTGCATTCCCCGTCATCGCTTTGAATCGCGCTCTGAAGTGACATATCCCGTGTTCATCAATGCATTTACATTTCGCAAGGCCAATGCATTGACCTTCGCCAATGTAACATCGCTTCCCTCTTTCGCCCCTAAATGTTGCATCCGGCGACCTATCTTCACGTCTGCCTCATTCGCTTTCCGCCCGTGCCCCCCTCCATGCCTGACTTCGTCTTGTATTCGCACAATGTTAGGATACGATCGGCCGACGGAATTGTTCTCCTGCAAAGCAAAGATTTTTGCGGCGGCCGCATCCGTGATTGGGCCGAGACTTGTGAACGCGTGAAGGTTCCCATTCGGGCACGCCGACGTCCTCGGTCGTCACCGCGCAGAAGCGGAGGCTGACGAGGACGTCAGCGTTCCCGGTGCGTCTGCCAAGGCCCCGGCTCGGGGATTCGCCTCGCCTTCCCCTTACTTGGTGATGCCCCCCATCACGGAGTTTCCCTTCCGCCCCGCGCTGGACAGGGGCGGAAGGGAAACGACCGGACCCAATCCCATAAGCGGAGCGGCGGCCGTCGCGCAGCGGACGCGAGGGACATGACGCGGGCAAGGCGATCAACCACCCGGTAATGAGGGAAGCCTCCCGCCCGCGGCGTGGCCCTCGCCCCGCGGAGCAGCCCGCCACGCAGCGGCACTCGACGGTGCACGGTATTGACCCGGGCCCACCCTCTGCCGTCCGCCGCATCCGCGCAGCGGATCCCTGCACACCCAAGCTTCGCCAGCAAAAGGCGGATCCGCTGCCGCCGCGACCGCGCAGCCCGTACTCGGGCTTGAAGCGTCGCGCAGAACATCACAGCGTCAGCCTCTTATCCCGGATCCTGGTTGGCACGCGAAAGAAACGCAGCGGATGCTTGAAGAAGTGGCTGTGTGCCAAAAGAATGCACGTTACTGTTTTACCGTCACGGACATCACATGAGCGAACGCCCGATCGAACTTCCCGCTGAGACCGACTTCCTCGACCCGCGATCCCAGGACCTGGACGAACGGCACGCCATGCGGATGTTCCTCGGGAAGACGCCGGAGCAGGCCGAGGCGATGTTCCAACAGAATTTCCTGTTCTATCAAGAGGATTTGCTCTACATGCGGTCCGCCGCGTTCCGGTTCTACGTCGTGCCGGCGTTGCGCTATCTGCTGACCGACGCCGCCGACGGCGACGCGGACGCCGGGAGCACGTTCTGCTCCGTTCTCGAAGATCGCGCCGCGAAAGAACCGGACGCGCTGCGGCCCCTCGCGCCGCTGCTCGCCGAAGGCATCGCGCAGATCCTGGCTCGGTTCGACCGCTTCGACTGTGACCCCGACATCTACGGCGACGTCCCGGCCCGATACCGTGCACTGTCATCTGCAATCGAACAACGTGCCAGCTCAGTCGACGGGCATTCTCCGACAGAACAAAAGTGATCGTATGATGAGGTCGTGAGCATGAACGCCGAAGACGCACTCAAGGAAGGCGAGGCCGCTTACATCGCGGACGATTATCCGCGCGCGGCCGCGTTACTGCTGCCGCTCGCGGAGGCAGGCCATCCCCATGCGCAGTATCTCGCGGCTGAGATGTATCGAGGCGGACACGGCGTCGCGCAGGACGCCGCCGCGTCCGTCCGGTTCTTCAAGGCCGCCGCCGATCAGGGGCACGCGCGGGCGGCGATGTTCCTCTCGTTCCACCTGGATCCCGTCATGAAGAACGCTCCGCCGATGGATGCGATCGCCAAGGACTCGGCGGAGGCCGGGCGATACCTCGATCTCTCGGTCGCCCGGAACCTGGAACTGGCCGGGGCCGGCGACCTGCAGGCGATGGCCGACCTCGGCTTCCTCTACCACCTCGGCATCGGGGTCAAGCGCGACGGCGCCGAGGCGATCCGCTGGTACACGCGCGCCTTCGAGGCGGGCGGCACCGGGGCCGCGCTGGGGCGCGGCGACGTCTACCGGGACGGCGAGAAGTGCATCCGCGACGCGGCCAAGGCGAAGTTCTGGCATGCGAAGTACATGGAACTTTGCCGCCGATGAGGTGCGGGACGCCGATCCTCAATTCCGTCAGTGAAGCCAGGAATCGGAAGCCGATTCTCGCCTCGCTGAACGCGCCGCCGCAGAGCTAACGGAGCTAAAGGCTCGGGAATTCACCGATCACCGGTTCGTGCCTATGCATCGCGTTTCTGGGCTCGCCGGCTCACCTGATCCCGGAACGCCTGGAACCCCTTCCACCCTGCGTCGCAGGGGGCAGCCGGATCGAGAAACTCGTCGGTCGAACCGTCGATCGCAGACCAGCCCAACGCCCTGACCAATGCCATGATGGCCGATACCGCGTCGCCTCCGCCGTGAACATGCAACGCGGCATGTTCGATCGGATCCTTCCTGCCGACGTTGAACTCGATGGAGAATCCGTCGCCCTCGTAGGTTCCCCAAGTCGGATCGGTCCAGTCGACCGCTCCCAAGATCCGCGAAATGCTCGCACGCACCTCCTCCGCCGTCCCCAAGGGGATGCGATTCGCATTCTTGATTTCGCCCACCGTCCGCGGTGGCTCTCCGGCAAACTTAAAGATCATGACGTCCCAGCTCATGTGCGTTTGGCTCCTGCTCGTTTGATGCCGGACAATCGCAGAATTCCTCGTTCTATCAAGAGGATTTGCTTTAGATGCGTCCCTTGACCCACTCCAACCGCGCGTCCGGCTATTCGATTTGGGTGAGCTATCCCCCCATTTGTTCCGCCACCGGCGCCTGCCAGAAACTCACTTCGTATTCGCTGAGATCGTCATACGGTCCCTCGGCAAAGCTGACGACAAAACGCCGGCCGAGAAAGTCGCGATATAGCTTCGCTTCCCACATGTCTTTCACCACGCGGCCTAGGTAAAGGATTTGCGCTGCCGTTGCCGAACCCCCGGCGTGCGAGAAGTAGTCCAACATATGGCGATGGTTCATGACGGCTTCAACGCGTCTGCGGTCGCCGCCGCACTGTTCCATGAACCCGCGATAGCTTTCGAGCGAGAACCCGGCGAAGAGGACGCATCCGTCGTACTCGATGAACTCCGGCCAAAACAGCCGGCTGTAGCCGACGGCGAGTTCGATCGTGCCCGAGCAGCCGACCCAAGCTTCAACGGAAATCCCGCGGCCATCGTTCCACATAGCCAACTCCGGGATGAGCGTGGCGAAATCGACGTCGGGACGATTGTTCATACTTGCTTGGGGTTATTGCTGCAGGGCGGGCCGGGTCGATGGGAAATATTGCTCGTTGAATCGCTGTTCTGCATTTCGCGTTATACGGTCAACCACCCAAGCCAAGGCGACGATCACAGCGAGCGCAACGACCGCCTCCGCTAAACGGGCGAACCGCTGCGCCTTTGCTTTCCGCGACATGTCCGACATTTTACCGATTGCGCAGGGAAAAGCCGCACGGGCTGGCGCTCGAACTACTGGTCCGCGCGTCGAAACGCGACCACTGACGGCGCCGACGCCGGGGAGGCGGAAAGCACAGCCGGGCGGTACGATCCGGCCCGACGAGCCGCCGCCAGTATATTTGGCGCCGCGTGCCCGCTGTCACCGGTCGTGTGTGGCGATCAATGACCGCGAAAGATGAGTCGCAAATGGCCACGGTCGGGCAGGCGATAATCCTCTTGGTGCTGGCGAGCCTCGCCGGGCTTACATGGTGGCTGCCGCGTCGCCTTGGCCTGTTGGGGATGTTCGCCGTTCAGATCCTTGTCGGCGTCGGATTCGTCGGTATGGGTGCGATCGCCTTGGCGACCGGCGTTTGGGACAAATACGAGGGCGGCGAAACGATCCTTGGCCTACTGTTCGAAGCGGTCGCATTCAACGTCGTGCTCCTGCCCGTTGCCGGCGTGGCCGTGTGGCGTTGTTGCCGGGCGACCGCAAAACAGGAACTCGCGCAGGGGAGCATTCCCTATTGCTCAATCTGCGGCTATGACCTGCGGGCCAGCAAGGAGCGATGCCCCGAGTGCGGCACTGCGATCCCGGCGGGTCAGGGGGAAGTCACTTGAAGCGACGACTCATCGCTCTCGCGGCCGTAATGTCGTTGCTGTGGTGCGCCGCAACGGTAGTGTTCTGGGTGCGAAGTTACTACGCGGCGTCTTATTTCGTTGGGACGTTGGAAGGGCATTGGCAAGCGGTCATCATTTCCCGCGGCGTTGTTGCGATCACGTGGCGACCCGCCAGATTCGCGAATCCTCCCGCAAGATTCACGAATCCTGATGTCCCACCATTCACGATTGGTTATCGGAGGTTGAATCCCGCTGACCTGTTTGTGGTCGTCCACAACCGATGGAGGATCGCCGGCTTTGGGATGTCGCACCATCGCGGGCAGCAGTTCCTGTTAATACCCATGCCGGCTGTGTTGATCGTCTTCTCGGCACTTCCGCTGTATCAACTCTACCGCACGCGCCACGACAATCGCCGCCGGCCCGGCCACTGTGGTTCCTGCGGCTACGATCTTCGGGCCAGCAAAGACCGTTGCCCGGAGTGCGGCGTGCCGATCGATTGCCGAGAAGGAGCACGAGTCTGAGCCGCATGAGGAAAGCGAAGTCGAACCTGCACGCGTTGGCGGTATGATGGTCTGATGCTCCGGGGATTCTGGATTCGCGTGGTCACGCCGGTGACGGTTCTGGCGCTGGCGGTCGTGGCCGCGTTGGGCGCGGCCGGCGGTTGGATCGGCGTGGCGTGTCGGGTCGCCTGCCGCCTTGCGCCCGAACACTGTATCGACATGGCGGAGGGCACGCTGACGGGTGACGTCCTGCGGTCGGCCGCGGCGACGGTGCTCGCCGTGTTGCTGATTCGGTTCCGCCGGCGGCTGATCCGGCCACGGACCGGCCTTTGTCGCAAGTGCGGATACGATCTGCGTGCCAGCAAGGAACTCTGCCCGGAGTGTGGCACGCCGATCCGATCACCGGAAACGATCACAGATTCAGCCAAATAGAATCACGTCAGGCGCGCGCAAGCCGTGTCCGCGGAATCCGCGCGCGACGGCAATAGGCGATGGACGAGTATTCGAACTTGCTTCCATTTGACGGGCTTGAGCAGGTACGCGTCGAAGCCGGCTCGGGCGGCGGCCTGCCGGTACGTCTCATCTTGATGCGCGCTGACGACGATCCCGCGCGTGGCACCCGTGGCCCGTCGAGCCCGCGGGAGCACGGCCAATCCGCTGCCGTCGGAGAATTCGAGATCGGTGACGAGCAGGTCGAATGGCTCGGCGTCGCAGCGGGCGCACGCCTCGGTGACCGACTGCGCGACGATGACCCGATTGCCGTCCAGACGCAGGAGCCGTGCCAGGGCAGTTGCCGCGAGGGCGCTGGCGTCGAGGACGAGGATGTTGCACGGCGTGATGGGGGATCGCATCGAACCTTCCTTGGCCCGGGTTAAGCTAACACCACCCAAGTTCGCGCCGGGCCGCGTTTCCTTCCCATCGAAAGGGCCTGATAAGAGGCATATGCCGCCGCGGCCTTGGTCTCATTCCTTAGAAACTCACGAATTCGCGGCAGAAATGGTCCCATTTCGGCCTCGACAGGTTCCGTGGAAGTAATTCGCGATAACGCGAGTCTAATCGCATGGGGGTGCGGGTGCGCGACGACTTCTTCTGCCGCGGCCGGGGGATGCAGGGCAAGCCGGTGTCGCTCCCGGTCGCGATGTCTCATCGACCGGCGGTCGAGCGCGATGATCTCGCATCGATGACGGCCATGGCGGCGCGTTGCCGGCGCCACTCCACGATCAGCGGCCCGGCGGTCACGTAACAGTACGCCGGGTATCGGCGGACGGTGGCCGTGTGCAGGGCCTCGGCACACCGCATGTTTCGTCGCCAGATGACCGCCACGCGGCCGAGGCTCACAATCCAGGTCGTCAATCCGTGCTTCATGGCGTTCATCGCGGGCTCCTTCATCCTTGCCGATCCTCCGATTGATGCGTGGCAACCTGCGTGCCACGCCGCGAGGGCGTGCGCAAGATCGCCGATTCATTGGGGATTAACTCCTAATACTCATTCGACGCGTGATTTCTCGCGCCTCGCCTCCCCGTGTAGCCGGCGAGCTTGCTCGCCGTTCCGGCGCGATAATGAAATACGATCCGCATAATGCGGCAGTCCAATGACCGAGCAACCCGGCTACTGCTGTGCCGCGTCCGCGGCCCAGATTTCCTTGATCGTTTGCTCGGTATTGGCCCCGTTGGGGCAGGCGTCGCTGCGGGTGTTGGCCCAGTACCAGCGCGGGCGGTTGCCGCCCCGCGGCGGGGTGATCACGCGGCTCCCGGGCATCTCGAGGTGGCCGTTGGGATCGTGCTCGGCGATCCAGTTCCACGCGTAGTGCAGCCAGGCGTTGCGCTCCGATTCGGGGAGCACCGAGAACCAGGTAATCTCGTCGTAGCCCCAGCAGAAGATCGTGCCGGCGCTGGATTGCCCCTGACGGCGACCGCCGAAGTTGTCGAACTCGACCAGATAAGGCAGGTGCTCGCAGGACCAGCCGCTGGGGGTGATGCCGCCCTTGCTGCGGTTGTAGATCGCGTCGGTGTAGCCCACGCGGAGCTCGCCCTTCAACGGCTGGTCGCCCTGAGCGATGCGCAGCGGGAAGGCGTGGGCGTCGAACAGCAGCCTGCCGTCTTCCACGTAGCCGCCGGTCGGCGTATGCGCGTCGCAGATCACGAAATGCCGCCGGGCGTGCTGACGGGCGTACGCCCGAACCCGCCCCAGCATGTCGAGCCAGCCGGCGTGGCCGGGGTCGTTGTGGTCCATCAGCCCGATCTGGCCGAAGTGGATGGCCTCGATGCCGGCGTCGATGTATTGCGTGCAGAGAAAATAGAACCACATGCGGGCTTCGAGCTGGCTCATGTCGGGGATTTTGCCGTTGCCCATGCGGTGGGTCCCGGTGGGGTATCCGATGGCGTCGAAACTGAAGTGGCGCTTCGTCACCGGCTGGTCGAATTCCTTGAGCACGTACTCGGGGATTTCGACCGTCTCCACGCCTCGGGTGACGATCTCGAAGGCGGCGC
>DASXMX010000317.1:0-6445 GCA_036495445.1 Tepidisphaeraceae bacterium
CTCCCCCGGAGTACCGGGAGAGGGAAGATCGGGATCGCCCAGCGCCCGACGTCCACGGGTCAATCTCGGATCGCCTCCAACAACGCCTCCCCGTACAGCTTCACCTTGTGCGGGCCCATGCCCTTCACCTGTTCGAGCGACTCGGCGTCGCCCGGGGCCAGATGGGCGATGAGCTTGAGCGTCTTGTCGTTGCAGATGCAGTAGGCGGGCAACGCGCGGTCCTTCGCCAGGCGGGCGCGGACGGCGCGGAGGCGCTCGAAGCGGTCGCGGGCTTGGGGCGTCAGCGAGTTGTCGAGATCGTCCTCTTGGCTGGCGGGAACGAAGCGACGGCGCTCGGAGCCGCGGTCGCTGGAGGAGGGGGAGATCGCGATTCGCTTGGGAAGCAGGTCGGCCAGGCTGGCGGGCGGGAGTTGTTCGCCTTTCATGACCGCGACGCCGGAGGCGGTGAGTTCGACGACGGGGCGGAACTTGACGCCATCGGGGTCGCGCTGGCGGGCGAGGCCGGCCTCCATCAGGCGGTGGAGCATCGCGACGACCCGCTTGATCGAGTGGGCACGAAGCATTCCGAAGACGCTAAGCTGATCGAATCCCCATCGCGCGGTCTTGTCGTTGGTGGACCCGGCCAGCACCTCGGCCACCACGCCCACCCCGAATTTGCCGCGGAGGCGGGCGATCGCGCTGAGCATGATGCGCACGATTTGGATGACCTCATCCGATACGACCGGCATCGCCCCGCCCTCGGCGACGCCCTCCAGATCGGGCCGGCAGACGTCGCAGTTGCAGCCCTCGACCTCCGCCTCGTCGCCGAAGTAGTCGAGGATCATCCGCCGGCGGCAGTGGTGCGTCTGGGCGTAGCGGATCACCCAATCGAGCTTCTCGCGGGCGTGCGCCTTGCGCTCGGCGATCACCCGCGGGTCGGCCTCAGGGTTCTCCTCCCCCATCTTGTCGATGAAGAACTCCTGCGTGTAGCGGTCCTGGTAGCTGAAGAGGATCACGCACCGCGACGGCGCCCCGTCGCGGCCCGCGCGGCCGGCCTCCTGGTAATACGCCTCGATCGTGCCGGGGATGTTGTAGTGAACGACGAGCCGGATGTCCGGCTTGTTGATCCCCATGCCGAACGCGTTGGTCGCCACCGCGATCCCCCGCGGCGTGCTCATGAACTTTTCCTGGTTCGCGGTCCGCGCCGCCGGGTCCATGCCGGCGTGATACGCGAAGATCGGCCGGTCCCTCAGCGACTCGCCCAGCAGCGACGTCACCTCGTCCACCGCCTTGCGCGTCGCGCAATAAATGATCGTGCTGCCCGGCTCCGCCCGAAGGAGGCTGATCAGCTCCTCCTGCTTCTCCACAGCCTTTGCCGCCCGGCGCGACTGATACGAGAGGTTCGGCCGATCAAACCCGGTGACAACGACCGTCGGCTCCTGCAATCCAAGCTGGCGGACGATGTCGATGCGGACATCCTCGGTCGCGGTCGCGGTCAGCGCAATGCAAGGCGGCGAGCCGAGCTGCCGGCGGATGTCGCCGAGCCGGAAATACTCCGGCCGAAAATCGTGCCCCCACTGGCTGATGCAGTGGGCCTCGTCCACCGCAAACAGCTTGGGCCGAATCCGGTTCAACAACTCCTGAAAATCCGGCGAGCTGAACCGTTCGGGCGCGACGTACAGCAGCCCCTCGAACCCATCCCGCAACTGCTGCATCGTCTCCCGCCGGACGCCAGCGCTGAGGGAACTGTTCAGGAACGCCGCCGCGATCCCCTCATCCCGCATCTGCTGAACCTGGTCCTCCATCAGCGAGATCAACGGGGATACGACGATTGTGAGGCCACCTTGGACTGTCGCTGGGAGTTGATAACAGAGGCTTTTGCCCGCCCCGGTCGGCATGACGCAGAGCACGTCCTTGCCGCGCAACACGTCCTCGATCACTTCCCGTTGCGCGGGCCGGAAGTCATCGAGGCCGAACAGGTTCTGCAAATGCTCGCGTAACTCGGGCATGTTTGGCGAACATTATACGCAAATCCGCCGGAGAAGGGGCGGGAAAAAGGAAGGGTTTTGTTAGCGTTGGATCTGACGTATTGGGAGCTCATGCGAATCGGGAGCACCAGATGCTCTTTTCGCGTGAACGCAGTACGATTCGGGGGCATGAAGCGACAGCGGCCACTGATCATCCCTTACCGATCCGGCGCAACGCCAAGGGAGCGCGGCCAGGGCTCGATTCGCAATCAGATCGGTGCAGCGATCGACTCGGCTTGGTTCGTCACAAAGAAAGTCGCAGCTTGGCTTTACGAGTTGTCGTGGTGGTCCCGCTAGAGTGGAAGCGTGAGGCGCAGGCATTTGTCACGTTTCACTCCTCACGTTTCACATCTCCACCCCAATCACCGTCTCTGCGGCAACTCGAATCGCAGGATGCCGGCGCTGGAGTCGACCCAAACGACCGAGACGCCGTTGTCCGGGACTTTCATGGCGCTGCGGAGGGTGGCGCCGGGGGGGACGTTCTGGCCGACGGTGGTCCACGGGCCGGCCTTGTCGGGGGCCAGGCCGATCACGGCCACCGGGCGAGTCCCCTCATTGTGCAGGTGGACCGAGAGCCAGACCTGCCCCTTGTCGTCCATGTAGTACTTGGTCTTGCGCAGATCGATGCCCGCCTGCGGGCCGGCCGACGCGGCGCCGGGCGCCAGCACCAGCGCAGCCAAGGCGAGGACGACCATTCGGACCAGCGGGATCGAAATCGTTCGTTGCATGGCGGTAAGCCTCCCGAAACGGGCGAGGGACCCACGCGCGCCCGATCGGCGCGCCCCTGCCTCGAATCGGCTCAATCACTTGGTTTTGCTTAGAGTCCCTTTCGGGACCCGTGCAGCCCGGGAGCTTGCTCCCCGTATTCACGTCGGAACGGGGAGCAAGCCCCCGGGCTGCACGGGTGCCGAAACAAGCCCGTTAGCTCGCCTTGCGGACCTCCGGCGCGGGCCCCTCGTCATCCTTCCGCCACCACGGCTTGCCGATCATCGCGGCCAGGATGTGGCGGTCGGTCACAGCCGGGGCCTTCTTCTCCTCCTCCTGCTGCGGGTGCTCCCGCAGCAGTTTGGCCAAGGCCTTGAGCGGGTCGTGGTTGACGGCGTTCTCTTGCGACATCGCGGTCCTCCGATACGCCTCGCATCGGCAGGCGGGACGGCGGGGTGAATATCGGAATCGGGGTGGAAGGCGGGCAAGCAGGCGCGGGTTCGCGCGTTATCGGGGATAGGCGTCAGAGGCGGTATATCTTGGAAGGCGCAGTCGGATTGGCAGGTCAGATAATAAGAATTGCGCGACGGGCAGCGCGCCCGCCGCTTGCGGCTTCGCGAACGCCGACGCGCCCACCGTAAGGCGCCTGCCGCGGGACGCGGCTTCGTTCGCGAAGCCGCAAGCGGCTGAAGGAACGCTTCGCGTGCGAACGGTTTTACAGAATCAATCGCTACTCCCCCACCGCTCTATCGGGAAACACGACGTATTTCACCGGCACCTCGTCCGTCAGCCGCACATTATTGGGCGTGCGATAGAACGCGAATCCGTCCCGGTGCATCGCCCCGCCGCGGACCTCCAGCAGGACCAGCTTCCCGTGGCGCGACCCCACGGCCGCTGCGGTCTGTCTGGTCGGAGACAGATGCACGTGATGCCGCTTGCGCTTTTGCAGCCCGTCGTGACGGATCGACTCGACCGACTTCTCCGACGTCCCGTGAAACAACATTTCGGGCGGTTCGGCCGGCTCGTACCCAAGCTCCACCTGCACCGAATGCCCCTGGTTCGCCCGAATGCGCGAGCCATCGTCGCTCAGCGCGAACCGCTGCTTGTCGCTGCCGCTGACGATCTGCACGAGCTGCTCCCGCAACATCCCCCGGCCCGCGCGATGCAGCGCCTCCAGCAACTCGGACACCGGCACCCACCCCGCCTCGTCAAGCGTGATGCCGATCTCGTCGGGCTTATGCCGCAGCACGAGGCTGAGGAACTTGCTGAGTTGGACGTCACTCTTGGACATGATCCTGCCCCACTTGCGAACTTTGGCGGATGCGGACGCCCACCCGTCGCATCTCCTCCACCGCGGCGTCCACGTCGCCGGGGTGGACGTTCACGCCGCGGGAGGCGTCTTGGATAAGAGACGTGCGGAAGCCGAGGGATTTTGCGTCGAGGGCGGTGAATTTCACGCAGTAGTCGGTCGCCAGGCCGGCGACGAAGACGTCGGTGACGCCTCGCTCCTTGAGGTATTCGCCCAAGCCCGTGGCCTTCCGGTGGCCGTTGTCGAAGAAGCCGCTGTAGCTGTCGATGGCGGGGTCGGTCCCCTTCTGGAAGACGCGTTCGACGCGGCTGGTATCGAGCCCCGGCACGAACGCCGCCCCCGGCGTGTGCTGCACGCAATGGACCGGCCAGAGGATCTGCGGCAGGCCGTTCAGGTCAATCACCTCGCCGATCTTGTGCCCCGGGTGCAACGCGGCGAAGCTGCCGTGGTTGGCCGGGTGCCAGTCCTGCGTGGCGACGACGAGCTCGAACGCGCGGGAGAGCCGGTTGCAAACCGGGACGATCGCATCCCCCTCCGGCACGGGCAGCGCGCCGCCGGGGACGAAGTCGTTTTGAATGTCGACGAGGATGAGTGCGTTCATAATGGTGCCCCGCTCTCAGATTGGAGAAGAAGATTAACCACAGAGACACGGAGAACACAGAGAAACGATGAGATACAGCCGCGGATGAACACAAATGAAATGCAAATTTGAGATTTCAGATTTCACATCCGCCTTTCATCTGTGTGCATCTGTGCCCCATCTGTGGATCAACTGTCTTCTCTTCTCTTCTCTGTGTCCTCTGTGTCTCTGTGGTTCAATTCATGCCTTTGCCTCGGCGATCAGTTTCTGTCGCAGGTCGAACAATCGGGACTCGAGCCCGGCCGGGTAGCGGTGTGGGTTGATGAAACGCTTGATGCTCGGGTGGAGCGAGGCGAGTTGGGCGACGGTGCGGCGTTGGACGTCGTGGATGTCGGGGACGGCGTAGACCAGCGCCCCTTCGCGCAAGACCGGGACGAGCAGGTCTTCGCCTTCGGCGCCGGCGGGGATCTCCTTGCGGCGGATGGGGTCGGTAGGGTCGATGATCTCGGTCGGCAAGTGGATCCCCGAATCGATGTCATACATCGCATCGGCGGTAAACAGCCCGTCCGGGCCGCGGAACCGGCGCACTTGGAGGACGCCGGGGATGCTGGTCTTGGCGGTCTGCTCGGAGAGCTTCACCTTGTATTGCCACTTGCCGTGTTTGTCTGCCAGGGCGGAGAGCTTGTAGACGCCGCCGAGGGCCGGCGTGTCGTAGGCGGTGGCGAGCTTGGTGCCGACGGCCCAGACGGCGACCTTCGCCCCCTGCTGCTTGAGGCTGGCGACGATCGTCTCGTCCAGGTCGTTGGAGGCGAAGATCTGCGCCTTGGGGAAGCCGCCCTCGTCGAGGATCTTGCGGGCCTCGATGCTGAGGTAGGCGAGGTCGCCGGAGTCGAGGCGGATGCCGGCCATCTCGTGGCCTTGCTCGCGGAGCTTTCGGCCGGCCTGCACCGCGTTTCGAACGCCTTCCAACGTATCGTACGTGTCCACAAGAAACACAGAATTATTGGGCATCGCTTCGGCGTAAGCGTCGAAGGCCTGCAACTCGCCGTCGAACGCCATGACCCAGCTATGGGCGTGGGTGCCGCGGACGGGAATGCCGAAGAGCTTGCCCGCGAGGACGTTGGAGGTGGCGGCGCACCCGCCGACGAACGCCGCCCGGCTGGCGGTGACGCCGCCATCGACGCCCTGGGCGCGGCGAAGGCCGAACTCGAGCACCGGCTGCCCCTCGGCCGCGATACAGATTCGCGCCGCCTTCGTCGCGACCAGCGTCGGAAAGTTCAGCATGTTAAGCAGTGGCGTCTCGAGCAACTGCGCCTGCAGCAGCGGCCCGGCCACGCGGGCCATCGGCTCGTACGGGAAGACCGCCGTCCCTTCGGGCATGGCGTCCACGTCGCACGCGAAGCGGAAGCCGGCCAGGTAGTCGATGAAGGCGCGATCGAACAGCGGGTTGCCGTCGTTGCCCTTGAGGGTGGCGAGGTATTCCAGGTCAGACGCGTCGAAGCGGAACCGCTGCAGGTAATCGATCGCCTCGTGCAGCCCGCACGCGATGGCGAACCCGCCCCCGAACGGCTGCTTGCGGTACGCCAGATGAAACACCGCCCGCCGGTCGGCGAGGCCCAGCTTCCAATAGCCGTAAGCCATCGTGAGCTGGTACAGGTCCGTCAGCAGGGCCAGCGAGTGGCCGTAGAGTTTCTCAATCACGCCCATTGATGCACTCACGTTGAATGAGCAGGCCACGTGGGGCCTGGATCTATCCTCATGCCCGTGGATTGCTCGCAATCAATCACAGAGTACACGGAGGACACGGCGAGCACAGAGAAGAAATACTTGTTGGCCACAGATGGG
>DASXMX010000318.1:0-11164 GCA_036495445.1 Tepidisphaeraceae bacterium
CTGGGGATCATTCCTGATCACCTTGGAGCCCATCGCCAAGGGCGCGATTGGCCGGGCGTTCATTCACGGCGTTTGCCCCGCATATATCAACATGCGAGGCGCGAATCATCGCTTTGCCGACGTGACCGACGGGAACGCGGACCACCTCAGCAGCGGCGACATCGGTGCGGCGCAGATCCTCTGGACGCCCGGGGGCACCGGGAATCTGTGGTGCCTCGTGAGGCTCGGTCCGGCGCCGTTCGGCATCAACTTCGACGTGACGCTCAGCAAAGACGGCGGCAGCGACGGGAGCAACACGTCCGCAGCGAGCTGGACGTACACCGCCAAATCACGCGACGGATCGGTGACATACGGCACGGGGCTTTCGCCCCGGAAGCCCCGATGGGTGGGCAAGTGGACCCAAGCCACCGAAGGCGTCGCCTACATCAACGACAGCAGGGCGTTCGTCCTGGCGGAAGCCTACGAAGCCCGAACCATCACGGCTTGCTCATGACAGCCATCATTACCCCCCAACGTCGAATCTGGACCCCGGCCGATCCGTTCGCGACGGTCTGTCCCAACTGCGGCAAGCGCGTCCGGCGGGCCGCCGACTGGCTGCGCCGCAAACGGGCATGGCTGCGCCGGCGCCTGCTCGACCCGCTCGCGCTCTTCGCCGCGGGCGACGGGTTCGTTGACTCTTCTGGCAACGACGTCATCGACGCCAGCGGCAACGATGAAGTAGACGGCGGCGCGGGAACCTGTTGTTTGTTCCAGGCCCGCGACTGCCCGACGTCCGCCCTACGGAGCCTCTACGTCCCCAAGAGCAAGATCGTCGCCGCGGGCGGCGTTTACTACTTCGAGTCCGGGGGCGTCTGCTATAGCGCCTCCCTGTCGGATCCCGCCCCCTGCAATTCCACGCCGCTGGTGACAGGCGAAACGGCGGTGACGAGTTGCAGCGATTCGGCGTGTAGCAGCCCGACGTGCCCGAGCTGCCAGACGACGCCGTCCACCTTCATGTGCACGGGATGGGCAGGCGGATTCCCATGCGGCAACAGCACGGTATGCGCCAACCCGAATTCGTTGGATTGGGATGGAACGCTCGTGCAACAAACAGGGAACTGCAACCTGTGGGTTGCACCCCCAAACGTGGTCGGCGGCGTAGACTATTTCCCCTCGGTTCCGAATCAGCTTGTCGCGCGATATTGGACGATGGCGATGACCCTCGACTGCGGGAACGCCGGAGTCATTCCGGGCCTCGCCTCGAATTCGTGGGGCCTCGTGGTTTTTCTGGAAGATTCGTGCGGAACGATCAGCTACACCATTTCGTACCAGAAAACGACGCCGGGCGGCACGCCACCCGGAACATATCTGCCAATCTCCGGGCAAGACGGCGCAGTTAGTACGTGCGGCGCGACGTCGCCAACACTCACGATCGCATGACACCCACCTGTGGCAAATGGTCTGACTGTGGTGTGCCCGGCGGCGGGTGCTGCGCGCTGAACCTCTACGGCGGAGCACCGTCGTTCAACGTCTGCAACACTATCTGCAAGGAGAACCCCGGCCGCGGCAGACCCTTCACGCCGGAAACTGTGCAGGCTCGCGCACCCACGGCAGAAGAGCAGGCGAAGGCCTAAGAGGAACGCAATAAGATCACACGGGCGATCTGGTTTGAGTTGCACATGCGGGCGGCGGGGATTGATGGGATCGGACTTCTACTGGAGCCCTACAGGCTGGATGCATGGTCAACGCGCGTGCCGTGCGGAGACTGCAAACGGCACTGGGACGAATGGCGGAAGGCGAACCCGGCGGACTTGTCGAGCCCCGCCGCATACTTCGCTTGGACGGTGGCGGCGCACAACGCGGTCAACCGTCGCCTCGGCAAGCCAGAGATGAGCGTTGACGATGCCCGAACACTCTACGCCGCCGGCTCCTGATCGGTTTCGTCCCCCAACATCTGCATCAGGATCGCGATGAAAAGAACCGAGACGCCAAAGACGTACGCACGAATCCCACGCGGCGTGACGAACTGGGATACGTCCCTCTCCCACAGCAACGACGCGCACGCAGCAAGCCCCAGCAGGCACGCCATGACGTGCGTCCGGCGCCACCGCGGCAGAAGGCGACGAATCACGATCACCCCGGCCGCGATGATCTGCGGGAGGAACAGCCACAGATACCGCATCGACGTGAACGCCACGCCCAGGCCGTGGAAGAACGCACGCCAGAACGCGGGGTTGTCGTAGTAATTGGCGCTCATGGCATCGTGCCGAGGGGAATGGAGTTCAATTGATCGGGGTAGGCCACATCGTCAGAGTCCCCGATGGTCGCGCCGTTCTCGGTCGGCGGCCCGAACCGCCCGTCATGCCCGGCGGACAGAAGGAAGTAAGGCGCGATGAGCGGCGATCCGCCCGACCCGCCAAGTTGCAGGGTGAGGATCTTCGGCGTCAGCGACGACCCGGGCGACATCGTCGAGCCGGGCAGCGGCGGGATATTGTCGCCGTAGTTGTAGACGAACGGCTGGGCTGCTCCCGCGAGCGGCGCGCCGATCATCTGCTGGACCATCAACGCCGCGCCCCCAACATTCGTCGACACGGACACGCTGCTGTTTCCGGGAAAGTACAAGATCGCGTTGCCGTTCCTGTCGGCAATCATCGTTTGCGAATTGTCTGCGGGCTGACCGTTCGGAGTCAGATTCAACGCGGGTGTTCCGTCACCAACGAGGGTGCCGTATCGGTAGTGATCGACGTTGAGGTATGGGCCGTACACCTTGCCCTGCACCTGGCCGTTTTGGAGGATCGCGCGGACGCGGAAGCCGGGACCGTCGGCGCCGTCGAAGATTTGCGAGCTGCTGCCCGTCGTCAAGGCCGGCCCGGGTGCAATGAGTGCCCAGCAGAGAAGAATTGCGCCCGTAGAGGGATTGGCGGACGTCCCGGTTACGTTGATGGGCTTGGAGATCGTCGTCCGCGGGTAATCCCCCCAGTCATTCTTGTACTGGTCGAGGGCTTGGGCGATGCCGACGAGATCGGACGCGATGGCGGTCCGCTGGGCAGCCGCGCGGGCCTTGCTCAGCATGGGGAGCAGAATCGCCATGAGCACCACCATGATGCCGATGACAACGAGCAGTTCGATCAGGGTAAAGCCACGTTTTCGCATGTAAATATCTCCGCAAGTCGCCTCACCATTTTGCGCCATGTCCACGCCCCCGAAAATCGACTACGGTTTTCGCGCTCGCGATACGGCGTTTTTGGGCTGAAACCCGCGATTCCTTGCGACACCTTGCAAGCGTTCGGAGAACCGCTAAAATGCCATAAAACCCCAGCATTTAAGGGCTTTTGGCAGGTCCAAATTGGGCGCATGACACGCTGGAGGTCACAGGTTCGAGCCCTGTATCGCCCACTGCGATGTAACCGCTGGGATTCCTGGCGGTTATTTTATTTCTGGTCCGAACCGGGGCGGGGTGGCAATAAAGGTACGGCTTGTCTTCGTTGATGGACTTGTTAATTGCGCGGAATTTAAGGGAACACAGCCGTATCGATTCGGTAGAATGTGAGCGTGTGCCTGCACACAGGCGAATGTGCCGCCGGGACGATGGCTGTCCCGGCGGCCTTTTTATTGCGCTGAACTGCCGGAATCGGTGTTGGGCCTCACTTCCGGTCGGCAGATGCCGGGGCCGATTCACCAGCGGGGAGGAAGAGCGTGCGGTTGCCGTTGTCCTTCGGGTCATCGGGGCGGGAGTAATCGCGCCAGAGCCAGCGGAGCATGTCGGGCATGATCGCGCCGCCTTGTTTGTTCGAGTGCGTGCCGATGCCCCAAGTGTAGTTCACGTCGTAGTGCTTTGCCGTGAGGGCGCCGGCCATCTTGATGTTCTGGGCGTGCCAGTCCCAAGTGGGGTCGTAGTGGGCGTCGGGGCCTTTGCCGCGGAGGCCGCGGTTGTCGTTGACGCCGTCTTGAAGGAAGACGCGGATCGGCTTGGGGTCGGACTTGAGGATCAGGTCGGGGTAGACGTGCCCGCCGCGGATGTTCGTGAAGCTGCCGATCGTGCTGATGACCTTGTGGAACTGATCCGGGCGCTGCCAGGCGACGGTGAACGCGCAGATCGCGCCGGAGCTGGCACCAGCGATCGCGCGATCGTCGGGGTTGTCGCTGATGTTCCAGGTCTTCTTCAACTCGGGCATCAGCTCGTCGATGATCATCGTCGCGTACTTGCCGTCGAGCGTGTTGTATTCCATGCCGCGGTTATTCGTCCGGTCGCCCCATTCCCTGTCGGTCGATTCGGTCTGCTGCGGCGTATGCCCCGGGTTGATGAAGACGGCGATCGTGACCGGCATCTCCCGCCGGTAGATCAGGTTGTCGAACACGAACGGGATGCGGTACTCCCCCTTGGGGTTCACGAAGGCATGGCCATCCTGGAAGATCATCAGGCAGGCGGGGGTTTTCGGGTCATATTGGGCGGGGACGTAGACCCAGTAGTTGCGGGTCGTGTTGGGGAAGACCTTGCTCGCCAGCGTCATCGGCCCCCCGACCTTCCCGGCGGGCACGCCGGGGTGCGGCTCGGCGTCGGGGCCGAGGTGATACACATCATCCATCCGCCCGGCCGAGGCGACCAGCGCGGTCGAGAGGATCAGTAACACGCCTGCGAGAAGGTTCTTCATCGAGTTACCTGAAGGGATGGGGTTTGCCAGGCTCCGTTTCGAATGACGATCATCGGTTTTACTGGCGTTCGGAGTTGCCGTTGAAGCCGGACGGGCCTTCGTTCGCGAAACCGCAAGCGGCGGGAGGTTTTCTTCCTGAGGCGGTTGGCCGTATGATGCGCGGGTCGCTAACGCAGAGGGATATGCGCGACCAGCTCCGATCGAAGCAGTGCGCCGAGTACCTGAAGGCCGTCGCGGACCCGGAGCGGCTGAAGATCATCCAGGTCCTGCAGGGCGGGCCGCGGGCGGTGGGGGAGATCTGCAAGGAGATGAACGTCGCGATCGCCAACGCCTCGCACCACCTGCGGCTGCTTAAGTCGGCGGGGCTGGTCACGCGGCAGAAGAAGGGGCGGTTCGTCATCTACGCGCTGGACCCCAAGTTCGTCCGCTCCGCCTCCAATTCCAAGCTCAACGTCCTCGACTTCGGCTGCTGCCGCCTGGAACTGGGCGCGCCGTAACGCCGGCAAACCTCCATTCGTGGCACGGGCGCCGCGCCCGTGTGCCGTTTTCTGCACGCAGATGCACGGGCGAGGCGCCCGTGCCACAGCAAATCACCGGCCCCGCAAAGGTTGGCATTGCTGCCTCCCGCGCGTTACAACATTCAATCAATCATTTGAATATTGAATAAAGGCCGCCCGGCTGCCGACGGATCGCCGAGCGCGGGCGGGAGGAGTCATTCATGACGGTCACGTTGCTGGCGCTGGTGGCGCTGCTGGCGTACGCGAACGGCTCGAACGACAACGCCAAGGGCGTCGCGACGCTCGTCGGGTACGGGGCGGCGCGGGCCCGGCCGGCGCTGCTTTACGCGACACTCACCACCGCGGTCGGGGCGGCCGTCTCGTTCGGGTTCTCCGGCGGGCTGCTCAAGAGCTTCAGCGCCGGATTGTTTGCCAACGGAACGCCGGGGCTGACCGAGGCGTTTTTCGCGGCCGTGCTGATCGGCGCGTTCGGGTGGGTGATCTTCGCGACGCTCACCGGCCTGCCGGTCTCGACGACGCACGCGATCACCGGCGCGCTGTTCGGGGCCGGCTTGGTGGCCCTGGGGCGGGACAAGGTGCAATGGGCGGTGCTCGGCAAGGGGTTCGTGCTGCCGCTGCTGCTGAGCCCCGTGCTGAGCCTGGCGATCGTCTTCCTGCTGGCGTGGCCGGTGGTGTGGATGGTCCATTGGGCGACGGCTGTCCGCCGGGTGCAGGTTGAGGAATTCGACACAGCGTTCGTTGCCCCTTCCGGCGCGGGCGGCGGTGGTGCCGCGGTGCTCGAATATGAATCGAGGACCGAGACGCGTCGCGTCTCGCCGGCCGCAAATGCGGTCCACTGGGCGAGCGGCGGGTTGATTGGGTTCGCCCGCGGCTGGAACGACACGCCGAAGATCGCCGCCCTCTGCCTGCTGGCGCTGCCCCATCGAATGGGGATCGGGTTCGCGATCGTCACGGTTGCGATGGCGGCGGGCGGATTGGTGTCGGGCCGCAAGGTGCTGGAGACGCTGGCGAAGAAGCTCACGCCGCTGCCGCTCCCTGAATCGCTGACGGCCAGCCTCTGCACCGCGGGCCTGGTCTGCCTCGCGTCCTGGGAAGGGCTGCCGGTCTCCACGACGCACGTCTCAACCGGCGCGATCATCGGCGCGGGGCTGAAGAACGATCCGTCGGCCGTGAAGTGGAAGAAGGTGACCGAGATCGTGCTCTCCTGGGTGGTCACGCTCCCCGCCGCCGGCCTGATCGCGGCGGGGGCGAAATGGGTGCTGCACTGAATCAGGGATGCGGCTGCCCTGTGACACTGGTTTCCAACTCGTGCCGGCACGTGTGGAATGACGGGGCTCTCTGTTGGTTCAAAGTCAATTTCAGTTTGATGCCGTTAGCACGGGTTGAAAACCCGTGTCACAGGGCAAGATCAACGAGGGACTCGCGTGTCTGACAAGAACGAACTCTCGCGGCGACGTTTCTTCAAGGGCGCGGTTGCCGGAGCGGCGGCGCTTCAGGGGCCGACGCTGATCGAGCGGGCCGGCCTGGCGGCGGACAGCGTCTATCCGGCGACGCAGACGCCGTCGCCCACCTTTGATTTCACCAAGGGATCGAACGCCCTTCAGGCGGACAAGGTCGTCGACAGCGCCTGCCAGTTCTGCAATTCCAACTGTCGTTTGAAGGTCCACCTGAAGGCCGGGCGGATCATCGATATCACGGGCGAAACCGAAGACCCGGTCCAGGCTGGCGGGATCTGCGTGAAGGGGCCGATGATGGCCCAACTCGTCTACAACCCGCGGCGGCTCACGCGGCCGCTCAAACGCGTGGCGGGCGAAAAGGGCTCCCCCGATTCCAAGTTCGAGCCGGTGTCGTGGGATGAGGCGCTCGAACTCGTCGCCCGCAAGCTGATCGAACTGCGCGATGCCGGTGAAGCGCGGGCGATCGCGAACAAGACCTCGGGCCGATTGCCGCGCGGGACGGGGTCGCTCGTCGGCCGGTTTTTCACGCTGCTGGGCAGCCCCAACGACACCGACGTCGGCCCCGTCTGCAACGACGCCGGCGGCGATGCGCTCGCCTGGACCTTCGGCCTGGGCAACTTCACCAACGGCTACGGCCTCGACCCCTCCACCGGCAAGGAAGACCTCGGCTCGTCGCGGTTCTTCCTGTTCCTCGGCACCAACCAGGCCGAGACGCACCCGGTGACGTTCTCGTACCTGCTGCGGAGCCGCGCGAAGACCGGGGCGAAACTGGTCGTCGTCGACCCGCGGCTGACGCCGACCGGCGCGCAGGCGGACGAGTGGATCGCACCCAAGCCGCACACGGACCTGGCGCTGGTGCTGGCGATGTTGCATCACATCGTGACCAGCTATCTGTACGATCGCGCGTTCGTCGCGAAGTGGGTGATCGGGTTTGACGAGTTGAAGCGCCACCTGATCGAGCGGCAGTACACGGCCGAATGGTCCGCCGGGGTGACGGGCGTCCCGGCGTCGAAGATCCGGCAGATCGCCGAAGGGTACGCGCGGGCCAAGCCCGCGGCGATCTTCTGCAACGCCGGCATCTCGCACCAACTGGGCGCGTTCGACACGTACCGCGCGCTGGCGTTCCTGGCCGCGATCACCGGCAACGTGGGCGTGGCCGGCGGCGGGTGCAACTTCATGCACAACACCTGGCCGGGCGACCTGCGCCTGCCGGCCATCGCGGGCAACCCGCCCGCGAAGGACGTGGCGCTGCCCGTGGGCCCGGACGCATTCGCGGATGCGATCCTCGAGGGAAAGCCCTACCCGCTCAAGGCCGTCCTCACCTGCGGCAACCCGATCCTCGGCTCCGCGAACACGGCCAAGGTGCGCGAGGCGTATCGCAAGCTGCCGTTCTACGTCTACACGGGCCTGTTCATGGAGGAGGCGGCCTGGTTTGCCGACGTGATCCTGCCGGTCTGCAGCGGGCTGGAGATGGAAACGGTCTACATGCGGCGCGACGACCGCGCGATCCGCTGGCAGCAGCGGGCCGTCGCGCCGGTCGGCGAGTCCAAGCCCGATTGGGTGATCTGGATCGATTTGGCCCACGCGATGCCGAAGGCCGACGCGAAAAACCCGCCCGAATACTGGACGAAGAACTTCCCCGGTGAGTGGCGCGACTACCGCAACCTGTGGCAGACGTTCGTCTCGCACACGCCCGGGGCCGACGGCATGACCGCCGAGCGGATGGAGCGGCGGGCCGAGCCGCTCCGGTGGCCCTGCCCGAATGCCGATCATCCCGGCGTCAGCACGCTCTACCTTGACCACCCGTCGTGGTACGCCGCGGCCAAATCGCTCGATCCGAAGAACCGTGGAAAACGGTTCCTTACGCCCAGCGGCAAGGTCGAGATCTTCACGCCGCTGATCGAGTCGAAACTCGCGGCGGCCGGGCATGCGGCGTTGCCCGTCTTCTACACCCACCCGGAGGTGACCGGCCGGAATCCGACGATCGAATACACCAACGAGTTCGTGAAGAACCCGGTCAACCCGCAGGCGCTCACCCGCCGCGTGAAGATCGGCGGCGTTTCCTCGGGCGAGGTACACAAGGACTTTCCGCTGATGGGCATGATCGGCCGGCCGAGCGTCGTCCACTTCGCGGGCGTCACGCAATGGACCTGGACCGGCAAGCAAATGAACGGCATCCGCCTGATCCAGATCCACCCAAAGGTGGCGGCATCCGCCGGGATCGCCAACGAGGACGAGATCCTCGTCGAAAGCCCTCGCGGCTCGGTCCGCGGCACTGCCCTGATCTGGGAAGGCATCCGCGAGGACACGATCTTCGTGCCGAACACCTTCGGCCCGATGCAAAAGGTCGCCGAAGAGTTCGGCGACCCGCTCTACGAACCGGCCAACCTTCTCACCGACGATCGGTACTTCGATAACCTCTCGGGGCAGCAGGCTTACAAATGTTTTGCTTGCCGGGTAAGGAAGTTGGGATAACTGCGCCCCGCATCTGCCGTAAGTCGTTACAATGCGGAGATCACGCGAACTCCCACGCATGCACGAATTCGGCCCGTCTGTCCTTGGTTATGCGTCTCCGCGCAAGGCGGGATTGGCGCTGGAAGAACGGGACGGCCAAGCGGTTGTGACATTTCCGGTTGCACCCAAATGGGTTTACGTTCTTTCTATCGCGTCGCAACTGTTTGTTTGCCTTGCCAACCTCGGGGGAGCAGCGCTGCCGGTTGTCTTCCTGTTTCGATTTCGCCCACCGTTTGTGAGCAGCCTCGTTTACGCCATATTCAGTTGGGCGTTCGGCGCATTGTTTTGGGGAAGTATGGGGCTCCATTCGTGGCTCATGTATCGCCGGTGGGGGCGGGTGCCTCGCGAGCTCACCGCAGATGAAAACGGATTGGTCCTATCCTGGCTCGGCTGGCGACGGATGCGGGAGCGGCGCTGGCCTGCAGACGAGATTTCCGGTATCGACCTTCGGGTGATTAGGGGCCATCTCAATCCCTGGCGCACCGTCGCAATTCTCTACGTGCGTCGCCGGAAGGGAATGGCGCGGCGTTTCCGCCTCTCCTCCGCGGACCCTGAGTTGCCGCACCGGATCGCACGTCGGTTATCGGAGATCCTAGGGCGTCCCCTGAACTGTCGATCGTAGCCCACAAGAGGCTGACTCCGGCACGCATGCGTGCCAGCTAAACTGCTATAATCGCGGCATGTCGTTGAAGGATGTGGACCTGGAAAATGCGTTTCGGAGGCTGGCCGAGCGGCGGATCGAGGAGGCCATGCGGGAGGGGAAATTCGATAACCTGCCGGGCATGGGGAAGCCGCTCGAGCTCGATCCGATGCCGGCCGACGAGAACGCCAGGATGACCTGGTGGGCGCTGCGGATCCTGAAGCAGAACGACTACACGCCGGACGAGGTCCGCTACCGCAAGGCGATCGACCATCTCAGGGCGGCCCTCGCCCGCGCCGACCACGAGGACGGCGTCCGCCGGATCGTGGCCCAGATCAACAAGCTGGTCCGGAAGCTCAACACGATGGGGACGAATGCGATCAACCTGGCGATCGCACCGATTGACGAGCCGGAGGAGTTGGCGCGGTTCCGGGAGCGGAGGAGCGCGTGAGGATTCGTGAAACGTGATGAGTGAAACGTGACGAAGAAAGCTCCATCACGTTTCACTCATCACGTTTCAAGCATTTGTTTAGTCGGCCATCGGATTTCGATGACTTCACCAACTACCGATCTCCGCCTCGACCGGTATGCGATCGCCGCACAGGTGAAGCATCGCGCGCGGGAGATCGGGTTTGATCTGGTGGGGATTGCATGCGCGGCACCCTCGCGACGAAGGGATTACCTGCGCGAGTGGCTGGACGCCGGGCAGGCGGGGGAGATGCATTACCTGGCGAATCGGTTTGAGGAACGGACGCAGCCGCAGGTGTATTTGCCGGGGGCGCAGAGCGTCGTGTGCGTGGCGATCAACTATCACGTGCCGTTGCAACCGGTGCCTGAACAGGAGCGTGCCCGCAACGGGCGCATTGCGCGGTACGCGCTGGGCGACGATTATCACGAACTCATCAAAGGCCGGCTGCACACGCTGGCGGACTGGATCCGCGAGCAGTTTCCCGAGGCCCAGACCCGCGCCTGTGTCGACACGGCCCCGGTGATGGAAAAGGAACTGGCGGCCCGGGCCGGGGTGGGGTGGTTGGGGAAGAACTCGTGCCTTATTAACCCGACGATCGGCTCGTGGCTCCTGCTGGGGGAGATCCTCACGACGCTGGCGCTTCCGCCGGACGAGGAGGCGACGGATCACTGCGGGACTTGCACGCGCTGCATCGAGGCCTGCCCGACCAGCGCGATCACCGAGCCGTACCGGCTTGACGCGCGGAAGTGCATCGCCTATCTCACCATCGAACATCGCGGCGAGATCGCCGCCGAGCTTCGTCCGCAGATCGGGGAGTGGCTCTACGGCTGCGACGTCTGCCAGGACGTCTGCCCGCACAATCGCAAGGCCCCGCCGGCGACGGACCCGGCCCTCGCCCCGCGGTTTCCCACGGGAGCGCTGGACGTGACCGAGGT
>DASXMX010000319.1:0-11202 GCA_036495445.1 Tepidisphaeraceae bacterium
GCCGGACCAGAACCAATTGCTACTATTCGAGTTGTGACCGGACACTTGTGGTTTTCAACCCGTGCCGACGACCTCGATGGGAAAAAAGGGCCTGCAACTCCCGTCTTTCGCAGTATGAAAGTCGCACGCACGGGTTGAAAACCCGTGTCACAGGTCGCGCTGCACTACAACGATCGTCTCGTCATCGAGCGGCTCGCGGCCGCCTTGCCATTGGCGGACGGCTTCACGAAGCCGCGCGAGCACCTCGCCGGGGGATTCGGCCTTCCACCGGTCCAGCGTCGCGATCATCCGCTCGACGTCGAACAACTCGCCGGCGCGATTCACCGCCTCGAACAAACCGTCGCTGACGAGGATCAGCGACCCGCCCGGCTCAAGGGCGATCGGCGCAGGGGCGGGATCATTCCAGGCCCGGTCAATCCCCAGCGGCGGGGTCGGCGCGTCGATCGCGACCAGAGGCTCCGCCGGGCTATTCCGCACCAGAATCGGCGCCTGCCCGGCACTGGACCAGTGCAGAACCCCGTCCGATGAGAGAAACCCGAGGAACGCGGTGACGAACTGGTTGCGCTCCAGGTCGTCGCACAGCCGGGCGTTCACGCGATCAAGGACGGCGTGCGGGTCGCCCTGCAGGTCGGACATCGCGCGGACCAGGCTCCGCGCCTGCCCGACGATCATCGCCGGAGCCAGTCCATGGCCCGACGCATCGGCCAGCAGCACGCCCAGACGGCCGTCTGGGAGTTGCCACAGGTCGAAGCAGTCGCCGCCCGTCGCGGAGGCCGGGAGCGTCCACCCCACGGCGTTGAGGCCTTTCACCGGCGGGGCCGACTTGGGGATCAGCTTCTCCTGCGCGCGGCGGGCCAGGTCCATCTCCCGCTGCAACGCCGCGGCGCGGACCGCCTCGACCTGCAACTGGTGCCGCTGGACGGCGACGCCCGCCTGATCGGCCAATAGTTCGATCAGCGCGAGGTCCGCGTCGCCGAACGGCACGCCGATTTTGTTCACGCACTCGATCGCGCCGATCGGCTTGCCGTCCAGCCCCTTCATCGGCGCGCTCAGCAGGTTCCGCGTGACGAACCCGCTCTGCAGGTCGGCGGCCCGGTAGAACCGCTCGTCGTGATAGGGATCATGGACGCAGACGACCTGGTTTTTCGTGAACGCATGGCCGACGACGCCCTGGTTCGACGGCAGGCGGATCTCGCCGCTCTTGAGCGCGACCTTGGTCCACAGTTCCCCCCTGCTCTTGTCGTGCAGGAAGATGCTGGCCCGCTCGCACCCGAGCAGCCCGCAGGAGATCTCCGCGATCTGGCACAGGAGCCGGCCGAGGTCCGTCGGCACTGCCAGCGCCCGGCTCACGTCCAGGATCATCCGCATCTGCCGCCCGTTGACGTTCGGCGAACTTGTGGGAGTCGTCTGCATGCGTCGCAATCCGACGATACCGGCGGCGTCCACCGACGTCCATTCGCGGGCCAATTCGACTCTTCGCGTCACGAGCGGCGTCGTTAGAATGCCCGCATGGCAAACGTCCCTGTGAACGCGCCGACGCACAAGGGCCCTTCCCCGTTCGTGCAGCGGGCCCGGGAAACGTTAATCGCGTTCCTCTTCACGTTCATGACGGCCCGGGTGTTGGTCTATTTGATCATGGCCCGCAAGATCCCCACGCTCTACGCCCATGCAGGCGGAACCCACATCCATCACCTGAACTACGGGATCTTCCTGCTCACCTTCGTCGGCGCAATCCTGATCTTCGCGCAGCCGACCGGGCGGAAGCTGACGCTGACGACGCTGCTCTACGGCGTCGGGCTGGGGCTGACGTTCGACGAATTCGGCATGTGGCTGCACCTGACCGTCACCTACTGGCAGCGGAGCAGCTTCGACGCCGTCGTGGTCATCGCCGCTGTACTGGGATTAATATCCGCGGCCCCCGCCTTCGGGCGGTACCGCCCACACCACTGGATCACCGGTATCCTGATGCTGCTGCTCCTCGCCGGCTTCACGTTCGCGCTGATCGACGAGGGCCGCCATCTCGGCAAGAAACTCGGCCCCAGCTTCCAGCAACTGGAAGAAAACGGCCCGGACGAACATTGACGCCGCGGTCGTCTTATGTGGCAAAGGATAGCAACCGCTTCACCGAGGCGGCGGCATGCCTGGCCGTCCATACGTCACTGGATCTATCGCGTCGACATTGCGGGTTTGCCGGATTCGCCCGGGGCGGGCGGCTTGGTCTGCGTTGGGGGCGGCTCGCCGCGGAGGTCGCGGTCGTGGGCGGCGGCCAGCAGGTTCCGCAGCACCATCAGCAGCGTCTCGGGCTGCATGTACGTCGGGGGCATCCGCAAATACACCGTCTGCTCGTCGATTACCCGCAGCGTGCCCGGCGCGCCGATCAGGGCCGTTTGGGCCTTGGCGGCGTCGGACACCGTGAGAATCACGTCCGGGTCTTTCTTGATGATGCTGCTGATCCCATAGTGGCCGGCCAGGAGCCGCAGTTCCGTGAGCGCGAATAGCAGCGTCGCCTGCAACGGCGGCTCGCCGAAGGCGTCCTTCGTGTCGTGTTCGAGCATGCGGAGCATGTCGAGGCTCGTGCACCGCGTGAGGCGCCGGTAGATGTCGAGCCGCTGCCGGTCGGCGGCGATCCAGTGCTTGGGGATGAACGCGCTGATGCCGATGTCCACGTGGGCATCGGGCTGCGTAGGCTTGGCCTCATTCTTGAGTTGCCTTGTCGCCTCTTCCAATAGCTGGCAATACATCTCGTACCCGACGGCGGCGATGTGGCCGCTCTGCTCGGCGCCGAGGATATTGCCGGCACCGCGGAGTTCCAGGTCGCGCATCGCGATCTTGAACCCGGCGCCCAGGTGCGAGTATTCCTCGATCGCCTTGAGGCGCTTGGCCGCCACGGGCGTCACCGGACGATCCGAGGGCAGGAGCAGATAGCAGTAGGCGCGATGCTTGTACCGCCCGACGCGGCCGCGGAGCTGGTGCAGTTCGCTCAGGCCGAATCGGTCGGCGTTGTTGATCAGGATCGTGTTGACGTTCGGGATGTCGAGCCCGCTCTCAATGATCGTCGTGCAGACGAGAATGTCCGCCTCGTGCCGGACGAACTTGAGCATCACCTCTTCCAGCTCCCCCTCGGCCATCTGCCCGTGCCCGACGATGATGCGGGCGTCGGGGACGAGTTGCTGGATCTGGTCGGCCATCTCCAGGATGTCGCTGACGCGATTGTGGACGAAATAGACCTGCCCTTCCCGCTGCAGTTCGCGGAGGATCGCCAGCTTCACCCGCTGCTTATCGAAGGCCATCACCTCCGTGACGATGCTGCGGCGGTCCTGCGGCGCGGTGGTGAGCGAAGAGATGTCGCGCAGGCCGAGCATGCTCATGTGCAGGGTGCGCGGGATCGGCGTGGCGGACATCGTCAGCACGTCCACCGTCTTGCGCATCTGCTTGAGCCGTTCCTTGTGCGTGACGCCGAAGCGCTGTTCTTCGTCGATCACGACGAGGCCCAGATCCGCGAACTTGACGTCTTTGCTGATCAGGCGGTGCGTGCCGATCAGCACGTCGACCTCGCCCTTGGCGAGCTTCTGGACTGTCTCCTTCTGCTGCTTGGTCGACTTGAACCGGCTGATCGATTCGATCGCGAACGGGTAGTTCGCCATCCGCTCCTTGAACGAGCGGTAGTGCTGCTCGGCGAGGACCGTCGTCGGCACCAGCACCGCAACCTGCTTGCCGTACTCGATCGCCTTAAACGCGGCCCGCATGGCCATCTCGGTTTTACCGTACCCGACGTCGCCGCACAGCAGGCGGTCCATCGGGCGGGTGCGGGTCATGTCCTGCTTGATCTCCTCGGCAGCGACGACCTGATCGGGCGTCGGCTCGTACGGGAACTCGGCCTCGAACTCCTTCTGCCACTCGGTGTCAGGGGGATAGGCGACCCCGGGCTGGGCCGCGCGGGCGGCCTGGATGTCGAGCAGCTCGGCCGCCATGTCCATGACGGCCTCGGCGACCTTCGCCTTCTGCTTCTCCCACGACCCGGACCCGAGCCGCGAGAGCTGCGGGTGGCCGGCGAACCCGCCGATGTATTTCTGGATCAGGTTGACGCGAGCCGCCGGCACGTGCAGCGTCGCGTTCTCGGCGAACCGCAGCGACAGGTACTCCTCGCTGTGCCCGTCCTTGCTAATCGTGTGCATCCCCATGAATTTGGCGATGCCGTGCGCGACGTGGACGACGTAATCGCCGACTTTGAGGTCGAGGAACGAGTCGACCGGCCGCGAAGCGATCACCTTCGTGACGCGCCGCCGCTGTTCGTATCGATGGAATAGTTCGTGATGCCCGAGCAGTGCCAAGGGTTGCGAGGCGGGGACGCGGGGACGCGGGGACGCGGGGAAGGAAGCGGAAGAAGAAACCGTCCCGGTTTCCGTTTCCGTGTATCCGCGTCCCCGCGTCCCCGCGTCCTCCCCTGCCCCCTCGTCCCAGACGAATCCGCGGTGCAGGTAACCGACCGGGACGTCGATCTGCCTGCACAACCCCGGCTGATCCTGCTCGACGAGTTCGCAGAACCGCTTCTGTTCCCCTTCGTTCTCGCAGAAGACGGTGACTTGGTGGGTCTTGGCGAGTTCGGCCAGTTCGGCCAGCGCCTTCTTCGCCTCGGTCTCGAATTTCTGCGCCGATTGGATCGGCAGGGTGAAGTGCGGGACTTCCTTGCCGCCAACGAGACTGGGCATGGCGCTCGTGCCCTGGTCGAACTGGCTCAGCTCCAGCAGCGAGTACTGCTGGGCGATTCGCAGGACGGCGCTGAGCGGGTAGATCCCCTTCGTGTCCGGCAGGCGGTCGAGGTAGCTCTTGGCCTGCTCGGCGATCTCCAGCGGCGCCCAGAGGACGACCACCGCCTCTTCCGGCAGATAGCCCAGCAGGCTGACCGACTCGCCGACCTCCGGCAGCGTCCCCTTGATGTCCATGATGCGCAGCGACTGCATCGGCTCGAGAGAGCCGAGCGTGTCGAGGTCGAACCGCTTGATGGATTCGATCTGGTCGCCGAAGAAGTCGATGCGGGCGGTGAGGCCGACCTGGTCGCCCGACACGTCGTACTCACCCGGCAGGTAGACGTCGATGATGCCGCCGCGGACGGCGAAGTCGCCCGGCACCTCCACTTGGTCGAGGCGGTTGTACCCGTGCTCGGAGAGCCAGACGATCAGCTTTTCCGGCTCCAGTTCCTGCCCGGGCTTGAGCGTGCGGATCAGCAGATCGAGCTGCTGCCGCGACGGGACGGATTGCATCAGCGCCTGGACCGGCGCAACGAGCATCGCGTCCTTCGGCACGCCGGCCGCACAACGCGCGACGAGTTGCAGGCGATTCGAGACCTGTTCTTCGCTGAGCCGGCCGAGCGTTCCGCCCAGCTCCAATGCCGGGAGCACCTCCGGGCGGCGGCCGACGAACAGTTCGATGTCGTCGGCCAGGTCATCGGCTTCGTCGAGGTGGCCGCAGATCAGGACGATGGGCCGATGCAGTTCTCTTCCCAGCGCGGCAATGACCGCCGCCACGCTGCTGCCCCACAGGCCCGAGGCGGTGGCGGCACGGGTTTGGGCGAGCGTGTGGGCGAGGTCTTTCAGCGGGCGCGCAGCAACAAGCCGCCCGATCGCTTCAGGGGTGGGGGTGCGTTGGGTCATTTCGAACCTATGGTAGCGCGATCGTTGTACGCGGTAAAGATTCACGAGATTACTGGTTCCAATGCCCCCGTTTTAGCGGGCGGGCTTGCCCGCCGTTGGCCGCGAAAGCGGCGAGCAAGCTCGCCCGCTAAACGAAGATGCGTGCTAAACTGTGGATACATGAGCGCACCCGAGAACCGATTCGATTCGATCTACACGCATGGATATGTACGCGTCAGCGCATGCGTCCCACGACTGAAGGTCGCGGACCCGTCGTTCAACGCGGAACAGACGGTCGCGTTAGCGCAGCAGGCCGCGGCGGATCATGCCACCCTGGCGATCTTTCCCGAGATGGGGTTGTCCGGGTATTCGTGCGAAGACCTGTTTCACCAAGATGCCCTGCTCGACGCGACCGAGGACGCGTTGCGAACCGTCGTGCAGCAGAGCAGCGAATTGCCGACGGTGCTCGTCGTGGGCGCGCCGCTTCGGTTCGAAAACAAGCTCTTCAACTGCGCGATCGTCGTTCAACGAGGCCGGATCCTGGGCGTGGTGCCCAAAAGCTACCTGCCCAACTACCGCGAGTTTTACGAGCGGCGGCAGTTCTGTTCCGGGTTCGATGCCATGTCGAGCCAGGTCCGATTGCTCGACCAGGAGGCGCCGTTCGGCAGCGAATTGATCTTCGCGGCCGACGACCTGCCAGGGTTCGCCCTGCACGTGGAGATCTGCGAGGACGTCTGGACGCCGATCCCACCATCCTCTTGGGCCGCGATGGCGGGTGCGACGGTGTTGGCGAACCTGTCGGCCAGCAACATCACCATCGGGAAGGCCGCCTACCGGCGCGAGCTGTGCGCGGGGCAATCGGGCCGATGCATCGCGGCCTACCTCTACACCGCCGCGGGCCAGGGCGAATCGACGACCGACCTCGCCTGGGACGGCCACGCGATGATCTACGAGAACGAAAACTTGCTGGCCGAGAGCGAGCGGTTCCTCGACGGGGAGCAGCGGATCTCCGCCGACATCGACCTCGACCGCATGCGGCAGGAACGCATGCGGATGAACACGTACACGGATTCGGTGGGCCATTATCGCAAGCGCCTGGAGAGCTTCCGTCGGATCCCGTTTACGCTTGGCGTACCGTCGGAAGCCGTGGCGCTGCAGCGCGAGGTTCCCCGATTCCCGTACGTTCCCGGCAATCCCAAGGAGCGCGACGAGCGCTGCTTCGAGGTCTACAACATCCAGGTCTCGGGCCTCGAACAGCGGCTGCGTGCGACGAACATCAAGAAGATCGTGATCGGCGTCTCCGGAGGGCTCGATTCAACGCAAGCCCTGATCGTCGCCTGCCGTACGATGGATCGGCTGGGGCTTCCCCGCCAGAACATTCTCGGATACACGATGCCCGGGTTCGCGACCAGCGACAAAACCAAGTCGAACGCCTGGCGGCTGATGCGGGCGCTGGGCGTTTCCGCCGAGGAGATCGACATCCGGCCGTCCTGCCTGCAGATGCTGAAGGACATCCACCACCCCTTTGGGCAAGGCGAGCCGGTTCACGACGTCACGTTCGAGAACGTGCAGGCCGGCGAGCGGACGAGCCACCTGTTCCGCCTGGCCAACCGGCACCACGGCCTGGTCCTCGGCACGGGCGACCTGTCCGAACTCGCCCTCGGCTGGAACACCTACGGCGTCGGCGATCAGATGTCGCACTACAACGTCAACGCCTCCGTTCCCAAGACGCTTATCCAGCACGTGATCCGATGGGAGATCGATCGGGAGGAAGTCTCGCAGGAAGCCCGCGAGGTGCTGCGCGACATCCTGAATACGGAGATCACCCCGGAACTTGTCCCGGCCAGCACCGAGGGCGTCGTGCAGCGGAGCGAGGAGAAGGTCGGGCCGTACGAGTTGCAGGATTTCCACCTGTACCACACGCTGCGGTACGGGTTCCGGCCGAGCAAGGTGGCTTTTCTTGCGCTGCAGGCCTGGGGCGATACGGGGCGCGGGCTTTGGCCGCCGGGATTTCCCGCGTCCGGCCGGCGGCAGTATTCGCTGCCGGAGATCAAGAAGTGGCTGCGGGTATTCCTGTTCCGGTTCTTCGCGACCAGCCAATTCAAGCGCTCGGCTATGCCGAACGCACCGAAGGTCGGGTCCGGCGGCTCGCTCTCACCCCGCGGCGACTGGCGCGCCCCCAGCGATGCGGACGCGACCGTGTGGCTCGAGGAATTGGAGCGGAACGTACCCGGTTCGGCCGCGCCATAGGACGAAGACAACGTTCGCCCCTATGGATTCTTCAGCGTCTTGGCCACTTCGGCGAGCTTCTGCGCTTGCGCCAGCGAAGGCGCGACGGCCTGCACGATGAAGGTGTGATCCTTGAAGAGCGTATGCGCGGCGAAATAAACGGTTGCCCCCTTCGGCGTGGTGCCGAAGACAAGGTAATCCACATCCGCTGGAATCGGCGGGGTCAGATCGGGTTGCTTGCCCTTGATGTTGGTGGCGCCGAGGTTCTGCAGTTCCTGGTGGAGCTCGTTGAAGTGCAGTTTGAGCGCGGCGATCCGTTGTTTGTCGCCCTCGATCTTCTTCGAGTGGATCGTGAGGATGACCTTCCCCGGCTTCCCTTCGGCGCTGCAAACGTACATGCCGCCTCTTTCCGGATCGTACTCGTTCACCGCCTTCCATTCCCACCCCTTGTCGGGCGTGCCGATCGAGCCGACGTCCGGGATCGTGAGCTGGTCCTGCCCGGCGGTGCCCGCCGCTTGAATCGACGCGTTCACAAGCAGAAGCAAGCAGAACGCAACTGCGGGAAGAGCGACTCGACTGCTCATCGCAGCTCCTTGTCGGAGAAATGACATCCGTTCCCGAGCCACAAGATGTCACACTTGCGAGGCCCGCACAACCTAAAACTTGTTCGCCTGGATGTAGTCGGGGTTTCCGTTGAGGAAGTTGACCAGGTTGTTGACGGCCCGCAGGCCCTGCCGCTGGACGCTTTCATACGTCCGGCTGCCGATGTGCGGGGTGACGAGGATGTTGTCGACGTCCTGGAACGGGTGTGGGACCTTCATCGGCTCGACGTCGAGCACGTCGGCCCCGTACCCCCAGAGCTTGCCCGACTTGCAGGCGTCGACGATGTCCTGCTCGACGACCAAGCCGCCGCGGCCCGTGTTGATCAGGATCGCGCGGTCCTTCATCAGCGCGATCGTGTTCTTGTTGATCATCCCGCGGGTCTGCGGCGTGAGGTTCGAGTGGAGCGAAACGATGTCGGCCCGGCGGAGCAGGTCCTCCACCGTCGGCATCCGCTCGAGCTTGTACTGGGCGGCGAACTGATCGTCCCAGTGGTGGCCGAAGCCGATGCAGGTCATGCCGAACCCGCCGGCCCGCTTCACCATCTCCTTGCCGATCCGGCCCAGGCCGACGACGCCCAGGGTCTTGCCAAAGAGCTCGATCCCGGTCTTTCGCTTCCACTCCCCCGCCTTCACCGCACGCAGGTGGAACCAGAAGTTCTTGGCGACGGCGATCATCAGCCCGTAGGTGTGCTCGGCGACGGTCGTCTCGTTGACGCCGGGCGTGAAGAGGACGGGGATCCGCCGCTCGGTGGCGTGCTTCACGTCGATCGAGTCGAGGCCGATGCCGTACTTGGCGATCACCTTGAGCCGCGGGAGGGCGGCGTCGATGACGCGGGCGGTGATCTGGTCGTCGCCGTTGAGCAGCCCGTCGAACCCGCCGCCGGACTGGACGAGCTCGAGCATCTGGGCTTCGGAGAGCGGGCCGCGCTGGCGCACGACTTCAAAGCCCGAGTTGTTCAGCACGTCGTGGTGCTTGCCGGGGGTGTCCTGGAAGCTGGTGGTGGTTAAGAGGATTCGGGGAGACATAGTTTAAGGTGAGCGGTTACGAAGCACGAATGACGAAATCCGAATGACGAACCAAATCCGAATGACCGAAGGATAAATGACGAAAAGGGTTAGTCGGTGGAGCGGCGGATCTTGCCAAAAATGAGGTTTAGTTCCTTTGCCTCCTGCCACAGGCTGCGTGCGTCCTCCGCAAGTTCGGGAACGGCGACAGCCATCATGCGGAGCCAGTGCTTCGTCTCCTTGGATTCCTTGCGGCAGATGCCGATCTTGTGTCGGAAGTCTTTACGAGACTCGGCATCGTTCGCTTCTCCGTAGTTCGCGCCAATGCTCGTGCCGGAACGAACAAGCTGGCTGACAAGCGGCTGAGTCACCGCATTCAGGCCGACTCGCTTCGCGAGGCGAATGACCGCCTCCCCGAATCGGGCCGAACGTTCCTCAAGATCAAACTTGCCGGCGCTTTGGCGCGCGCCCGCCGGTTTCGTCATTTGAAATTCGTCATTCGGATTTGATTCGTCATTCGTCATTCGAGTTTCGTCATTTGCGGCCAGTTATCGCTTAATCCGTGCGCTCCCGCCCTTGAACACGTGGGTCAGTTCTTCCAAGTCGATCATACTCGTGTCGCCGCGCGTCGTTTGGAGCAGGGCGCCGTGTGCGGCGCCCAGGTCGACGCATTCCTGGGGGGTTTTGCCGGTGAGGAATCCGAAGGCGAAGCCGGAGGAGAAGCCGTCGCCGCCGCCGACGCGGTCTTCGATTTCGAGGTTGTCGTACCGGCGGCTCTCATAGAACTTGCCCTCGCTGTAGAGGATGGCCGACCAGTTGTTAATCAGGCCGCTCTTCACCTCGCGGAGCGTCGTGCCGACGACCTTCACGTTCGGGTACGCCTTGACGACCTTCTCGACCATCCGCTTGTAGGCGCTGGTGTCGAGGGCGGAGAGGTTCTCGTCGACGCCTTCGACTTCGAACCCGAGCACCTTCTGGAAGTCTTCCTCGTTGCCGATGAGGCAGTCGATGTAGGGGACCAGGTCCCTGGTCACCTGCTGGGCCTTCTGGCTGCTCCAAAGCTTGGAGCGGAAGTTCAGGTCGTAGCTGACGATTGTGCCCGCCTCCTTGGCAGCGATCAGGGCTTCCTTGACCACGCCGGCCGTGCCCTCGGAGAGGGCCGAGAAGATGCCGCCAGTATGGAGCCAGCGGACGCCCGCCTGGCCGAAGATTTTCTTGAAGTCGATCATGCCGGGCTTCATGTTGCTGGCGGCGGAGTGGCCGCGGTCGTACATCGTGACCGACGCGCGAACGCCGGTGCCGACTTCGGTGAAGTTCAGCCCGATGCGGTCGGCCCGGCCGACGCCGTCATACTTGGCCATGACGACGTGGCCCATGTCCATGCCGACCGAGCGGCCGTGGTTCAGGATGATCCGGCCGACGGGATTGTCGACGAGGCGCGAAAGGAACCCGGTGCGCATGCCGAGCCGCGAGAGCGCGTAGGCGACATTGTACTCGCCCCCGCCGACCCACACTTCCAGCGTGTTGGCGAACTCGATCCGGCCGTGCCCCGGGGGTGACAGGCGGACCATGCATTCGCCGAGGCTCATCAGGTCAAACTTGCACGATTTGGCGTCACGGATGTTCATACGTCTTCTCTTTGTCGGTCAAACCCTACCGCTTGAAAGGCGGACTTCAGTCCCCTCCCCCGGTACTCCGGGGGAGGGTTAGAGAGGGGGTTTTGCGCGCGACTTTAT
>DASXMX010000320.1:0-9425 GCA_036495445.1 Tepidisphaeraceae bacterium
CGAGAAAACCCCCATAAACCAGGCGTTTTTCGACGACCACACGCAGATCGCCGAGTCGCCGGACCAGAACCAATTGCTACTATTCGAGTTGTGACCGGACACTTGTGGTTTTCAACCCGTGCGAGCCGCGCACGTGCGGCGATTGCTGGTTTTATCCGCCAGCATCGCTAAAATCCGGCATGATGATCCGGCTCGGCTCCAATCCACCCTGATCAGTGCCTCGCCTCGTCGCGAGGCTCCCGTTGTCACTCACGTTTCTTTAAGACCCGCTCCCGCTGTCCCGTTCACCGTGTAACCCGATGAAAATCACCGACGAGATCGCCCGCCGCCGGACGTTCGCCATCATCTCGCACCCGGACGCCGGGAAGACAACGTTGACCGAGAAGTTCCTCCTCTACGGCGGTGCCGTGCAGCTTGCCGGTTCCGTCACGGCCCGCAAGGACCAGCGCGCCACCACCTCCGACTGGATGGAACTGGAGCGCAAGCGCGGCATCTCCGTCAGCTCGACCGTCCTTCAGTTCGAATACCGCGGCTACGCCGTCAACCTGCTTGACACGCCCGGGCACAAGGATTTCTCCGAAGACACCTACCGCGTGCTGACGGCGGTGGACGCGGTGGTGATGGTGATCGATGCCGGCAAGGGGATCGAGAGCCAGACCCGCAAGCTGTTCGAGATTTGCCGCCGTCGCGGCGTGCCGATCTTCACCTTCATGAACAAGGTCGACCGCCCGACCCGCGACCCGATCGCGCTGCTCGATGAGCTGGAGAGCGTGCTGGGCATCCACGCCTGCGCGGTGAACTGGCCGGTGGGCACCGGGCCGGAGTTCCGGGGGCTGTTCGACCGCCTGGCCCGACAAGTCCACCTCTTCGAGCGGACGCCAGGCGGCGCGTACCGCGCGCCCGAAGCGGTCACCAGCCTTGCCGATCCGCTGGTGAAAGGCCGGCTTGCCCCGGCCGCGTACGAAACGGCGGTAGGGGAGCTGGAGGTGCTCGACGGCGCCGGCGCCGAGTTCGATCGCGAGGCGGTCCTCCGCGGCGAGCTCACGCCCGTCTTCTTCGGCAGCGCGATCAACAACTTCGGCGTGCAACTGCTGCTGGATGCCTTCCTCGACCACGCCGCGGCCCCGCGGCCCCGCGTGGCGCTGGCCGGGCCGGTCGCGCCGGACTACCCGCGGTTCTCCGGGTTCGTCTTCAAGATCCAGGCGAACATGGACCCCAAGCACCGCGACCGTCTCGCGTTCGTCCGCGTCTGCTCGGGCCGCTTCACCCGCGACCTGTCCGTCGCCCACGCCCAGTCCGGCCGCCGGATGCGGCTCACCAGCTCGCACAAGCTCTTCGGCCGCGAACGCGAAACCGTCGATGAGGCCTTCCCGGGCGACATCATCGGCATCGTCGGCCATTCCGAATTCCACATCGGCGACACGCTCACCGAAGACCCGGCGATCGTCTACGACGAGATCCCGCGCTTCGCGCCCGAGGTCTTCGCCTACCTCCACAGCGCCGACACCTCGCAGTTCAAGCGCTTCCGCGAGGGGCTCGATCAGCTCCTGCAGGAAGGCGTGGTGCAGGCGTTCAAGGTGAAGGACTCGTACCAGCAGGCGCCGCTGCTGGCCGCCGTCGGCCCGCTGCAGTTCGAAGTGGTGCAGTACAGGCTCCAGTCCGAGTACGGCGCCCAATCGCGCCTCGAGCCCGCATCCTGGTCGCTGACGCGATGGGTCTCGCCCGACGTCGCGGCCGAGGTCCTCGCCTCGGTGATCCTCCCCAGCGGCGCCGCCCACGCCACCGACACGGCAGGCCAGCCGGTGATCCTGTTCCCCAGCGAGTGGATGCTCAACTACTTCCAAAAACAGCACCCCAACGTCCCTCTGTCCGACGTCCCCTTCGCCCGAGACGCTCGCGCGGCAGCGTCCGCGTGACGAAGGAGTCGCGGGGTGGCATGGGCATGTACTCATGCCCACGCGTGGGGGGTAACGAAAACGCGGAGCGAGACAGCGCAGTATTATGCTGCACATGGGCGCGGGTGGGGCGATGATGAGGCGCGCGCGTCAACGCGTTCGGGACAATCCGGGAACAGGAGACTCCGTGTTGCAAGCTCGACTTTCGGGAATCGTGATCACCCTGTGCATGACCGTGGTTGTCGCAGGATCCAATGGATTCGCACAGGACGTGGCGCCATCCGGCGCGGCGCCCGTTAAGACATCTGTCCCCGCCACGCAACCCGCGTCGGACGGCCCCGCGGTCGAGACGGTCGTCATCTTCCGGCACGGGGAGAAGCCTACGGAGGGGCTCGGGCAGTTGACGCCGCAGGGGTTGAATCGGGCGCTGGCGCTGAGCGTGGTGCTCCCTGAGAAGTTCGGCCGGCCGGATTACCTGTTCGCCCCCGACCCGCGCGAGAAGACGAGCGACCGCGGCGGCCTGTTCAACTACTGCCGCCCGCTGGCGACAATGGAGCCGATCGCGATCCGCCTCGGCCTCCCGATTCAGACGCCTTGCGGGTTCAAGGACATCGAGGAACTCGAAGACGAGTTGAGCAAGCCGCAGTACGCGCACGCGATGGTGTTCGTCTCATGGGAGCACCTCTACGCCCAGCGTGCCGCCGCCGCGCTGTTCAAGCGGTTCGGCGGGAACCCGTCCGAGGTTCCCTCCTGGCCCGGCACCGATTACGACAGCCTCTACGTGCTCAAGATCCGCCGATCTCCCGGCGAACCAACCACCGCCACCTTCACCCACGAACACGAAGGCCTGGACGGCCAAAGCACCGTCATGCCAACGCCGGCCGCGAAGTAAGTCCTGAGTGCTGGGTCCTGAGTCCTGAGCGCCGGGTGATTTCAGCCCACGTTTCGACGAGTTAAGGCTGCGGCGGCCGATCCGGCAGGGGCGGGGCCGCCTGCGGCGGGTGCCGCCCCGGCGTCACGGGGAACCCTGCCGGCGGGGCTTCCTTCGGCTTGGAGAGGACGAACGCCAGCACGACGCCCGCCAGGATCGGCACCCACGTGCAAAGCGCCCCGGCGAGCAGGATCTTCGACGGTTCCAGCGGCGTCGGGCGCCCGGCGTTGATCGCGCCGAGCACCAGCCCGACCAGGAGCGACAACGGCAGCGGCAGGCAGAACAGCGTCGCGACCAGGTACATCCCGCTGCCGCGCAGCTCCCGCGCCTTGCTCACCCCGATCCGCCCCTTCGCGAACCCCACGATCCCGATAATGAGGGCGATGATCCCGACCATGGAGGACCATCCTACCCCGAATCGACAGGCGAAAAGCAATAATCCGAATAATATCCGCAGCCTCTGGCACGGAGGGTCGAACAAGCCTGGGCTCAAATCCCCGGCAGGCCGTCGATGCTGGCCGCGTTCTTTGTCCGGCGATAGTCGGCCAAACCCTCCTCGCGCTTGGCCTCGTGATATCTCGGGAGTTGGTCGCGATCGGCGACGGCGTCGAAGCGCGGGACGCCGAAGCCGCAGGAAGTGCCGATGCGCGTGACGTCCACGTGGACCAGGCTCCGCACGCCGATGAGTTCAGGGAAGCGTGGGCGAAGTTCGTCAAAGGCGGGCTCGCCCGGCTTCAGGATCGTCCCCCGACCGTGCAGCCGCACGATCTTCGGCGGGCCTTCGAACGCGCAGAACATCAGGACGATCCGGCCGTTCTCGCGCAGGTGCGCGACCGTCTCGATCCCGCTCCCCGTCAGGTCCAGGTACGCGACCGACCGCGGCCCCAGCACCCGCAAGCAGTCCAGCCCCTTCGGCGAACAGTTTACATGCCCCTCCCGCGCCAACGGCGCCGTCGCCACGAAAAAGATCCGCTGCCGCCCAATCCACTCCGCCAGTTCCGGTGTGATCGAATCGTAGATTCTTCCCATGCGGGATACGCCTCCCGCTCTGCGGTACGGCGCTGACACTGTGCCGCCCCGTGGACAGTAAGCAGCGCCGCCCCATCAGAGAAATCTCGGCGTCTCCGCGAGCCGCGTCCGCGGCTCGGCGGAGTCGAATGACCAGCTGAGCAGTTGATCCACCCACGCACCGACTGTCCCGGCCGGCCGCGGCACAGTGAACCAGACCGGCCGCTGGTCGGCCGGGTCGAGCCCCGGAAACTCTGGCCCGATCACCGCCACCGTCGGCGGGTCACCGGGGGCGGTTCCGAGTGGGTGGGCGATCACGAACCGCTTGTCCAGCGAGGCAATGCGAAGGTATTTATCGCCGTCGATCCACCAGACGAAGGGTCGGCCGCGGAAGTCGAACTTGGCTCGGCGTTTGGTTCGGGCAGGCATAAACCGGCACGTTTTCGGTCCCCAATTGCCCGACATTATACGCGTGCCACGACCGCGGCGATCTCGGTCTCCTTGAACTTGAGCATTTCGGTGACCGCCGCGTGCTCCGCGCAGAACCCGATCCCGCCGCTCAGGTGCAGGCACACGCCGGTGTACACCCACCCCGACCGTCCCCCGGATCGCCGCCGCCACTGTCCCGGCCGACATAGCCGGCCGCCCAACCATACCGCCGACCAGCGGCCTGGCGATCGCCACAAGCGTGTCGAGGTCAACGGTCGGGTGATCGGACACGGCTCCCTACGCGGGCTTCGCACAAGGTGGCGCCGTGGAAACGTGTCGCAGGAGGGGGCGCCGGGCAGATCGAATAGAGAAACAGGAGGATCCGAACCTTAAAACCGCGGTCACGAGCAATGCGGTGACGGGCGGCGGGGCGACGGCCTACGTGGCGGGTTTTTCGTGGTGGGCGAGTTGGGCGACGACGGCGGCGAGGCGCGCGGGCTCGACGGGCTTGGCGAGGTGGGCCTGGTAGCCGGCACGCAGGGCGCGTTCGCGGTCTTCCTTGCGGGCGAAGGCGGTGAGGGCAACGGCGGGCACGTGGCGGCCGCCGCGGGCGCGGCGCTCGCGGGAGCGGAGCTGGCGGATCAATTCGTACCCGTCCTGGCCGGGCATGGCGATGTCGCTGATCAGGACGTCGGGATTCAACTCGTCGATCGCGCCCAGCGCCTCGGCAGCGGAGCCGGCCAAGCGGACGTCGGCGCCATCCTGCTTGAGCGTGCGGCTGACCAGATCGAGGGCATCGGGCTCGTCGTCGACGACCAGCACGCGGACCCCGTCGAGCCGCCGGCGGGCCATGCGGAGCTTCGTGTCCGAGTCGGCACTGTCGAGGTCCGCCACCTTCACGGCGGCGTTGAGGCTCAGCGGGAGCGTGACGATGAACGTGGCCCCGCGGTTCTCGCCGGCGCTGCGGGCCTCAATCGTCCCGCCATGGGATTCGATGAGATGGCGGGCGATCGCCAGGCCCAGCCCGAGCCCGCCGTGCTGGCGGGTGGTGCTGGCGTCGGCCTGCCGCAGGCGTTCGAAAACGTGCGGCAAGAAATCGGGCTTGATGCCGACGCCGGTGTCGCTGACGACGATCTCGGCACGCCCGCCGATCCGCTGCAGGATCAGCTCGACGGTCCCGCCGGAAGGCGTGAACTTGATCGCGTTGGAGAGCAGGTTCCAGGCCACCTGCTGCAGGCGGCCGGCGTCGCCCAGCACGGGGCTGGCGGCGGCGTCCAGCAGCGGGATGAGGCGGATGCCCTTCGCCTCGGCCGCGGGGCGGACGGAATCGAGGGCGGCGTCGAGCACGATTGGCAGATCCACCGGCCGGGTCTCCAGCCGCAGCTTGCCGGCGGTAATCCGCGACAGGTCGAGCAGGTCCTCGACGAGCTGCGCCTGGAGCTTGGCGTTCCGCTCGATGGTCTGGAGGCCGTGATTCACCTCGTCCGGCGGCAGGCCTGCCATCCGCAGGATCTGCGACCACCCGAGGATCGCGTTGAGCGGGGTGCGCAGCTCATGACTGAGCGTGGCAAGGAACTCGTCCTTGGTGCGGTTGGCCAGCTCCGCGTCGGCCCGCGCCTCCTTTTCGGCCGTGAGCAGGCGGGCGCGTTCGTTCTCGGCCGCCCGACGTTCGGTCACGTCGGTCACCAGCGCGACGGTCCCCTCGACGTGCCCGGCCAAGCCGACGTGCGGGATCAGCGTCACGTGCAGCTCGTGCTCGGCGCCGTCCGGGAACCGCATCCGCCGGTCGTACTCGGCCCGTTCGCCGGACAGGGCACGGTCGAGGTGCGGCTCGACCTCGCGATAGACTTCCTCCCCCGCCACTTCGAGCACCGGCTTGCCCTCGACCTCCGCCAGAGGCTTGCCGAACCATTCCTCGAACACCTGGTTGCCGATGCGGTATTTCTTCTCCTGGTCGATGTACGCGACAACGACGGGCAGCGCGTCGATCACGAGGCGGAGCTGCTCCTCGTTGCGCTGCAGTGCCTCCTCGGCCTCCTTCACCTGGGTGACGTCCTGGACGATCATCACGATCTCGCGGACCTGTCCGGCCTGATCCTTCACAGGGTAGAAGTAGGGATGGATCCACCGCGGCCGGCCCGGGCGGCCGCTGAGGGCCGGGTCGTAGCGGAACGGCGGGATCTCCGCGGCGTCACCGCCGAATGCCCGCAGCAGGTACGGCCGCAGGCCGATCCGGTCGAGCTGCTGGTCGAACAGGACGTTGTAGCCACCCAACTGGCTGAGGCTGGAACTCCAGATCTCCTCCCACGCATGATTGGCCAGCAGGACGTGGCCGTCGGGGGCGAAGATCTCAATGCCGAGGGGTGATTGCTCGACCAGCGTGCGGAACCGCCGCTCGCTTTCGGCCATCGCCTGCTGCGCCTTGCGCAGCTCGCTGAGGTCGACGACAAAGCTGACATTCGCCTGGCTACCGGCACCGAACGGCGTGGAGCCGACGAGCACGGGCACGCGGCTGCCGTCCTTGCGGACGTACTCCCGTTCGATGGGCGTGTCGGTGGCGGCGGGCGGCATTGCGTCGGGGGCGATGGCGGCCCACGTCAGCTTGCCGGCCGAGAGGTCGGTGCGGTCGTAGCCGGTGAGGGTGAGGAACGCGTCGTTGGCCTGGATGATCCCGCCGTCCGCACCCCCGCCGATCACGACGCCAATCAGGTTCGACTCGACCAGCCGCCGGAGGCTCGCCTCGCTCTGCTGTAGGGCGGCCTGGGCGCGCTGCAATTCGGCGGCAATCTGTTCCGCAGTCGCACGCGCGCCGACCTGGGCGGACATGACCAGGAAAAGCGTGAAGGCAAACGTCATCCCCACCAGCGCGACGATCACCGGCCCGGTGTACGAGGGCCGCGGTGCCAGCTCCGGCTTGGGCCGAAAGGCGATCGTCCAGGATTGGCCGGCGATGTTGAGCACGGCCGGCTTGATCGCGGCCGGCGACCCGCCGCCCGACGTCCCCGTCACGATGCCGGTGTGATGCAGGTGATGGTTGGCGGCGACCTCGCTTCCGTCGTAGACGGTGTAGTCCACCTTGGCCGTCGCGTTGTCGGCAATGTGATCGAGGAGGTCGTCGGCTCGGAACGGGCAAAAGACAAAGCCGAACAGATTCGCCTGCCGCTCTTTGAGCGACCCGGGATCGACGCCGCCCTTGTAGACCGGCACATAAACCAGGAACCCGCTCTGCTTCGGCGAGCCGCTCGAGGCGAAATCTTCTTGGACAAGTGTTACTTTCCCGCTGGCCGTCGGCTCGCAGGAGTCGCGTGCCCGCTCCATTGCGTCACGGCGTGTCCGGTCGGAAAACATGTTGTAGCCGAGGGCATGCTTGTTCGGCTCATCCTCCGGCTCGAGGAATTCGATCGCGTAAACTTCTTCATCCCCTATGGGCTCCGGCCGGATGCGAAAATCCTTTGGGCCCTCCAGGCGCATCTTTTGTTCGAACGCCTCCTCGCCCCCATACGGTACGTGCCACGCGAAGCCGACACCCCTTGCGCCGGGATAGTTGTGAGGCAAATCAAGTCGGGCAACATAAGCGCGGAATTGTTTCAGATTCAGATCGGGATCGGGCACCGCGGCAAACAGCCCCGCCGTTCCGCGCAGCAGTCCGATGTAGCTCTCGATCCGGTCTCGGATCGCGTCGTCAATCTCTTTGGCGGCGGCATCAACGGACGAGCGATACTGCTGCAATTCCATCTGCCGCCCCGTGCGATGGACTTGCATTGCCACCACAAAGGTAAGCAACAGCATGCCGACCAATACCACCCACGGGCTGCGAGCCCGCGGTACAGAGGCGACAGCAGAAAGTACGGCCGAATGCATTCGACGGGTGCCCGACGGCGCATCAGACAACCGCGCATCCAGCGCATTGCCCGACGCCCCAACCACGTTACCAATCTTACGCAAATTACGCGAATAAATTGGCGGGAAGAATCAGAATCTCGTTGGGCCCGCCCGCAGGCAGGTAAATCCAATAATCACAATCACCCGCGACCGGGAACGCTTCCGATTCCCCGCTCATCCCGCCCGGCTGGCATGCCGGCGGGCGGGCTCGTTGACGACGCCCAGGTTGCGGAACTTCTCGTATCGCCGTTCCAGCAGGTTATCAATCTTGCAGCGTTTGAGGTCGCGTAGCGTCTTGGAGATGTATTGTTCGAGATTATGGGCGGCCGAGTGCGGGTCGCGGTGGGCGCCACCGAGCGGCTCGGCGATCACCGCGTCGATCACCCCGAACTGCCGCAGGTCACTGCTCGTCAGTTTCAGGCTTTCGGCCAGTTGCGCCGCCCCCTCGCTCCCCTTGAACAGGATGGCCGAGCAGGCCTCGGGCGAGATGACCGAGTACCAGGCGAATTCCATCATCGCCACGCGGTCGGCCACGCCGATGCCCAGCGCGCCGCCGGACCCGCCTTCGCCGGTCACGATGCTGACGATCGGCGTCCGCAGCCGCGACATTTCCAGCAGGTTGCGGGCGATCGACTCCGCCTGCCCGCGCTCCTCCGCCCCGATGCCCGGGTACGCGCCCGGCGTGTCGATCAGCGTCACCACCGGCAGGGCGAACTTCTCGGCCAGCTTCATGCACCGCAGCGCCTTGCGATACCCCTCGGGATGGGCCAGTCCGAACGAGCAGCGCACCTTCTCCTTGGTGTCCCGCCCCTTATAGTGTCCGATCAGCATCACCTTGTGACCGCCCAGGCGCGCCAGGCCGCATTGCATGGCCCGGTCGTCGCCGAAGGCGCGGTCGCCGTGCAGCTCGCGGAACTCCCGACAGATCATCTCGACGTAATCGCGGAACAGCGGCCGCTGAGGGTGCCGGGCCACCTGCACCGTTTCCCAGGCGCTCAGGTTCTCGTAGGTCTTCTTGAGCAGCGCCGTGTAATTGGTCCGGAGCTGGCGGAGCTCCTTGCTGTAGTCCACCTGCTTGGCGGCCTGCATCGCCTCCAGCTCCAGGATCTGCTGCTCCAGTTTGGCCAGCGGCCTCTCAAACTCCAGCGTATGACGTGGCGCCATCTTCCCTTGGCCGCTTGGCAAGCCGCCGTTGTCCTGAGCGGCTCCTGCCGCTCCCGAAGTCATCACGGACTGAGTCATAGTGGTTCGACCGGTACCGAGAGAAACCGATCTGCCGC
>DASXMX010000321.1:0-3412 GCA_036495445.1 Tepidisphaeraceae bacterium
GCCGCATGCGCCGAGCGGCCCGCACACGTCCCGCAGTCGTGCCCATGTTGAGTCATGACCCGCCCTCGATCGCCGCCCCATTGACCGCCAACGGCGGAATCCCGGACGATTGTGGTTAAAAACCCGTGTCACGGAAGCTGCTCAGCCTGAACGGGACGTCCGATCCACGATAGTCGTCGTCGTCCGCGCGATCGTTGGCCGCGAGTTACCCCGGGATGAAGTACAGCCGGTACTCGTCCTTGTCGTTCGTGTCGCGCATCAGATCGATCGTCTGCTTGTCGATCTCCGCCCGGCTGGAGGCCGCCTCAAAGAGGAACGTCTCCCCCTTGGCGATCGGGCCCTTGTAGACGTCGAGGCCCGTCGTCTGGTCATACAGATAGAGCTGGCCGTATTGCGTCGCCTTGTACTTGATCGGCGTGTTGGTCCCCGACGCGACCATCTTCATGTCGTTGACCTTCTGCTGGATCACGTCCTCGTTCATCGGCGCGCCCTCCCCCTTTGCAGGCAGAGCGGCGTGCTGACAGCCGAGAACGGACAAGGCCAAGCCGAAGAACGTCGAGGACCATACGATGCGCGACCGGTGCATGCAATCTCCTTGGAACGCGCGAGTGTAGAGTGTGTGAACTCGGTCGGCAATCATTGGCGTGGAACGCGTCAGCACGGCGTCACCGTCGCCCGCGCCCCTTTCGATGCCGGCGGTTTCCCCCACCCGGAGGATGATGGCCGGCCTCCCGCTTGCCGCTTCCCTTGCCGTGCGGCTTCGTCTGAGACTTGTGCCGGGCGCGCTGCTCGTTCTGTCCTTCTCCCTCCACCTGCCCCTTGCGACGCGGCCGGCTGGTGACCTGTGTAATCGACAGGTCCAGTTCCCGGCGGGGCATGTCCACGCGGGCGACGACGGTTTTCACCAGGTCCCCGATGCGGATCACCTGGCCGGTCCGCTGGCCGCGGATCTGGCCGATCTTGTCGTCGACGTCCCACCAGTCGTCCATCAGGTGCTCGTAGCGGATCAGGCCGTCGATGAGATACGTCTGGATCTGGATGAAGATGCCGAAGTTGGTGATGCCGGTGACGACGCCGGCGAACTCCTGGCCAACCTGATTGCGGAGCAGCTCGAGGATCTTCACCTGCCGCAGCTCGCGCTCGGCGTCGTCGGCGCGGCGCTCGGTAAAGCTGAGATGACTGCCCAACTCCTTCAACTCGTCGAAGCTCGGCACCGCATCCGGATCGATCTTCGGCTTTCTCCGCCCGCCCCGCTGCTTGCCGGCCCCGCTGCCCCCGCCCGCGGCAAAGTAGGCATCGAGCATGCGATGGATCGTGAGATCTGCGTACCGCCGGATCGGCGAGGTGAAGTGGCAATAGTGCTCGCTCGCCAGTGCGTAGTGCCCGATCGGCTCGGGCGAGTATTCGGCCCGCGTGAGGCTCTTGAGTATCGCGAGACTGATCGCAAACGCCTCCGGCTTGCCGCGCACCGCATGGAGCAGCGCTTGGATCGCCTTGCGATCGAGCTGCTTGGGCAGCTTGAACCCCGCCGCCGTCACGAACTGACGCAACCGCTCAGCCCCCTGCGGCTCGGGCTCCGGGTGCGTGCGGCGGAGGAACGGGACGTTCTGCGCGTCCAGCAGCCGGGCGACCGCCTCGTTCGCCTCCACCATGAACATCTCGATCAGCGTGTGCGTGAAGCTCTGGTCCTCCGGCACCGCGTCGATCACCTTGCCGTCCTCATCGAGCACGAGGCCGACCTCGGGCAGGTCGAGCACGATCTGCCCCTGGCGCTGCCGCCGCTTCTGCAGCCGGCGGGCGAGCGTGTTCATGTCGTGCAGCAGCTCGACGACCGACTGCTCGTAGTCGGCAATCGTTTTCGGCCCGTCCGGGTGCGGGATCGTCTCCGCCCCGTCGAGGATCGCCTGGGCTTCGCGATACCGCAGGCGCTTGGCGCTCTTGATCACCGAGTTGGCGAACCGCGTGGCCACCGGCATCGCGTTTTCGTCGTAGGTGATGAACGCGCTCTTGCACAGCCGCGGCACCTCCTCCTGCAGCGAGCAGACGCCGTTGCTCAGGATCTCCGGCAGCATCGGGATCACGTAACCGGGGAAATAACAACTGTTCCCCCGCCCGGCCGCCTCGCCGTCCATCGCGGAGTCGGGCGGGACGAACCACGAGACGTCGGCGATGTGAACGCCCAGCTCCCACTGCCCGTTCTCGAGCTGGTGCAGGCTGATCGCGTCGTCGTAGTCCTTCGCGTCATCCGGATCGATCGTGCAGATCGTCTCCCGCGTGAGGTCGAGGCGATGTTGCCGCTCGGCGTTCGGGTCGAACGCGTCCACCGCCTGCCGCGCCTCGTCCAGCACCGCCTGCGGGAACCGCTCGGGCAGGTTGAACATCACGATGGTGGACTTGAGATCGACATCCTTCTCGCCCGGCTTGCCGAGCACCTCGGTGATGACGCCCTGCGCCCACGCGCCGTTCTCCGGGTAAGCCGTGACCTCGATCACGACCTTCGTCCCCGCGCGGAGGTGCCGCGACGCGGCGTCGGGCGCGAGGATCGGCTCGGTGAACGCGTTCCCGTCCGGCATCACCGACCACTCGTTCCCCTTGCGCACCAGCGTGCCGACGAACCGCTTCTGCGTCCGCTCGACGATCTCCATGACGCGGCCGCTGTAGATCGTCTTGCCGTCGCGCTGCCCGCGGCTGGTGATCTTGGCGCGGACGATGTCGCCGGTGATCGCGCCGCCGTTGTGCCCTTCGGGGATGTACAGGTCCTCGTGCTCGGTCGGGTCGGTGGGCACGACGAAGCCGAACCCCCGGCGGTTGTGCCGGTACGTCCCCGTGAACACGTCCCGTGCCGGCTGATTCCCCGGCAGCATGATCGTCCCGCCCGCCCCGAGGACGACGCGTCCCTCGTGCATCAGTTCGCGGAGCGACTCGCGAAACGCCGGGTAAACCTCGTCTGATGCCAGTTGCAGTTCCTTCGCCAGCCCGCGCGGCCGCTGCGGGCGGTATCGGTCGGACCGGAGGTGACTGAGGATTCGCGATTCGAGGGGTTCTGTCATGGGCTCTGAGTCCAAACTGTATGCCTGTCAACCGATTAGACGCCTCCCCACCGCAAAACGCAAACCCGGCCGCTACGGGTCCCCGTCCGTGCACGAACCCGCAGACGCCCCACGACATCCCACCGCGCCGATGTCCCGAATGTCCCGAAATGTCCCGCGCTGCGAGACATCGGTCGACCCGGGGTCGGGCCGCCTCTCGGCGCGACCCCCCAAATCTGTCGCGCCCAGTCGCGCAACATGGAACGACCTGAATGCGTAATTGACGATCGTTTCACCGGTTACACGAAAACGACGAATCGTCCCGCGCGCGACACGTCCCTGAAGACCGAGGGTGCAAGCACCCCCGGGTTTTAGGAACATCC
>DASXMX010000322.1:0-8061 GCA_036495445.1 Tepidisphaeraceae bacterium
CCTCTCCCGGAGTACCGGGAGAGCGAGGAGTCGGGCGTGCGTTTGGCTAAGGAGGTATTCGTTTCAGCCCTGACCGGCAGCGGCCTCGATGCACTCAAGCTTCGACTCGACACCCTCTGCTTCGGCGACGCCTCGCCCGGCGCGTCGCTGGCCCTCAATCTCCGCCACGTACGAGCGATCGAAGAGGCGCGGTCGGCGCTCCGCCGCACGGTTGATCAACTCCCCTCCGCCCGGGCCGAGGTCCTGGCATTGGAGCTGCGCGAGGCGTTGGACGCATTGGGCGCGGTGCTCGGCCGTGTGACGCCCGATGACCTGCTCGGGCGCATCTTCGCAGGGTTTTGTATCGGTAAATAAGATTGCGTTGCCGATTTTTGCGTGGCATGATGCCGGGGGGAAACCTTGAATCAGGGAGGCATCATGTCTTCGCGCCTTGCGGCCGTCCTCGTTGTCCTGTTCGCGCCGGTCATCGCGCGGGCCCAGCCGCTCGCGGACCGGGTGCCGGCGAATGCGATCGTCTACATCGGGTGGCGCGGCAGCGCCGACCTGGGGCCGGGCTACCCCGAGTCGAACCTCAAGGCGGTCCTCGACGACTCCAACGTGCCGGACTTCGTCGACCGCTTCCTTCCCGAGGTAATCGACAAACTGGGGCAGATGAACCCCGATGCCGGCCAGGTGGGGCAGATCGTCGCGACGATTGCCCGGCCGACCTGGCAGCACCCCACGGCGTTTTTCTTCGCGGGGCTGACGCTGGATCAGCATAAGGAACCGGTCCCGCATCTTGGCATCATCTGGGAGCCAGGTAGGGACGCCGATTCACTGGCGAAGCAACTGCATCAACTGGTCGATCAAGCGCAGACGCCGTTCCCGGTGAAGGTGGTCCAGCAGGACTCGATCGTCGCGCTGATCGTCGGGTACACGGACCCGGAGTCGGCGATCGCCGGCCGGATCACCAAGCCCCTCGCGGGCGACGCGACGTTTAAGGCGACCAACGCGCATCTGGGCGTGAAGGATGCGGTCGCCGCCGCGTACATCGACTACGAGCGCCTGTTCGGGATGATCGACGATCTGATCAAATCGTCCGGCGAGCGGGAACCGCAGACGATGTGGCCCAAGGTCCGCGACGATCTGGGCCTGCAATCGCTCAAGCGCCTGGCGGCGGCGAGCGGGTTCGACGGGAAGGACTACGGGACGGAAGTCTTCCTCCAATCCCCCGAGCCGCGGAGCGGCATCCTCAAGCTCGTCGGGGACAAACCGCTGGGCGACGAGATCCTGGCCGCGATCCCGCAAACCGTGACGACGGCCGGCGCCGGCCGGTTCGACTCGGCGGGCCTCTTTGATCTGATCCGCCGCCTTGCGGCCGACCTGGATCCCCAGGCGGCGCGGGAATTCGACCGGTTCTTTGACTCGATCAGTTCCGACAGCGGCGTCGACGTCCGGCGCGATCTGCTCGCGTCCGTGGGCGACGCGTGGGCTTTTTTCGCCGACCCGACGATCGGCGGTCGCGGGCTGGCGAGCCTCACGATCGTCAACCGCCTCAAGGACCCGGCCAAGTTTGAAGACTCGATGGCGAGAATCGAGGACTACGCCCTCAAGCAACTGCAGAAGGAAGCAGGTGCGGCGGGGGCGAACCTGCCGGTCACGATCAAATTCGACACGGTCAAGATCGAGGACATGACGATCCACTACCTGGCCGTTCCGCTGGTCGCGCCGTGCTGGGTCGTACGCGATGGCAACCTGTACGTCTCGCTGTTCCCTCAGGTGGCGGCGGGGGCGGCGCGGCACGGGGCCGAGAAGGGGCCGTCCATCCTGAAGAACGAAGCGTTCACCGCCCTCCGCACTCGGCTGGGCCAGCAGAACCCGACCGGCTTCAGCTTCGAAGACCTGCCGAAGACCGCGCCCGACGCATACGGTGCGTGGCTGTTGATCTCCCGTCTGCCGGGGTTCGCCGACCTGTTCGGCGTCAAGTCGCCGCCACTGCTGATGCCGGAGCTGCCGAAGCTCATGGCCCACCTGTCGCCGGCCGGCAGCGTGACCTGGGTGGACGCGCAGGGATTCCATTCGAAGGGAATCGAGCCGTTCCCCGGCAGCACGCTCGTTGCCTCCGATCCCGCCGTCTCCGCGCTCTATGCCGAACCGATGTTGATCTCGCTGCTGCTGCCGTCGTTGAACCGCGCCCGCGAGCAGGCGAACCGCGTGAAGAGCGCGTCGAACCTGCGCCAGATCGGGTTGGGCGCGATGATGTACGCGAACGAGAATCAGGGGCAATTCCCGGCCGACCTGGCGACGATGGTCAAGAAGGAGGATCTCGGCCCGTCGGTGTTCATTGACCCGCGCAGCGGCACCGCGCCGCCACCGCCGGGGAACGTCGACGCGATGGCCCAGTGGGTCGAGGAGCACAGCGACTACGTCTGGCTGGGCAAGGGGAAGAACGCCAACAAGGTGACGCCCGAGACCGTGCTCGCCCACGAGAAACTGGAGGGCAACACGGAGGGGATCAACGTGCTATTTGGAGATGGGCACGTCGAGTTTATGAACATCCCCGAGGCCCAGCGCGCCATCGAGCGGGCGAAGCCGGGTGCGAAGGTGGATGGGAACCCTTGAAAGGAGACGTCATGTCCGACCTTAACCGTCGCGAAGATCAATGCTGCCCCGACTGCGGTTGCAGCACCCGCCGCGAGTTTTTGAAGACGACCGCGGGCAGCTTCGCCGCGATCACCGCCGCGTCATCGGGCCTCCTCGGCGCCGGTGGAACGCTGGGCCGGGCCGGGGCGGCGCAAACGGCGTCGGCCGCGACGTCGGAAACGCTCGTCCAGCAGCTTTACGGCTCGCTGAGCGAGGGGCAGCGGAAGCTCGTTTGCTTCCCGTTCGACGACCCGCTCCGCTCGAAGGTGGACAACAACTGGCACATCATCAAGCAGCCGATCGGCCAGCTCTTCAGCAAGGATCAGCGGGCGCTGATTCGCGAGATCTTCCTCGACATGCACAGCGAGGAATACGCCCAGAGGGTGATGGGCCAGGTCGAGCACGATAATGCGGAGGAGAAGCTCGGCGGGTTCGACGGGTGCGCCGTCGCCCTGTTCGGCGAGCCGGGCGAGGCCGGCAAGAGCAAGTTCGAGTTCGTCTTCACCGGCCGCCACGTCACCCGGCGGTGCGACGGGAACAGCGTCGAGGGCGAAGCGTTCGGCGGCCCCATCTTCTACGGCCACGCCGCCCAGGGCTTTAACGAAAAGGCCGATCACCCCGGCAACATCTACTGGTACCAGGCCAAGCGGGCCAACGAACTGTTCCAGGCGCTGGACGGCAAGCAGCGAAAGATCGCCCTTCGCGATGACCCGCGCACGGAACAGGGGACCAAGACCGTCGCCCTGCAAGGCCGCAATGCCACACTGACCGGGATCCCCCTGTCGGAACTGACCGCAGACCAGAAGCAACTCGCCCGCGAGGTGATGGCGGATGTGCTCGCCCCGTTCCGCAAAACCGACGCGGCCAAGGCGATGAAGCTCGTCGAGGCCGGCGGACTCGACAACCTCCACATGACCTTTTACAGCGTCATGGACATCGGCAACGACGGCGTCTGGGACCTGTGGCAGATCGAAGGCCAGTCCATGGTCTGGTATTTCCGCGGCGCGCCGCACGTGCATACGTGGGTCCACATCCGCGACCCGCAAGCCGTGTGAAGACCATGGCTTGCCGCGGAACTCGTTCCGCAATGTGTCGGGCCCGTCGCGTAAAGATCTTGTTAACCGGCAGAATTTTCCCTTTTGGGTCGAACCACTCTCCCTGTTCTGCGTAACTGTGGCATGAGCAACGACAATGGAGTGTCGTGATGCTCAGACCCGGGGGGAACCGTGAGCGGGCCGACGGATCGGCCTTGAAATCAGGAAGGGAGACAGCGTTTGCCGATAGGGGCACGGCGGAAAGTGTGCCGCACGGGTTCATCCCCGTGCGGCAATTTTCTTTGATGGGCGCGCTGGGATGCGTGCGACCGCGAACTGACTAGAATCCCCTCGATGCGAATCGGACCGATCGAACTTGCCCATCCGTTTTGTCAGGCCGGGCTGGCCGGGTACAGCGACCGCGCGATGCGGCTGGCGGCCCGCCGCCGCGGATGCCCGTACGCGGTCACTGAGGCGCTGCTCGACACGATCATGCTCAACGGCGGGGAGGGGCTTCGCCGGTCGATCGACATCAACGACGAAGACCATCCCGTCGCCGGGCAGATCATGGGCAGCGAGCCGGAGACGATGGCCGCCGCCGCGAAGATCCTCCATTCCGCCGGCTACGACGTCGTCGACCTCAACTTCGCCTGCCCGGTCAAGAAGATCAAAAGCAAGGCCCGCGGCGGGCACATGCTCCTCGACGTGCCGCGGGGCGTTTCCATTCTCAAGGCCGTCCGCGACGCGCTCCCGCCCCGCGCGGTAACCACCGTCAGCCTGCGGCGCGGCTTCGACGATTCGGCCGAGTCGGTCGATCGCTTCTACGAGATCCTGGAAACCGCCTGGGCCAACGGCTATGCCGCCGTGCGGGTTCACGGGCGGACCGTCGAGCAGAAGTACTTGGGCCAGGCCCACTGGCCATTTCTCCGCGATGTCAAATGCCGCTTCCCGGACAAAACGATCCTCGGCAGCGGCGACGTCTTCACCGCCCAGGACGTGCTCCGCATGCGCCGGGAGACCGGCGTCGACATCGTCTGGATCGCCCGCGGCGCGATCGGCAACCCGTGGATCTTCCGCGACGCCGCCAAACTGCTGACTGATCCGAACGCTTCGCTCGATCCGCCCACGATTGTCGAGCAGCGCGACGCGCTCGCCGAGCACTTTACCTTGGCGATGCAGATCCACGGCGAACAACTCGCCGGCCGCCGGATGCGGAAGATGGGAATCAAGTACAGCCGGTTCCACCCCAGCGCGGCGCAGGTGAAGTCCGAGTTCATCAACGTGCGCAGCCTGCGCGACTGGACCAACGTGCTTGAAAAGTGGTACCGCGACGACGCCCCCGGGGCCTGGCCCGATCCGAAGGCTGCGGATGAAGTCAATGAGGGCGTCGAGGCAGCGGGCTGCGCAACTGAGGTATAGACCGGCGCATCCGGGCCCCGTGTAGCCGGCACGCATGCGTGCCGGCTAAACCGACGGATAATTCCCTTGAGATCCAAAGGGGTGTGCCTACTCACCCGCCGCTTCGGCCGCTTTGAAAACCGCCGAGATGCTGACCGCGAACCCAGGCAGGAGTACCGATGTCGCCTTCTGCCGCGGCTTGAAGACCCCGTGCACCTCGTATCGATCACCGACCCGCTGCAGGACCGTGATTTCCTTGCGCTGCGGATCGACAATCCAATACTCCGGGATGCCCGCGATCGCGTAGTCGCGCCGTTTGGTCACGAAATCCCGCTTCGGGTCATCCTCGCTGACGATTTCCATCACGAGGTCGGCACCCTCCCAGAATCGGTTGCGGCGGCGCTTTGCGTGCCGGGCGAACATGAAGATCACGTCCGGCTCGCGGAACTTGCGTTCGGACAGTCGCACGCGGAAGGGCGACAGCAATGGCAGGCCGAGATTCCTGGGACGGACGAAAGCACGCAGGGCATCAAACAGGAAGATCAGGATGAGCTGATGCGCCTCGGTTGGCATCGGGAGGATCTCGATATACCCGTCGGTGAATTCCACGAGCCGGCGGGTGTCGAGGGCCAGGTAATCCTCGACGCTCCAATCACCTTGATTGGGGAAGAGCGTGGCGACTTCCCACGCGGGCTCGCCTTCGGCGAGAGATGTATCGGGAGGGGTCTTGTCGTGCATCGCGCGCCGCTCGCTTTCGACACCGGCCAAAGACGCGAGTATATCAGAACGCGATGCACTCCCGTACGCCCCCGCGGAATCGACTGGCCAAGGTCCTGCCCGAAGAGTGGCGCAAGTTCCTCGTCGCCCATGGCGTGCCCAAGCGCAAGTACACCGCCGTCTGCCGCGCGACGCTTGCCGGCGGGCGCGTCATCGATCAGATGATCGTCGAAGAAGGGTGGATCATCGCGCTGGACAAGGCGGGACTGGCTGGGCAGTTCGAGCAGCGGATCGACTTCGACCCGCGGACGATCACGGCGCTTCAGATCGTGCAGGTGGTGTGAGCTCGCCCGCCGCAGGCGCTTCACGCCCGCTCGGCGTCGCGAGCGCCTCGCGGATCGCGGCGCAAAGGTCCTCGGGGACTTGCGACCCGATGAACAGCGTCTGCCCCTGAGTCAGTCTCAGCGCAACGCCCCGATCGCCCCAGGCGGTGTACGCCCATCCGGTCCCGTTTCGGAGCCGCGCGCTCCCGCGGCCGCCGTGATCGGCCAGGGCGCGATACGTCCGCACCTCGCACCCGCCGAAGAGTTTCCACGGGTATTTGCGCAGCGGCATCGGGTGAACGCCCGCGCGGATGCCGTCGCAATCGACGATCACTCGCAGCCGCACGACGAAACGGAGGAGGATGGTCAGCGCGCCGAGCCCCACGGCCGCAAGTTCGGTGAACAGGTGGAAGCGGCTTGGCGCGCGGCCGAACAGCGTGGTGATCACGAGCACGAAGAGCCCGACTCCGATTTCGACCGTCCCGATCCCGCAGAGGAACAGCGTGACCCCCACCTGCGGGAACCGCTGCTCCTCGAAGAACAGGACGCGTCGATAGTCGAGCGGTTGCGTCACGTCTAGGAAACACGCGAACGTGCACTCCGCAAAGACCTGGAACCCCGAAGGGAGCCCAGCGGCGCGCTTCGAGCCTGAGCCTGAGGCTCGGCCTTAGAGCCGAAGGCCTTCGCGGGCCGCTTCCCCCACCTTCCGTTCCGAACCGGATCACCCCCCCGTGCGGCGCGGCACGCCCGCGCGGTTCACGTCCGCCCCGAACGTCTGATTATGCCCGACCTGGTTTCGTCCGCCGAACGGCAGGTTCGACTTCTTCTGCGGCGCGGTGCTCTGCAGGAAGCTGGCTGGCCCGGAGGCCGCGGGCTTGGTGAGGCTCTCCTTGAGCTGCTTGAACGCCCCGCTCTGTCGCTTCTCGCCGGCCGCGTTGAGCAGATCCCGGTTGGCGACCATCTTCGCCGCCGCCGCGGCGGCCAGTGACGTGTCGATCAGCGGCGCCGCAGGAGCCGCGCTGGCGGTCGTCTTGGTGCTCTTCTTTGCGGCCGGCGCCTTCTTCGCCGCGGGTTCCCTGGCCGGGGTGGCCTCCGAGGTTTCGGCCGCCGGAATCTCCGTTTGCTTCTTCGCTTTCGCCATGGTGTTGCGCGCTCCTTTGTGACTCGATTCTATGGTCCGCCCCCCGCGCGACGCAACGCGGCTCACCTCGCGTCACCGCGTGACGATCGTGTGCAGCAGGATCGTTTCCGCCACCCGCCGCGCTCCGATCTGCGAGAAGACGACCCCGCCCACGCGACACTCCTCCAGTTGATGCCGCGGCGGGAGCATCACCTCGAACGTCCACAACTTCGCCTCCCCGTCCCGCAGCGCGATCCGGGCGAGCGTTTCGCCGTCAGGATCCTGGAATTCGAACGCGAGGCCCTCACCCGTGTCCACCCATTTGCACTCATCGAAATACCGAACCTTCATGGGGCGGTAACTTACAAACCGCACCCGCCGAGCGAAAGAGGCGCGTTCGCTGCGAACAGGATTGTAACACAGCAAGCCTCTGCTACCCCTCGGCCGGTTTCGGCCGTACAATGTCGGTCTTTCGACCGATCCCGTACGTATCAGTAAGAGCCAGATGCAGATTCGGAACTTCTCGATCGTCGCCCACATCGACCACGGCAAGAGCACGCTGTCCGACCGCCTCCTGATGCGCGCCGGCGCCATCACCGAGCGCGAGTTCAAGGAGCAGATCCTGGACGACATGGACCTGGAGCGGGAGCGGGGGATCACGATCAAGGCCTCGGCCGTGACGGTGTTCCACGAGCACAACGGCGAGCGGTTCATGTTGAACTTCATCGACACGCCGGGCCACGTCGACTTCCACTACGAGGTGCAGAAGGCCCTGCAGGCGTGCGAAGGGGCGATCCTCGTCGTGGACGCCACGCAGGGCGTGCAGGCGCAGACGGTCGCCAACGCT
>DASXMX010000323.1:0-10076 GCA_036495445.1 Tepidisphaeraceae bacterium
AAACGGACGCCGGCGAGTACAACCTCGAAGAAGACCGCGGCAGCCAGGCGTATCGGTGGATGAGCCTCGAAGCCAAGCGGCTGTCGAGCGGGCACGTGAACCCCGAGAGCGTCGAGGAGTCGCTCAAGATCCACAAGCTCCTCCTGGAGATGGTGCCGCACCACCTGGGCATCAGCCCGATCGAGGTGGATTACCTCGACGTGTTGTTCGGATTCGACCTGGGCTTCGGCGGGAATCATGACGAGATCATCGCCGAGAGCCTGTTTGCCGACAGCCCGCTGGCCTGCCTGACGGACGTGCCCGGCAGCCGGGCGGTCGACTTCCAGCCGACGATCACGGTCGCGCTCAGCGACGACTGCCGCCTGCAGGCGCGGGTTGACGTCGTCACGCGCACCAACAGCTATCAGGTCCGCACGGGCGATTACTCGGACGACGCGATCAGCGTCTACCTGATCGTCCGCCGGTATTGGGGCGACCGGCCCAAGGAACCCATGGAGCAGATCTTCGGCCAGATGTGCGAACGGGCCGAGCAGCTCTGCTCGTCCTACATCATCCCGCGCGTGCTGCGGCCGATCTCGTCCGCGATCGCGTCGCGGTCGTAACGCCGTGAGCACCGAACAGAGTCGTTCAGAACTCGTCCGCAAGGCGCAGGACAGCGCGCGGCGCGTGGAGGATCGTCTTCGCCAATACGAGGACGACCTGTCGCGCGTTGCGCCGGGCGACGTGCAGGGCGGACAGGCCCTGCGCGAAGCCGTCGAATCAGCCGAACGTCTTACGCAGCTCCTGGAGAACTCACCCAACGGGCATCCCGCGCCCGATGACGAGGACGCGTCATGACCCAGCCCGCCGCCGTCCCAGCTTCGGGAGACATCGTCGCCCGCGTCGACTTTCAATACCGCTGGCGGTCGTGGGCTTTTGCGATCCTGATGCTGATGGTGGGGCTCTGGAGCCTGAACGACGGCTTCATCGTCTACCCGCGCGACAACGCCGCGTGGGAACGAATGGCCGGCTCGGTCGATCGGCCGCCAAAACCGCCCCACGACCAGGCCGGCGTCGTCTTCAACCAGTTCGCCGGCATCCTCTGCACGGCGATCAGCATTCCCTTCCTGGTCTGGCGCGAACGCCGCTCCCGAGGCGAATACCGCATCGCCGGCAATACGCTCCACGCGCCGGGGCATGGGCCGGTCACCTTCGATCAGATCCGCGGCCTGGACCTGGTTCGATGGGACCGTAAGGGAGTCGCCCTCGTCGAATACGAACTTGCCACCGGCGGGAAACGAATCCTGAAGCTGTGCGACATGATCTATCAGCGGGAGCTCACCGATCAGATCGTCGAACGCATTGAAGCCCATCTGAATGCACTGGACGCGAAGCAGGCGGCCCATACAGAGAACACAGCATCCTCCGCATAGGGTACTGCGACGGGTTCGAGCGAGCCCCCTCCCTAACCCTCCCCCGGAGTACCGGGGGAGGGGAAAGACCGCAGGTCCACCTGATCGTTGACCTTCATCGTCCAACCAAACAGGCCCGGGAAGCAAAGCTTCCCGGGCCCGTGCATTTGTCTTGCGTTCAACTCGATCGAACTCAGCCCTTCACGACTTCGATGATCGCCTGGGTCTTGATGACCATCTGGGTCTCGTCGAACAGGTGGAAGCTCTGGACGAGCAACTCGTGGCTGCGGCGTTCGATGTCCAGGACGCTGAGGAACCCGCTGGTCTCGGCGGTGCCGGGGCTGTCGTGGGACATCAGTTCGCGCTTGGCGGCGTACGTGCTGATCTCGTGACGCGTCGCATCATAGAGCGTCTGGCTGAGTTGCTCTTCCTGCGTGCTGATCATGTACCGGACATTTCCACCGACGGTTGTTTCGTGGTATTTTTCGCCGCGGCAGGGGATCGACTGCAGGAGGTTGCGCTCGGTCGGCATCTCGCCGGAGTTGACGATGACTTCCGTCAGGGTCGTCTTGCCAGCGGTGAACGAGATCACGTGCCCGCCCTCGACCAGCCAGATGTCCGCCTCATAAGCGCGGCGGCTGACCTGCTCGGCGGCGAGGATGTTGAACAATTCCGGATGAAGCGTGCGCTGATACAGGAGAAGCGTCAGGCCTCCGGAGCGACGTTGTTTGGTTCGGTTCGGCATAGCGTCCATGCTCTTTCTAGGAGAGATGGTCCTCTCCGTTCGAGTAAAAAGGGGTACCCCTCGATATACGCCACGGCCAAGCCACAGGTCATGGCTTAGACGAAAATGAGGGAAAAGCCGAAGTCGACATCCTGTCCCGTTCGGCCACCCCACAACGAGCGGAGCCATCCGCCCACTGCGAATGGCTTCCAAGCGGACGGCATTATAGGAGCCGTCAGGGAAATGGGAACAAAATAATTCTTGGACGACTTCGCTAGGAAGGATCAGAGAAAGAGAATCAGGACGTCATAAGCGGCGTGAGATCCAGCGGTTATGCCAAATCCGCGGAGCAGGAAGAGCACCCCAAAATAAGCCCCCGCGACTGTGCGAAAGATGAACGAACGCCACTGGAAATGCTCCAGTGGGCTCAAGTAATGGTAGCCGGAGAACGCCAGTGCGCTGATCGATACAACCCCTAGATGCACCCAAAACGAGTGCAAACGCATCGCGTCCTTCAAGGCAAGACTCAAGATGCTGAACAGGATCAGGCGGAACACCAGCTCTTCGTAAACTCCTGCTCCCAAAGACATAATGACGATGTCCTGCCGCGTCCCGCCGCTGCCGACAAGGGGGAAGTATCGCGACAATTCGCGGGCAATGGCAATCAACGGCAACGCCAGCAGGGTGCTTTCGATTGCCATTCCCGCCAAGGTGCCTAAGTTCAATTGCCAACGCTTGTTGCGGAACGCGTGTTCGCATAGGAGGATCGTAACCACCGCGACCGCCGGCAGGTGTTGGCCATGCACGCCGAACAGCCGGAAGAATCGCTGCATCATCACGAACGCAATAATCTGTTGCTCGTGTCCGTGCTGCGCGGCGGTCGTGAAGTATTGTGTGCCGAGCTCATAAATGACAATCAGCGGTAGCAAGAAGATGAGGCTCGTCAGCGGCAGTTCCGAGTCGTGGAAGTAGCGTCCAATCGGCCCGCTTCCCTCGCCCACGCGCACCGAGCCGGTGTCGATCGCCCGGCTCATGCGACGGCCCCCTTGGCCAGTTCCGCCGATTCCTGGCAGACGCGGGTGATGCGAATCGCCTTGCTCCCCCGGAACTGCCCGATCTGTCCCAGGAACTTGTTCCTTCCTTCGACTTGGATCAGCACGTCGCGGCCGCAGTCTTTCTCGGTCGTAATCACGTCGCCCACCTGCAGAGCCATCAATTCATCCAGCTTGATTGAGGTTTGCGCGAGGAACGCCCGCATCTCGACCGGGGCATTGTTCACGTTCTTGGTCAGCCGCCGGACGTGGTCTTCCTGGCCGCCTTTGCGCTGATAGCTGAACCAGTTCTGGGCCGCGAGGGTGCCCATGATCGGCTCGATCGCGTTGTACGGGATGCAGAGGCTCATCGTCCCGGCGCGGTTGCCCATCTTCAGCTCGAAGCCGATGACGACGACCGTCTCGTTGGGCGGCACGATCTGCACGAGTTGCGGGTTGCTCTCGAAGTCGCAGACGCTGAACGTCATCGGCGTCAGGTTGCTCCACGCTTCGGATAGATGCTGTGTCGCCCGGTCGGTGATGCGCTGCACGAGCCGCTGCTCGATCTGCGTCAGCGGCCGCTGCGGGATGAACAGGTCGGCGTTGCTGCCGCCCAGCAAGCGGTCGATGATCGGGTAGATGATCAGCGGGCTGATCTCCAGGCAGAGCTGCCCGTCGAGCTGCTCCGCTTTCAACAGGTTGAAACAGGTCGGGTTCGGCAGCGAGTGAATGAACTCGCTGTAGGTGAGCTGCTCGATGTGGGCGACGGAGACCTCGATGATCGTCCGCAGGTAGCCGGAGAGCGCCGCGCCGAGGTTCCGGCCGAAGCCCTCGTGCAGGGCTTCGAGCGCGCGCATCTGATCCTTGGAGACGCGCTCGGGGCGTTTGAAGTCGTAGATCTGGACGTCGACCTTGCCGGTGCCGCGGGAGCCAAAAACTTGCGGCGCCTGGTCCTGCTGGACTTGGCCCGTGTCCACCGCCGCCAGCAGGGCATCGACTTCGGATTGGTCTAATACGTCTGTCAACGGGCGCGGCCTCCTTGCCGATACAGCGCATTATCGGACGGATTGTGGAGATTTCTAGAGCCCGTTCCGCCGCTTGCGGCTTCGCGAACGGAGGGACGTTATTTGTCAGGATACTTCCGGATGACGGCCCCTCGTTCGCGAAGCCGCAAGCGGCGGCGCTCGGAGGGTATAATCCTCGCATGGACCCGCTTCCCAACCTCCCGATTCGCCCGCGCCGGCTCCGTCGCACCCCCAAGCTGCGCCAGATGCTGGAGCGCGTGACGCTTCGCCGAAGCGACGTCATCGTGCCGATCTTCGTCCGCGACGGGACGAACGTCCGCCAGGAAGTCCCCTCGATGCCCGGCGTCTTCCAGATGTCGGTCGAGGTCGCCACGCCGTGGCTGGCCCGCCGGGCGGAGGAGGGATACGGCGCGTACCTGGTTTTCGGCGTCGTTGATCGTGCGTGCAAAGACGCGGTCGGCTCAGCCGCGTTGGACGAGAACAACGTCGTCTGCCGGTTGCTCCGCTCGGTCCGCTCGCAACAGATCCCGATGGTCGGCATCACCGACCTGTGCTTCTGCGAGTACACCAGCCACGGCCACTGCGGGCCGATGACAGACGACAACACGACCGTGAAGAACGACGTGACCGTCGCGCGCCTCGTGCACCAGGCGATCAACCACGCCCGGGCCGGAGCGGATGTGATCGCCCCCAGCGGCATGATGGACGGCACCGTCGCCGCCCTGCGGGCCGGGCTGGACGAGGCGGGCTTCGCCGACGTCTCGATCCTGGGCTACTCGGTGAAATACGTCAGCGCCTTCTACGGCCCATTCCGTGACGCGGCCGATTCGGCCCCGTCGTTTGGCGACCGCCGCTCGTACCAAATGGACCCGGCCCGGGGGATCGACGAGGCGCTGCTCGAGGCGCGATTGGATGTGGAGCAGGGGGCCGACATGGTGATGGTGAAGCCGGCCGGCCCATACCTCGACGTGATCGCCGCGGTGCGACAGGCCGTGCAGGTGCCGGTCGTCGCCTATCAAGTGAGCGGCGAATATGCCGCCCTCGAAGCCGCCGCCCGCAACGGCTGGCTCGACCGCGAACGCGCCGTCTTCGAGTCACTTCTCGCGATCAAGCGCGCCGGCGCCGACCTGATCATCACCTATTACGCCGAACTCCTAGCCAAGCTGATTTGACCTGTAGGGGCACACGGCGTGTGCCCTCGGGCTGTAGGGGCGTACGGCCGTACGCCCGGGCACACGCCGTGTGCCCCTACATCTCATCCGGATGCTCGATGCCGAGCAGATCGAGGCCGAGTTCCAGCGTGCGGGCGGTGACTTCGCTCAGCCGCAACCGGCTTGACCGGAGCGGCTCGTCGCTTTGGATCACGGGGCAGTTCTCGTAGAACCCGCTGAACCGCGACGCCAGTTCGTACAGGTACGTGCAGAGGTGGTGCGGCTTCAGTTCCCGCGCGACCAGCGCGACGACGTCGCCAAACCGCAGGATGTGCTTGGCCAGCGCCTGCTCGTGCGGCGAATCGAGCGTAATCGGTCCGGGCGAAGGGCGGCCGCCAGCCTTCCGGAAGATCGATTGGATCCGGGCGTGGGCGTACTGAAGGTACGGGGCCGTGTTCCCTTCCAGTGCCAGCATCCGGTCCCACGAGAAGACGTAATCGCTCACCCGGTCCTTCGACAGGTCGGCGTACTTCACCGCGCCGATGCCGACCGCATGCGCGATCTGCTTCCGCTGCGCTTCGGGCAATTCGGAGTTCTTCTCGCTGACCACCGCGAACGCCCGCTCCTCCGCCTCGTCGAGTACGTCCTTCAGTTTGACCGTCTCCCCACTCCGCGTTTTGAACGGCTTTCCGTTTTCGCCCAGCATCTTGCCGAACGGGGCGTACTCCAGGTCTGTGCCCGGTGCCCATCCGGCCTGCCGGGCGGTCCAGAAGACCTGGGCGAAGTGCTGCGATTGCCCTGAGTCGTGCGTGTAGATCACTTCGGCCGCTTTAAGATCCTTCACACGGAACTTCAGAGCGGCCAGGTCAGTCGTGCCGTAGAGATAGCTACCGTCGGACTTCTGGATCAGCAGAGGCGCCTCGAAGCCCGGCACCGGCACGACGATGGCTCCCTCTGACCGCGTGGCGATTCCTTTACTGAGCAACTCCGTTACGACGGGAGCCAGCCGGTCGTTGTAGAACGACTCGCCCCGGACGATTGGCTCCGCCTGAATGTCCGGCTGGGCCAGTTGCACGTCGAGCCGCCGGTAGATCTCGTCGCAGGTGAAGAGCGTGATCTTCCGGGCCTGCTCCCAGGCCATCATCTCCTGCTTGTTCCGCGGGTCCGACGGGTTCTGGATGAAGGTGGTGACCAGCCGCGGCAGTTCCTCCAGCCGCCGGTTGCCGTGGGCCGGGTGGGGGACGAACTCGTCCTTGGCAGCCGGGCTGTCGGTCAGCGCGCTCACGAACGTGTAGAGGTTCTCCAACGCCGAGAGATCAAGGGTGACGTTCTGCAAGTGAGGCTCGAAGACCTTCGTGCCGTCGGGGTCTTCCTTGATGTACTTCCGGTGCAGATCGGCCACTTCATGAACGGCCTTCGAGTCGTTTCGCACTGCGGCGGCGAGCGCTTGCAGTTTGTCCATTTCCCCGAAGTGCTGCGCCATCGCCGCGTACCACATGGCCAGGACGACCCGGCCGAACTGGGTGCCCCAGTCGCCGATGTGGTTCTGCCGGACGACGTCGTTCCCCTGGAACGCCAGCACCCGGCTGATCGCGTCGCCGATGATCGTGCTCCGCAGGTGGCCCACGTGCATCTGCTTGGCGATGTTCGGGCCCGAGTAATCGACGACCACCCGCTTGGGCCGGGCACCGGGGCTGATGCCGAGCCGCCCGTCGGTGGCGATCTGCTGGAGCTGAGATGCCAGCCACCTGGGCGACAGTTTCACATTAATGAACCCCGGCCCGGCGATGCTGACCTCCTGGGCCATGTCGCCCAGGTCGAGCTTCGATTTGATCTGCTCGGCCACGGCGCGCGGATTCGTCATTTGCCCGGTCTTTTCGGCAACTTGCTTGGCCAGGCCCATGGCCGCGTTGGACTGATAATCGCCGAACTTCTCGTTCTGCGACGTCCCGATCAGCGGGTCGGCGTCGAGATCGAAGGCGGCCCGGATGGCCGCCCGAAAGGCCTGATCTAACTGGGATGCGATCGTCTGCACGAGTCTGCTCCGGATGCGTCTGCCCACATTCCCGCACAACTCGCGGGGTGGGGGATGCTATATCGACTTAGACGCGATCGCCACCCGCGGATCGGCGCCGCCTTTCCCTCTTCCTCTCTTTCCCTCCGTAGGGTCGAACCTTGTGTTCGCCCTCTTCCGACGGTTGAACACACGAGGGTGAACACGAGGTTCAACCCTACGATGGGCGAATACAAGGTTCGCCCCTACGGGCGCTCCGACGCCTCGCTCCTTGACATTTCCCCCGCCCGCTCGGAAGCTTCCGCCTGCGTCCGGCGGAGTTGGTTCGGGGCGTACGTTAGAGCATTTCCATCATTCAGGAGAACAAGCGCAATGCCCGTGAGATATGGCATCATCGGTTGCGGTGCGATTGCCCAGCGGCGGCATATCCCAGAGTGCGTGGCCAACCCCGAGTCCAAGCTCGCGGCGTTGGCCGATCCGGTCAAGGAACGCGTCGAAGAACTGGCCGGTCGACATGGCGCCAAGGCCTATACCGACTACAAGCAAATGCTGGCCGATCCCGGGATTGACGCCATTGTCGTCGCCGGCCCCAACAGCCTGCACGCCGCACAGACGATCGAGGCCCTCAATGCGGGCAAGCACGTCCTGTGCGAGAAGCCGATGGCGACCACCCGCGAGGACGCCCGGGCGATGATGGACGTCGCCAAAAAGAGCGGCAAGTTCCTCATGATTGGCCTGAACCAGCGGCTCATGCCCCCGCACGTCAAAGCGAAGAAGATCCTGCAGAGCGGCGCGCTGGGCAACGTCCTGGCGTTCCGCACCGCCTTCAAGCACCCCGGCCCCGAGGGCTGGTCGGTCGATGCGGGCAAGAGCTGGTTCTTCAAGAAGGGCCAGGCCTTCATGGGCGTCACCGGCGACCTGGGCGTCCACAAGGCCGATTTGCTCCGCTGGCTCCTCGGCCAGGAGTTCACGGACGTCGGCGGGTTCGTCACCACCCTCGACAAGCGCGACGCCGAGGGGAAGCTGATCGACCTCGACGATAACGCCTTCCTAACCCTTAAGACCACCGGCGGGATCGTCGGCAGCATGATCCTCTCCTGGACCAACTACGGCGCCGAGGAGAACTACACCGTCCTCTACTGCCAGAACGGCGCCTTGTCGCTGGGCACCGACCCGACTTACGGCGTGATCGTCGACTACAAGAACGGCGAGCGCGAACTCCACAAGGTCGGCGAGATGTCCACCAACATCAAGCAGGTCGCCAGCGGCATCATCGACCTGTTCACCAAGGCGATCGCGACCAACACCCCGCCCGAAATCGACGGCATGGAAGGCTATCGCTCCCTCGACGTGATCTTGACCGCGATGGAAGCGGCAAAGCTCGGGAAGACGTTGAAGATCGGGGCGTAGAAAAAGGCGCCGCCAAGACGCCAAGTGCGCCAAGAAATGCAAGAAGAAGAGCGACGCAATCGATAAGTTGGTCCCGTTCCGCGGCGCGCCCGGAGGGCCGCGAGTGCTCGCTCACAAACCGCGACGCGTTCGCTCGGTTTCTTTTCTTGTTTTTCTGCTTGGCGTCCTTGGCGTCTTGGCGGCGCATCCGTCTTTCGTTCGGCAGACGCGCGGAGGTACTCACATGGCAAACGCGAGTTGGAGCACGAAGCAGGACTTCAAATTCTCGGCCGGACCTTGGAACCTCCATCCCGGCGCCGACCCGTTCGGGCCGGTGGTTCGCACCGAGCGCGCCTTTGCTGAGAAGTTGAAGATCTTCAAGGACCTCGGGTTCGAGTACGTCCAGTTTCACGACGACGACGCGGTCCCGGACGAGTTCTCGCCGGCCGACCGGGAGAAGAAGGCGAAGGAGGTCCGGAAGCTCCTCGATGACCACGGCCTGAAGGCCGAGATCTTCGCGCCGCGGCACTGGGAGCACGCGCACGGCGTGGACGGGCCGATCACCAGCAACTCGGCCGCCGACCGAAAGTGGGGCATCGAGCGCGGCAAGCGGGCGATCGACGTGGGCCGCATCCTCGGCTCCGACCGCTTCGTCTGGTGGCCGGCCCGCGAGGGGACGTACATCCGCGAGTCGAAGGACGCCGTCAAAAGCTTCGAGCGGATGCTCGAGTTCATCGACGCGATGCTCGACTATGACAAGAACATCCGCCTGCTCGGCGAGATGAAGCCGAACGAGCCGATGGACCTGATGTACCTGCCGACCACCGGCCACTTCCTGGCGCTGGCCTACAAGACGCGCGACCCGAACCGCGTCGGCGTGCTGATCGAGTCGGCCCACGCGATCCTCGCCGGCCTCGACCCCAGCGACGAGTTGGCGTACGCCCTTTTCCACAAGAAGCTTTGGGGCGTCCACCTCAACGACCAGAACGGGCTGAAATACGACCAGGACAAGACGTTCGGCTCGGTCGACCTGCGCCGCGCGTTCAACCAAGTCGACACGCTCGTCCGCCACGGTTACGGAAAGAACGGCGAGGTCGTCGGCCTGGACGTCAAGGCGATGCGCACCCAGCCGGCCGACAAGGCGTTCCTGCACCTGAAGCACTCGAAGGAAATCTTCCTCGACCTGGTCGACCTCGCGCATAGCATCGATCGGAAGCAGTGGCAGGCGTTCGTCGACGAGCGCGATTACGAGGGCCTGGAACGGTTCATCGTCCGCAACCTCATGGGCAAGCTGTAGGGGCACACGGCGTGTGCCCTCCGCACTGTAGGGGCGTACGGCCGTACGCCCAGG
>DASXMX010000324.1:0-8384 GCA_036495445.1 Tepidisphaeraceae bacterium
TTCCACTGTTGGGACTCGTGCTAAGGGCCATCGCGATCGTCCCGGTAGTGTTCGAAATGCCCGGTTCACCCTGCACCGGCGCAAACGTGCTGATCGCCGAACCGCTGGTTGTATACCCGCCACCTTGTATGACAAAACCGGGTACCGAGCGGTGAATGATCACGTTGTTGTATTCACCGGCACTGATGTAATGCTCGAAATTGGCTACCGTTTTCGGCGTCTGCGAATCGAATAGCGTCAGCGGGATGTTGCCCTTAGGCGTCTGGATCTCGACCGTTGTCCCCGTCACCGTCGGATCGTTGAAGTTCTGCGTGAGGTCGATTGTCGTCGACCCGCTCGGCGAGCCGTTGACCGCGGCGATCGGCTGGACGAGGGTGGCGTTCAGGAATGTCCGCTGCTCGAGCGGCTCAACCGCCCTGCTGGAGGCGCCTCGCTTGCGCGAGACGACGGACGGGCGGGACATGCGACCGGGATTGAATGATGTCATCTTCTCTCGTCTCCACCTGGCGCGGCCGTGCTCCGGGGGCCGCGAGCGTTTCTGCTCCCTGGCGATTTCGTTATGGAGCGGGAATGTTAGCGGGCGATGCGGCCGGGGTAAACGGGTCGGCTCGCTTCTTCCGATGTCCCGGGCGAGGGAGAAGCCCCGTCAGGCGTCAGTGCGGCGGCAGCAAATCGACCAGCCGATCCAGTTGCCCGACTGTGTTGTAGAAGTGCGGCGAACATCGGAGCCGGCGTTCGCGGAGGGCAATTTCGACGTGGTGCGACTTGCGGAGCGTCGTCACGATCGGCTGGTGCGCGTGCGAGGGGGATTCGAAGCTGACGATGCCGCTCCACTGCTCGCCGGTGCGGGGGCTGAGGATCCGGTACCCTTTCTCAACGAGGCGTTGGATCAAGTGGTCCGTCAGCTCGCGAACTCGCTGCGCGATGCGATCGACGCCGACGTCGGTGAGCAGTTCCACCGCCGCCTTGAGCGCGTGCAGCCCCGGGACGTTGTACGTGCCGCACTCGTACCGCCCCGCATCGGGCTTGAGCGTGTAGTCGTAGTGGCCGTAGTCCAGGGCGTTGATCACGTTCATCCAGCCGATCGTCAGCGGCCGCAGCGTCTCGATCCGCTCCCGGCGGCAGTAAAAGATCCCGGCCCCCTCCGGCCCGAGCATCCACTTGTGGCCGTCGGCGGAAAGAAAATCGATCCCCATCGCCTCCACGTCCACCGGCAGCACGCCGACCGATTGGATCGCGTCGACGCACAAAAGCTTCCCGTGCCGGCGGCAGGCGGCGCCGATCGTCGCCAGGTCGAGTCGCTGGCCGCTGGCGTATTCGACGTGGGACAGCGTCACGAGCCGCGTGCGGGGGTGTTCCACCTCACGCAGAATCTGCTCGAGCGGCACTTGCCGCCGGCCCTCCGCGTCGCTTTCTTCGGCGAGCATCACCAGCTCGCAGCCGTGGCGGCGGGATTGTTCCGTCCAGGGATAGATGTTGGCCGGGTATTCGACCGCCGTGGTGACGATGCGGTCGCCCGGTTGCCAGTCAATGCCATTGGCGACAATGCTCAGGCCTTCGCCCGTGTTCTTCACGAAAGCAATCTCGTCGCGATGGCAATTGAGCAATTGTGCCGACAGGACGCGAAGGCGTTCGATTTCGCGATACCAGGTGCCGACCAGATAGGTGTCGGTCTCGGCTTGCGCCGCGTAGTTGCGCAACGCATCCGACACGGCGCGCGGCAGCGGTGAGACGGCCGCGTGGTTGAAGAAATCCCACTTCCGCAGAATCGGAAACGCCTCGGCGTTGCCAATGTAGTGTTCTATGTCGGGCATGGCCTACGGCTATAATACTCCCGCCGGCCCGCAACCTGGCACGGCCGCGGCGCATTGGAGGGAGGGCGAGGCTCCTGCCGAGCCGACGGTATTTCGAACCGGTATCGGCACCGAAGCCCTATTCGGCTGCGACCAGGCCGCATCGCCGCTTGCGGCTTCGCGAGCGAAGGGACGTTCGCCGTCAGCGCGCCCGGCGCGAAACCGCAAGCGGCCAACCGGCGACGCCGAGGTGGGAACGAGCCCACCGGTGTCTGACCGGAAGGGATGCTTGGAGGTCCGAACGTCGTGAAACCACTCGAAAGGCGCCCCCTGATGTACCGCAAGCTCCCGCTCGCCCTGCTCGCCGTCCTGACGCTCTGCGCCCCGGCCAGCCTGGCGCTCGATCTCGTGGACGATTCGGTCCCAATGAAGTGGATCAACCCGGTTCTGCCCGAGGACCTGCCGGACCTGAAATACCCGGCCTACTACAACGACTTGGACAGGGCCCAGGCGCAGGCGTTCGGCGGGCGGTACAAGCTCGCGCTGATCAGCCTGGGCCATCTGAAGAGCCCCAAGCCCGATCAACTGGCGGACATCGCGGTGATCAAGGGCAAGTCGCTGGTGGCGCTGGGCCGGTGGGACGAGGCGGTCGCGGCGCTCTCGGCAGACGCGGTGAAGGATCAGCCGGCCGTGCAAATCCAGCGCGCGCAGGTGCTGACGAGAATGGGCCGGAACGACGATGCGATCGCGTTGCTGCAGGAGCACCTGCAAAAGCACGCCGGCTCGATCCCGGGGCACTATTGGCTCGGGTACGTGCTGGAGCAGGTCGGCGACATCCCCGCCGCCCGGGAGCAGTACGCCTGGTTCAACAACGACCCGCAGAAGTACCTCGACCATTGGACGATGCACGACCACCTGGCGGTCTTCGACAAGGCCGAGGACGTCACCACGATCGGCCACGCGCTGGATCGTTGGGCCACGCTCACGCAGCAGTACCGCAACAACGCCAACCTCGACCGCACGATCCTCAGCTTCTTCGTCAAGGCGTTCGACGAGATCGACCGCGAGTATTACCCCGCCCGCCTCGCGGCGGCCCAGTACTTCCTCTCGCACGACCAGACCGACGACGCGGTCGAGCAGATTAAGGCCGTGTTGACAGCCAACCCGAACGACCTGGACGCGCTCGACGTGATGGGCCACATCGCGCTGAGTTCCTTCGACTTCGACACCTGCGACCGGATCATCGCCGCGATCCGCAACGTCAACCACGACTCGCTCCCCGCCGACCTGCTGGACGCCCGCAACCTGATGCAGCAGCGCCGCCCGCAGGACGCCGAGGCGCCGATCCAGAAGGTGCTGGCGAAACAGCCGAAAAACCTGGAAGCAATGGGCCTCCTTGCAGTGGTAAACGCGCTGGAACTGAAGGAGGACAAGGTCAACGAGATCCTCAAGCAGGTGGAGGCGATCGACCCGAACAATGCCTCGGCCTACTTCGAAGTGGCCGAGCAGCTCGACTCGATGCGGCAATACCCGCGGGCGGTCGCGAAGTACGAAATCGCCGTGCAGCGCGCCCCGTGGTGGACCGCCGCCCTCAACGGCCTGGGCCTGCTCTACACCCAGAGCGGCGACGAGGAGTCAGCCCACACCGCGCTGGAGAAGGCGCACCAGCTCGACCCGTTCAACCTCCGCACGACCAACTACCTCAAGCTCCTGGACAAGATGGCTTCGTACGCGCGGAAGGAGACCGAGCACTTCGTCGTGATTTACGACCCGCACACCGACCCGGTGATCCCCGAGTATTTTTCGGATTACCTGGAGAGCGTGCAGAGCCAGGTGTCCGCCGCGTTCAACTACACGCCGAAGGTGAAGACGTACATCGAGGTCTTCCCGACGCACGAGATGTTCTCCGTCCGCACCACCGGCTCGACCTGGCTGCCGACGGTCGGCGCGAGCACCGGCCGCGTGATCGCGCTGGTGGCGCCGCGGGCGGGCAAGGCGACGATGGGCACGTACAACTGGGCCCGCGTCCTGCGGCACGAGTACACGCACACCGTGACGCTCGGGACGACCGACAACCGCATCGCCCACTGGTTCACCGAGGGGCTGGCGGTGTACGAGGAGCAGTCGCCGGTGCCGTGGGAATGGGTGCCGATGCTCAACCACGCGGTGACGAAGAAGGAGTTCTTCCCGCTCGACAAGCTCACGTGGGCGTTCGTGCGGCCCAAGCGGCCGATGGACCGGCAGCTCGCGTACGCCGAGTCCTTCTGGATTTGCAAGTACGTCGAGCAAACATACGGGCACGACGCGATCCTGAAGATGCTCGAACTCATGCGGCACGCCGACCGGCAGGAGGACGTCTTCCCGAAGGTCACCGGCAAGTCGATCCCGCAGTTCATGAACGAGTTCCAGGCGTGGGCCGAGCAGCAGGTGTCGACGTGGGGCTATGATGAGGCGACGACCAAGAAGTACGACGAGCTGCGGGAAAAGGCCGAGGACCTGATCAAGAGCCGCCAGTGGCCCGAGGCGACCACGGCGTGGGAAGAGATCGCCAAGATCCGCCCCGTCGACCCCCTCCCGCACCAGCGGCTCGCCGCGCTCTATTACGTGCAGAAGGACCGCAAGAAGGAGATCGAGCAACTCGAGATCCTGGCGAAGGTCGAGCTGAAGGACAACCGATACGCCAAGCGGATCGCCCGGGCGTACCGGGACCTGGAGGACTGGCCCAACGCCTACCGCTACGCCCTCGACTCGGTCTACATAAACCCATACGACCTCTCGGCCCACGAGCTGCTGGAGGAAGCCAGCGAAAAGGCCCACAACGAGCTGAACGTCGAACGCGAGAAACGCGTCATCGAAGAACTGACGAAGCTTCAGGCCGAGCAGTCGGACTAACCCGAGCGGCTTTTACTGTGGCACGGGCGTCTCGCCCGTGCGAGACATTTTGCACGGGCGAGACGCCCGTGCCACAGGGACCGAGCATGAACCCCGATCGACTGACCCTCACCGATTTCCAGAAGCTGATCTCGTCACGATACGAAGCGACGGACCGGGCGCGGGGAACGCCGAAGACGTTCCTGTGGTTTATCGAGGAAGTGGGCGAGTTGGCGACGGCGCTGAACGGGGACGATCGTCAGAACCTCCGCGAAGAATTCGCCGACGTCTTCGCGTGGCTCTGCACGCTGGCGAACATCAACGACGTCGACCTCGCCCAGGCGGTCGCGGACAAATACCTGCGCGAAGGGGCGTCGCAGGAGCCGAAATAAGCACTGCGTCTGAGCCGGCATGGTCACTTCAGTGACCATGTACGCCCCGCTAATTCCAGATAATCAATCCCGGCTCGAACGGCGTTGCCATGTCCTGGAACCCGGGCAGCACGCGGACGGCAAACCCCTGCCTCCCGCTGGCCCGGCACTCGACCTGACCGACGAACACATGCCGGTCCGGCGCCATCGCGCGGGCGTGGGACATGTTCAGGGCCTGCGCCTGCTCGATCTCGCCCTGGGCGGTCACCGGGCCGGTATAGAGCTGCACCGTCAGCTCGCGCGGGTCGATGCCGGGGAGGTCGACCATCGCCTCGACCTGCATCGTTTCCCCCACCTTGAAGTGCCCGTTCCCGCTGGTGTGGACGCCGACGATGCGGATGCCGTTCCAGCGGTTCCGCAGGGAGTCCTTGGCCTTGGCGAGGGCGACGGCACGGGCGCCGCCCTCGGCGGCCAGCACGCCGCCGCGGTCGAACGCCGGGATGTAGAACCGCTGGGCGTAGTCCCGCACCATCCGGTTGGTGTTGAAGACCGGGGCGAGCTTCCGCATCGAGTTCTTCATCCGCAAGATCCACTCCCGCGGGAGGTTGTCGGTCGTGCGGTGGTAGAACAGCGGGCGGATCTGCTTCTCGAGAATGTCGTAGAGCGCCTGGCTCTCGACGTGATCCTGATAGCCGGCGTCGGCGTAGGTCTCGCCCCGGCCGATCGCCCAGCCGACGTCGGGCGAATACCCTTCCACCCACCACCCATCCAGGATCGAGCAATTGAGCACCCCGTTGGCGGCGGCCTTCATGCCGCTGGTGCCCGAGGCCTCGTAAGGCCGCCTGGGCGTGTTGAGCCAGACGTCAACGCCCTGCACCAAGTACCGCGCGACGTTCATGTCGTAGTTTTCGATGAAGACGATCTTCCGCCGCAGGGCCGGATCGCGGGCGGCGTTGACGATCTGCTTGATCAGCTCCTTGCCCTCGTGGTCGGCCGGGTGGGCCTTGCCGGCGAAGACGAACTGGATCGGCTGTTGCGTGTCCTCGACGAGGCGCTTCAGGCGTTCAATGTCGCGGAACAACAGTGTGCCCCGCTTGTAGGTCGCAAATCGGCGGGCGAAGCCGATCGTCAGCGCGTCCGGATCGAGCACGCCGTCGGCGGCGTTGAGGTCATCGTAAGCGGCGCCACGGCGGCTCAGTTGCTCGTGCAACTGGTGCCGCGCCCAACCGACGAGCCTTGCCCGGCACCGCTCGTGCGCCCGCCAGAGCTCTTCGTCCGGGATCTGCAGCACGCCTTCCCAGACGCTCTGATCGGACGGGTCGCTCATCCACTCGCCGCTGAGGTAACGGTCGAGCGTGTAGGCCATGTCCGCCGCCAGCCACGTGCGGGTGTGAATGCCGTTGGTGATCGACTTGATCGGCACCTCATCGGCCGGGACCGAGGGCCAGATGTTATGCCACATCTTCCGCGAGACCTCGCCATGGAGTTGGCTCACGCCGTTCACGCTGTCGGCCAGGCGGATGGCGAGCAACGCCATCGAGAAGCCCTGCTTCCGATTGGTCACGTCCTCCCGGCCCAGCGCGAGAAACCCCTCGTCATCGAGCTTGAGCGTCGGGATCATCGGCTTGAAGTACTTGAGCATCAGCTCCGGCGCGAACGTGTCGATGCCCGCCGGGACTGGCGTGTGGGTCGTGAAGACGTTCGTCGACATCACCTGCTGGCGGGCCTCATCGAAGTTCATCGGCGAGCCATCGAGCATCATGCGGATGCGCTCCAGGGCGAGGAATGCGCTGTGCCCCTCGTTCATGTGGAAGACGGACGGGCTGACGTTGATCGCGGTCAGCGCCCGCACCCCCCCGATGCCCAGGACGATCTCCTGCCTGATGCGCAGCTCCGTGCCGGCGCCGTACAGCTTGGCGGTGATGTCCCGGTCGGCCGGCGAGTTCTCCTGCAGGTTGGTGTCCAGCAGGTACAGCGGCACCCGTCCCACGTTTGCCCGCCACACCTTGCAGAACACCGCGTTCTCGGGCAGGTCCACCCGCACCGTCACCGGCGAACCGTCATCGAAGTTCACCTGTTCGACCGGCAAGTTGTAGAAGTCGAGCTCGGGATACGCCTCCTGCTGCCACCCGTCGGCCGAGAGGTACTGCTGGAAGTACCCGTTGCGATACAGCAGCCCCACCGCCACGAGCGGGACGGCCAGTTCGCTGGCGCTCTTGAGATGGTCACCCGCCAGGATGCCCAGGCCGCCGGAGTAGATCGGCAGGCACTCGTGCAACCCGAACTCGGCCGAGAAGTAGGCGACCTTCATCTTGTCCTTGTCGGCGTGGTGCTCGTGGAACCAGCCGGCACGGGAAAGATGTTCCTTGTAATCCTCATAGACCCGGTGCATGTGGGCCAGATACCCGTCGTCCTCAGCCGCGGCGGCAAGCTTCTCCTGCGGGATCACGCCCAGCATCTTCACCGGGTTGTGGTAGACGTCCTCCCAGAGCTTCCGGTCCAGCCGGCGGAACAGCTCCACGGCATCGGGGTTCCAGACCCACCAGAGGTTGTGCGCCACCTCCAGCAGCGGCACCAGCCGCTCCGGGATGTCGGGAAACACCTGAAAGGTACGAATCGTCGGCGTGACAGCATCAGCCATGGTCGATCCACTACTCCATTCTCAACAGGTCAGCACCCACACCCCATCACAGCCGGGGCAAGAGCGGCTATTCTCCCGAATCGTCATGCCCCTTCAAGCCTGCGGCCCCATGTTCGATGAATCCACCCGCCCCGCCGCCACCATCGCCATGTCCCAAAATGTCCCATAATGTCCCGCCGCGGCGAGACGTTTATCATATTATTGCGTGGGACATCGCCGGGATTAACAGACGCAGTCTTTGCGCGGACCGGCGCTCTTCACATTGCCGACCACCGCCGACGGACCGGGCGGGGACGGGTTTACGCGGAATCCCACCTGGGTAAAGTGGCCGCCGGGCGCCGACTCTCATGGAGAGGCGCATCGTCGCCCAACCGGCGAAGCTTCCACGGAGTCCGCAGGATGGGAGACCCGACGAATCACGACCCGCAATCCGACCCGGCCCAGGGGCCGGCAGCCACCGGGGACGCCGCCGGTTGCGGCGCGCGACCCGGGCAAGGCTCCTCGCCATTGGACCCACCGGACCTCCTGGCCCACCCCGAGGCGGCGCGCGATTGGGAGATCCCCACACCCACGAGTGACGACGACGGGCCGGCAGCGGAACTGGCCGAGGAGGCCCGACGCAGAAAAGGGGAGCGCAGAAAAGGGGATAGCGCAGAAAAGGGGATAAGTATATATTTGACACTCCCGGCCGCCTCGGCTATCGTGCGG
>DASXMX010000325.1:0-8052 GCA_036495445.1 Tepidisphaeraceae bacterium
AGCTGGAACACACCGGAAAACTTGCGGTGCTGCTGAGCATGGATAAGGTTAAGATGCGCCAGCCGGTGGTTCCTGGCGACCAACTGCTCCTCGAAGCGGTCGCGGTCCGGGTCAAGAGCCGGACCGGCCACGTCCGTTGCAAGGCTTTCGTTGAAGACAAACTTGCCTGCGAGGCCGACATCAAGTTCATGCTCGTTGACGCGGAGCCGGTGTGATTGGGATGAACCACGAGATACAAAAGCCGAAGGAGGCCAAGGCTCCGGCCACAGGCCGCCGCGCGCCTTGGTTCGTTTCCCTCTTCCACTTCCGCTTCTTCTCCGACGAGATGCCCAAGATCTCGCCACACGCGGTGATCGACCGCAAGGCCGAGATCGCCGAAGACGTGGAAGTCGGCCCATTCTGCGTCATCGGGCCGGAGGTGAAGATCGAGAGCGGCTGCCGTCTCCTGAACAACGTCACCATCCTGGGCAAGACCACGATCGGCAAGGACAACGTCTTCTTCCCCAACGCGGTCATCGGTGCCGCGCCGCAGGACAAGAAATTTAAGGGCGAAACCAGCGAGCTGATCATCGGCAACGCCAACGTCTTCCGCGAGGCGGTCACGGTTCACGTCGGCACCGAGTTGGGCGGCGGCGTTACCCGCATCGGCGACAACGGGCTGTTCATGATCAACGCCCACATCGGCCACGACGCCCGCATCGGCAACGGCGTGCAGATCTCGAACAACGTCATGATCGCCGGCCACATCGTCTGCGAAAACAACGTGGCGATCATGGGCGGCGTCGGCATCCACCATTTCGTCACGGTGGGCGAAGGGGCCTACATCGGTGCCTACGCCCGCATCCACTACGATGTGCCCCCCTTCTGCAAAGTGGACGGGGCGGACGAAATCCGCTGCCTGAACAAGGTCGGCCTCCGCCGGTCCGGATACAACGAGACGGACATTCAGGCTCTCGATCAGGCCTTCCGCAGGCTGTTCGACCGGAAGAACAAGAAGCCCATGGCGCTCGCCATGGCCGAGTTCGACCTGCAAAATGGAATCAACCCGTACGTGAAGCAGATGATTGAGTTTCTCCAGCGCCGCGCCATCGGCAAGCACGGCCGCTACCTCGAAACGCTGCGGGTAAAGCCTTAGCCGGACTGGTTTGGAGGGCGAGGCTCCCGCCGAGCCGAGACTCGATGGAAAGGCGCGGCTCGGCATGAGCCTCGTCCTCCCAATCCACCGCACGCATTGTCACACCCCACAACATTCGGACCCCGCGGGGACTAAAATCCGACGTGCCAGACGCCAAACCCCCGATCGTTGAAATCCAGGGCCTCACCTTCTCCTACGGCCAGCGCACCGCGCTCGACGACTTCTCCCTGACCGTCAACCGTGGCGAGATCTTCAGTTTCCTCGGCCCCAACGGCAGCGGCAAGACCACCCTGTTCCGCATCCTCTCGACGCTGATCGAGCCCGCTCCGGGAAAAGTGCGGATCCTCGGCTTCGACCCCGTCACCGACCGCGACGCCATCCGCAGCCGGATCGGCGTCGTGTTCCAGTCGCCCAGCCTCGACAAGCAGCTCACCGCCGAGGAAAACCTCACCCACCAAGGCCACCTCTACGGCCTCCGCGGCGCCGACCTGCGCCAGCGCATCCGCGAGGCGCTCGAAGCCGTCAACCTCTCCGACCGCTCCAGGGAACTCGTCGGCCAATTCAGCGGCGGCATGCGCCGCCGGGTCGAGGTCGCCAAGGGGTTGCTGCACCGCCCCGAGGTGCTGCTGCTCGACGAGCCGAGCACCGGCCTCGACCCCGCCGCCCGGATCGACATGTGGCGGCACCTCCGCACCATCAACGAGCGGGACGGCGTCACCGTCCTGGTCACCACCCACCTGATGGAAGAGGCCGACCGCTGCTCGCGACTGGCGATCATGCAAACGGGGCGGTTGCTGGCATGCGACACGCCCGCCGCGCTCAAGGACCGCATCGGCGGCGATGTCATCACGATCGCCAGCGCCAAAGCGGCCGAGGTCCGGTCGATCCTGCACGACCGATTGGGCGTGGAGGCACAGGAGGTGGATGGCGCCCTTCGGCTCGAGCGGCGCGACGGGCATCAGTTCGTTCCTCAACTGATCGAGGCCGCGCCGGGGCTGGTGGATTCGATTTTGGTGGGGAAGCCGACGCTGGAGGACGTGTTCATTCAACTAACGGGGCAGCGGTTTCGGGATGAGATGTAACCGCGGCGCATGACAGTGGCTGCGCAGTCGCGCCGCGCTCACCCCTTCAACAATGAAACGATCGTCGCGGCAGGGACGGCGGTTGCCCGCCGCCCCCGCACGGATCCCGGCGTGCAGAACTGCCGCACCGGGCTCGTGCCTCGGTGAAGACGGCCAGTCGCGGTTCGGGGTAAGGTTGACCAACCCGCGGCACAGGCAGCCACCGCCGCAGCCGCATGGGTGGTTCCTCGGCCATGCTTTTGGTAATACCGCAGAGGTGAGCGTCATCCGCATTTGCGCATTCTTGCTCCTCCTCATCTTGGTCGCCACTGCGACGGCTCACGCCGCCGGGACGATCGAACTGGATGCGCCCAAAGACTGGCAGGTTTTCCAGCGCGAGACCGGATCGCTCGGGTACGTGCTAGTACGCGGTCGTCTGGATCATTTCAACGGTTCAATTGAGGTCCGCTGCACCGGCGAGCCGGTCGACGGGCGACTGCCTGCCGGATGGCAGACAATCCCACCCGACGCATCGGGCGCATTCGCGGCCGAGTTGTCGATTCCCGGCGGCGGCTGGTACGCGCTGGAGCTTCGCGTGATCGATGGCGAAAAACCGGTCGCCACGGCCCGCGTCGATCATGTCGGCGTCGGCGAGGTGTTCGTCGTCGCCGGGCAATCCAACTCGACCAACTACGGGTCCGGGCCCCAGAAGCCGCAGACCGGGATGGTCTCCACGTTCGACGGAAATACCTGGCGTCCCGCCGACGACCCGCAGCCCGGCACCCAGGACCGCGGCCGCGGCGGCAGCTTCCTCCCCGCGTTCGGCGACGCGATGGCCCGCCGGTTCCACGTCCCGATCGGCGTCGCCTGCTGCGGCGCCGGCGCCACCAGCGTCCGCCAGTGGCTCCCGAAGGGCGCGCGGATCGACATCCCTCCCACGACCACCCGCGCCATCAAGCAAATCGCCCCCGGCCAATGGGAATGCTCCGGCGAACTCTACGACGGCCTCCTGAAGCGCGTCCGCGCCCTCGGCCCGCACGGCTTCCGCGCCCTCCTCTGGCACCAGGGCGAATCCGACGCCGGCCAGGCCCCGGAGCACCAGATCCCCGCCGAGCGGTACAAAGACCTTCTGGAACAAATCATCCGCCAATCCCGCAAAGACGCCGGCTGGGACTTCCCCTGGTTCGTCGCCCAGGCCACCTATCACAGCCCCAAGGACCCCGCCAACCCCGAGTTCCGCGCCGCCCAAAAAGCCGTCTGCACCGACGGCCTCGCCCTCCCCGGCCCCGACACCGACGCGCTAGGCCCGGGATATCGCCACGGCGTCCACTTCAATCCGAAGGGGCTGCATGCCCATGGGGGATTTTGGGCCGAAAAGGTTGGTGCTTTTGTAGAGAAGACAATCGAAGACGAACACGCGAGGCGATAGGCGATGGCTCATTATGTGGTCTGCCTTATTTCGCAAGTTCGCTACCCTCACACGCCGGGACAGAACGGCGAGAATGAGCGTGGATGAGTCGAGACCGTCCCCTGCCGCGCCGTCCCGGCTCCGGTGCCGCTCTGTCCTCAGCGGAACCGGTGGCGCACACAGAGCCGGGGCGGCGCCGGGCGCGCGATCACGATCGAACTGCCCCTGCCGCGCTTTGCCCCGGCGTGGGGGGAGTTCGACCGACGAAGGCTCGGGAGGGCGGCGAGGCAAGGCCTTCCACGGTTCACGTCGTTGGGTCTTGAATACGTGGCGACTGTGGCTAATTTCGATGCATGCCCACCACCCCCTTTGAGTCGCTCCTCGATCACGTCGATCCCGGCTTCGTTTGTTGGCTGGCCAGCGGTCGGTCGAGGGAAGAGGGATACCTGAAGCGCGTCGAGCACCTCGCCAATCCGCCTGCCGATTCGAATCTGCTGGACAGGATACCGGCTGTCCCGGGCGCGGATGTCGCCAGAGCCCTTTATTCGCGTTACAACGGCGCACTGCTTTACACCGCCCGCGACTCCATGGGCGGCCTACGCGCCCCCGGTCTGGGGGTCGAGATCGTTCCCATCGACGAGTGGCCGGAGCGCACGGAAGCAATGGTGCACTCCTGGGCGTTCGAAGAATATGACGACGCCCAGATGCCGTACGGGCGGCACGATTTCGTGGCGTTTGCCTATCCGCGGGGTGCGAGCAATCACGTTCATTGGGTGATCGCAGGCCCGGCGGCCGGATCGATCTACTTCTGGCCGTGGACCATGCGGCCGGAGCTGCACACGCCGCCACTCGCCAGAAACTTCGGGGCGTTCATCACTCTTCTTTGCACCGAACCTGTCCACCTTTTGAACGACGTGTTCGGATGTCACTGGCGGGCCGAAGAGGGCCTGAAGGAGTGGATTCCGAGCCGGTACTTGCCGGATTGTCGAAACGTTCAAATCAAGCGATGACCAGAGTAGCCACGGCGGTCGAGTTGGCCGGCCACAAAGCACACAGATCCCGGCGAATTCCGGGGTTAAATAGCGGAAAGCCGAAGGAGGGATTTGAACCCTCAACCCCCGCTTTACGAAAGCGGTGCTCTGCCATTGAGCTACTTCGGCGCGGTCGCCCCCGAGGGGCGACAGACCAATTAGAATACCGGCCTCCCGGCTGATTTCAAGCTGGGCCGACTTCGGGTAAACGTTCGAACGCCCGCGGATTTGATGCCGGGTTTTTAGTAGAATCTTCAGAGAGGAAGAGCCGGTAGAGTCCGCATCACCTGTGGCAGGAGTTCATCGGTTGCGACGTTTGAGATCCTCACTGATCGTGGCGGGGCTGTGCGTAGGTTGGCTTGCCGCCGGGCTCGCGGCGGCCGAGGTGGATCCGCCTGCCGCACGCGACGTGCTCGACGGGCAGGTCAAGAACGCCCTGGCCATTCTGCGCGACGCGAAGCTGACGCCGGCGACGAAGCGCCAGAAGATCCGAGGGATCGCCGATCAGCAGATCGATTTCGAGACGCTGTCGCGGCTGACGCTCGGCAGATACTGGCGCGACCTGTCCGCCGACCAGCGGGCCGCATTCGTTGAGGCATTCAGGAATCACCTGTCCAACACCTACGGCACCCTGCTCAATGGATACACCGACGAAGACGTGACCGTCGCGGGCGACCTTCGCGAGCCCAACGGCGATTGCACGGTGCAACTCCGCGTCATCGGCACTGTCAACGGCAGTCGCCAGGAACTGGCCAAGGTGGATTGCCGGCTCCGCCGCAAGGCCGGGTGGAAGGTGATCGACGTGACCGCGGCGGGCGTCAGCCTGGCCGCCCTCTTTCGCGCCCAGTTCCAGGCGATCATGGCGAACGGCGGCTTCGATCGGTTGCTCGGACTGCTGCGGGCGAAGGCGTCAGAAACCAATCAGAAATAGGGCCGCCCGTCATTGAGCGGTGATCCCGGATGGGAGGATTTGTGCGGCGGATCGCCGTCCTGTGTGCCGGCTGGGCGCTGATCATGCTGAGCGGCGGCTGCGCCGGCGGTGGCAACGTCGATCCGTGGGAAAAGACCAATCGCGTTTTCTACAACTTCGACGACGGCCTCGATCGCGCGGTGCTCACGCCGGTCAACGGATTCTACGTGAAGGTGGTCCCGGCGCCAATCCGCACCGGCCTGGGCAACGGCTTCGACAATCTGTTCTACGGCAACGTGATTCTCAACGACTTCCTCCAGGCGAAGTGGAATCAAGGCCTGGGCGATACCGCCCGCATGGCGGTCAACAGCACGATCGGGATCGCCGGGATTTTTGACGTCGCCTCGAGGTTGGGCCTTCCGAAGCACGAGAACGACATTGGCATCACCCTGGGCAAATGGGGCGTCGCGCCTGGGCCCTACCTGGTGCTGCCGCTCCTGGGACCGATGACGCTGCGCGACACGCCCGGCATCGTCGTGGCGAACGCCACCAACCCGGTGACCTGGCTGTTTCCCCCGCTTTATGTGACGGTCCCTTTGGGGATCGGGCAAGCCCTGGACCGTCGTTCTCGTGTCGATACGGCGATTCAGTTCCGCAACGCCCTGGCGATCGATCCCTACGTCTTCACCCGCAACGCCTATCTGCAGTACCGGGACAATCTCGTTCATGAAGGCAGGAAGCCGGTGGACCAAAGCTTATACGAGGAGGTGCCCGAGACCTCGCCCGCCACGGCGCCTGCGGCCACGCGAGCCGCGTCCAGGCCCGCCCGATGATGGCGCAGTCAATCGCCGCGGATCAACTCACCGGAACAGGTAATTGTTCTCCATGCCGTCCGCCAGATCCGCCTGAACCGGCGGCTCAAGTAACCCCGCCGACGTCGGCACTTTATAAAAGCGTGGGCCAGGCCTGCTCTCGCCAGGCGACGGCCCGCGGCCAGCCCCGACCGGTCCGGGCGGCGAGTCCCAAGTCCCTTGCGAGTTCGGCAGCCCCGCGCGGCCCCGGTTCCGGGGCAGTTGAGCGGGCGGTCCGGTTCACTATAATCCCGCCCTTTCCACGCCCAGTCAGGCGGAGCGGGAACGTGAGTCGGCAACCATGGGATTGATCGTTCAGAAATTCGGCGGGACGAGCATCGCCACCCCGGAGCGGATCCACACCGCGGCCCGGCGGGCGGTGGCGGCCAAGGCGCAGGGGAACCAGGTCGTCGTCGTCGTCAGCGCCATGGGCGACACGACCGACGACCTGATCGAACTGGCCAAGCAGGTCTGCGAGAACCCGCCCAAGCGCGAGCTCGACCAGCTCCTCGCGACGGGCGAGCAGGTCACCATCGCCCTCATGGCGATGGCCCTCCACGCCCAGGGTCACGAGGCGATCAGCTTCACCGGCGGGCAGATCGGGCTCGTCACCGACAATGCCTTCTCCAAGGCCCGCATTCAGTCGATCAACAAGCAGCGGATCTTCGAGCAGCTTGGCACGGGCAAGATCGTCATCGTGGCCGGGTTCCAGGGCGTCACCCCCGAGGGGGACTATACGACGCTGGGCCGCGGCGGGAGCAACGCGACGCTGGTGGCGCTGGGGGCGGTGCTGCAGGCGGACGTGTGCGAGAACTACACCGACGTGGACGGCATCTATACCGCCGACCCGCGGATCGTCAAGAACGCCCGCAAGATCGACCGGATCAGCTACGACGAGATGCTCGAGCTCTCGGGGCTCGGCGCGTCGGTGCTGCAGACGCGGGCGGTGGAGTTCGCCAAGAAGTACAACGTGCCGCTGCACGTGCGGAACAGTCAGAACGAGAATCCCGGGACGTGGATCGTCGCGGAGACCCCCCACATGGAACACATCGTCGTATCCGGCGCCGCGTTGAAGAAAGACCTGACCCGCGTGACGATCAAGAACGTGCCCGACCGGCCGGGGATCGCGGCGCGCATCTTCGGCGACATCGCGGCCGCCAACATCGTCGTGGACGACATCATCCAGAACGTGTCGGACGACAACACGGCCAACATCAGCTTCACCGTCGAGCACGGCGACCTGCAGGACATCCGTCCCGTGGTCGACCGCCTGTGCAAAGAACTGGGCGCCCGCACCGCCCCGATGTACCAAGGCGACCTGGCGAAGGTGAGCGTCGTCGGCGTCGGCATGCGCGTTCACACCGGCGTCGCCCAGCGCATGTTCAAGACGCTGGCCGACGCGAAGATCAACATCCAGAACATCACCACCAGCGAGATCAAGATCAGTTGCATCATCGCCAAGGACGACGGGGCCCGGGCGCTGCAGCTCGTTCATGATGCGTTCGAGCTGGACAAGGCGAAGTAGCAGCAGGCGCATGTTGCCGCCCAAGCTTGCCATGCCGTGGCAGGCTGTTCGCCGCGTCTTCTACGCCGCAATACCGCTTCGCGGTTTCGCAATCCCTCTGCCCGCTGCCCTTGGGCGTGTGCTATGACGCG
>DASXMX010000326.1:0-2949 GCA_036495445.1 Tepidisphaeraceae bacterium
GTCCCAGGCGTTGTTGATGCCGATGAAGAGAAGGCCCAGCGCCGCACCGGCTACCACGAAGAGCGCGACCTGCGTGGCCGCCCGCAGGACGAACGCGGCCAGGGCAAGGGCCGCGTAGCAGACGCATGGGAAGATCACGTACCAGAACCAGTCTTCCAGATCCGGCTTGTAGACAGTCTGGCGACGGGCCCGGCGGAAGACGACCGCGGCGTACGCGAGGCCGACGACGCCGCACAGGGCAAGCACGACGGACGTGGCCCCCAGCGAAGGCCAGGGCGCGCACATGATCGCCGAAACGGCCAACGCGGCGCCAAAGTACACCACGTTGGGCGTCCCGAACGCATGGATCGAATCGGCGGTCGTCCGCCACCGCACGTTGGCGATCAGCGCAATCACGACGAATTGCAGCCCGATCAGCGCCCCGCCAGACGAGCCGACGATGACGTAGAAGTTCTGCCAGGCGGTCAGCGGCAGGTTCGCCGATTGGGCCAGGAGGTTCATGCGGGCTGCTTCGCCTTGATGTCGTAACAGAGCAGGACGTTCTGGTCGCGCAGGTAGAGCTTGCCGTTGGCGATGACCGGATGTGCCCAATCCGGGGCTTTGCTCCGGTCGGGCTGCTCGAAGCGGCCGCGCTCGATGTACTCCTTGGTGCTCGGTTCGATTAGCAGCACGGTGCCGTTCTCGCAGCGATAGTAGAAGCGGCCGTCGGCGAGGGCGATCGAGCCTTTGGGCGCCCGCTCCTCCTGTCGCTGGTCCCAGAGTACCTTGCCGGTCTTGAAGTCGAGACAGACGAGGGCGCCGCCCTCGTTACCGCCGTTGGCGCCGTAGAGGCAGCCGTCGTAGAGGATCACGCCGCCGTGGTGGTTCTGCATCTTCTTGGCGAACCAGACTTCCTGGGCCTTGATGTTGCCGCCGGCGTCCTTGACGAGCTTGGCCAGCCCGCCGCCCGCGCCGTAGGCCGAGGCGGCGAAGACGAAGCCGTCGTGATAGAGCGGCGTGGAACAATTGATGGCGTTACCGTTGGCCGGGTGGTCGTACCGCCAGAGCACCTTCCCGTCGGCCGCGGCGACGCCGACGACCGTCTTGGCCAGGAACTGCACGTACTGCCGCTGCCCGTCAAAATCGATCGCGATGGCGGAGGCGTAGGCTGCACTGGAGGCAGGGCCACGGCGACGGCCGCCGGACGAGCCACTGGGCCGGCCGGAGGAAACTTCGGGCAACTGGCTCTTCCAGATCGCCTTGCCGGTCAGCTTGTCGAGCGCGACGAGGGTCGCGTCGGTGCCGCCGGGCGTGCAGACGACCTTGTCACCGTCCACGAGCGGCGATTCGCGGTAGCTCCACGTCGGCATCCTGCCGCCGAAGTCCTGGATCATGCTGCGATGCCAGAGGACCTTGCCGTCGGCGGCCTGAAGGCAGGCGATCTCGCCGCCGTTGCTGATGACGTAAAGCCGATCGCCGTCGACCGTCGGCGTGCAGCCCGGCCCTTCCTGGCCCTGCGGCATGCTCTGCGACGGAGGTTGATCGAGCGGCGTCGCCCACAGCGCCTTGCCGTCCGCTTCCGACAAGGCCCACACAACCTCCTTGTCATCGCGCTTGCTCATCCCGAAGATCCGGCCGCCGGCGATCGACGGTGCGCTGTATCCGCCGCCCAAATCCTTCAACTTCCACACCAGCGGCGGGCCCTCCTTCGGCCACTCCTTCAGAAGCCCGGTTTCCTTGGAAACCGCATCGCGGTCCGCCCCCTGCCACTGCGGCCAGTCGAACGAATCGGGCGAGGCGGCAAAGGCCGTAACGGCGAGCAGGAGCGACGCGAGACAGCACACACAGGGCTTCATGCAAGAATCTCCTTCCTCGATGATGGTTTACGCCGGTGGTCCCGGGCGACCCGTAGTCTACTCGGATTTGAGCGAAGCCATATCGATCGTGAAACGATACTTCACGTCCGACTTGAGCAGCCGATCGCAGGCCTCATTGACCCTCTGAATGGGGATTACCTCGACGGCGGCGGTAATGTTGTGCCGGCCGCAGAAGTCAAGCATCTCCTGAGTCTCGGCGATGCCGCCGATCGGCGAGCCGGAGCGGCTGCGGCCGCCCATGATCAGGCCGAAGTTCGGGAGATACTTCTTTCAGGCTTGGTATTGCTCGTCGGTGACCTGCTCCATCCAGTCGACGGGTTTTCCATCGCGCTTCTCCTGGACGGCAATATGTGTCATCGCCGTAGCGGCGGTGGCGCCGTGCCAATGCTTCTCTCCCGGTGGAAACCAAACCACGTCGCCGGGCCGGATTTCCTCTTTCGGGCCGCCCCAGCGCTGCGCCCAGCCGCAGCCAGTGGTCACGATCAGGGTCTGGCCGAGCGGGTGCGTGTGCCAGGCGGTACGGGCGCCCGGCTCGAAGGTGACGCTGGCGCCGCCGACACGGGCCGGGTCGGGTGCGTCGAAAAGCGGATCGATCCGAACTGTGCCGGTGAACCAATCCGCCGGTCCGGGACGGGATGGCTGAGAGCCGCTGCGTTTGATTTCCATGGGTGTTCTCCTTTACTCAAAGGGCCGCCGCTTGGAGCAGAGTCCAAGTGAGCGGCTGAATTGCGTCTTGCATCCGCTGATCTTCGCGGGACTTTACGCAGGTGATCGGTGATTGCGGTAGGACGATCCTCGGAGACGCGAACCTGCTTGACGCGACGCTGCGAAGCATGCCGATGTTCATCCCTCGCCTCCGCGTGCGCGCCGAAGCGGCGGCCGAGCAACACGCGACGCCCGCTATCGTCGCTCCCGAGCCGTCGGCGAAGTAGGGATTGCGGCTCAGCGGACCGCGAAACGGGCATCGGCCGGCGCCACACCCGGGGCGGTCGCCGTGACGTGGATCTCGGACGGTTGACCGCCCGCCTGAACGAGGACGATGCAGTGGCCGTGGAAGGTGTTGCGCGCCTCGGCCCTGTCCGGATCGTGGTCG
>DASXMX010000327.1:0-22506 GCA_036495445.1 Tepidisphaeraceae bacterium
GCATCGCTGTAGCAGAACACCTCGAACGCGTCATGGTCATGGTTCGCCAGCACCGGCTCCTGGAACCGAGCGACCGGATGCGCGCGGAAGTCCGCCGACACGTACCCGACCCGCAACCGCCGGCCCACAGGGCAATCGCCTCTCGGGGCGAACGGGAGGGCGAGGCTCCTGCCGAGCCGGGGCTCACTCGCAAACCGCGGCCCGGCGGACTTCGACGAGCTCAGTCGAGTCGGAGCCTCGCCCCCCCCAGACGCGGACAGCGGGTCGGCGTGCCGCCGGGCCCAGTGAAGGTGTTCCTCAAACATTTCTTCGGGTGAAATCGCCGGGTCGTAGTGCAGGTCGTACAACAGCCGGCTGTGCTCGGCGGCGGAATCGGGCCGCAGCTCGACGACCCGCCGGCGGCAGGCCGTCGCCTCCGCCTGCCATCCCAGCTCCCCGCACGCCTTCGCCAGCGCGCCCCACGCGTCGGAGAAGTCCGGCCGCAATTGAACCGCGGCCCGCAAGCACTCGGCCGCCTGCGCGTTGCGCCCGGCCTTGTACAGCACGCTCCCCAGCCTGCGGTGTGCCTCGGCAAAACGCGGCGCCAGCCCGACCGCCCGTCGGTACGCCCTCGCCGCGGCGGTCAGGTCGCCGCCGCGTTCCCGCGCCACCCCCAGGTTGTACCACGCCTGCGGCTGATCCGGCCGCAGCACCACCGACCGCTCCAGCACCGCCGCCGCGTCACAGTGCCGTCCGGCCTCGCCCAGCAGCATGCCGAGCAGGGCCAGCGCCGCCGCGTTCGACGGTTCAGCCGCGAGCGACTCGCGGCATCTGGCCTCCGCCTCTGCCAGATTCCCAGCGCGGCGGAGCTCGATGGCAGATTCGAGATTCGGCATTCTATCGGGTTGGCGTGTCGTTACTCGACGGTACGACCAGGCACGAGGATCCGTAGGACTTCGGGGAACCCGCCGGCCTTGGCGAGGTCGGCGGCGGTCCGTCCGAGAAGGTCGCGAGCGTTGCGGTCGGCGCCGGCTTTGAGCAAAACGGCGACGGCATCTTTCCTCCCGCACCGGGCCGCGCGGTGGAGGGCTGTCTCGCCGTCGGGGGTGCGGCCCCTCACGGGGGCGCCGGCGGCGAGCAGCATCTTGATCACCGGCACGCTGCCGCCCCCGGCGGCGGCAATCAGCGGCGTTTCGCCGGCACCATTGGATGCCTTCACATCCGCCCCATGCGAGAGCAGGAAGCTAATGGCCGCCTCATTCGACGCACGCGCGGCTACGATCAGGGGCGTCGAATCGCCGTTGGCACATTGGTTCACATCCGCCCCATGCGCGACCAAGATACCCAGCAGCTTCCCGTCCCCCCGCTGCGCCGCTGCTTGGATCGGGGTCTCGCCGTACGTGTCCGCCTCGTTGACGGACGCCCCGCGGTCGATGAAAAACGAAACCATCGCCGTCCGCGCGGACTCTGCCGCGATTTGGAGCGGCGACCGGCTGTGCAGGTCGTAAACTGGAAAGGTTGCACCGTTTGCGACGAGCAGCCGCGCGACCTCAACGTCACCGCCTTCGGCAGCGGCAAACAGTGGACTCCGCCCATCCTGGTCGCGCGCGTCAACGTCCGCGCCGTGCGCAAGGAGGAAGCGGACGGTCTCCAGTTTCCCGGTCGATGCGGCGCCATGAAGCGGCGATCGACCCATTTCGTCGCGCGCGTTGACATTCCATCCTTCCTTGAGCCGACCCGCGATGGCGTCGCTATCACCTCGCTCCGCCTCGGGGACCAGGTTCTTGTCCGACCGGCCGCCCTTGCCTGCGGTGCCGTCGATTGCAACACGGCCGGGGAATACTTCGCGGTAGTGCTGCCCCTCCGGGACCGGTTGCGCCGTTGCGCGGCCGGCGACCAAGAGCACAACGATGCAAGCAGATGCCGCCATCAGAATCGTGACCGTCCCGTTTCCTGAGTCGATCACCGGGTTACCACACTCGGGGCACCGCTGATCGCTTCCGCGAAGGTCATACCCGCACGTCACGCACAGACGTCGACGCCGCCTGTGAAAGTGACGTACTCGCCGCGCCGCGAGTATTGCTAGTGGGACGGCGAGGAGGATCGCGGGGTATAAGTATGGGACAGCAATGAACGATTGGTCGGTGCTTACTGGGCCGGACTCCGAGATTCCCCTTGTCTGATGCCGCCATGCGTTTCCGTACCAATGCCATTGATAACTTGGGTCAAGGCCGCCCATGCCTCCCCGCTTCGGAGGAGGGCGATCGCCACCCGGCCTGAGAAAGTAGCGCGAGACGCCGGTCGGTGGCAGAAACTTGTTGACGGGCCAGGCTGCCGGGTGCCCGATGGAGTCGGTCAATGCCCTGGTCCCATAGGCCACTTCGATCCGCCCCAGCCTCGATCTGACGTCGAGATGAACTTGCAGGGAGCGCTTTGTTCCGCCAACTACCAACCGGTTGAAAACCAAACTCTCCTTGTAGCTACAGGTCCAAAGGGCCACGAAAACTGCAAGGAGCACAACCGCCGCGGCAACGAGAACCGCGCTCCCAAATCGCCTGAGCGACTTGAATCGGACACGCCAGCCCATCGACGGCCTCCGTCAAGTTGCCAGCACGGACACGAGCTGCGACTTTGAGTAATCTCCGGCCTCAGTCGTGAACGTCCATGTGAGCGACTCGGCGGCCTCCGGGTTCCGTGTGAGCGTTAGCGTGAAGCTGACCGCCCCGGCTTGCGTCTGCTTGCTGCCCGCGTCCAAATCCACCACGTTCGCCGAGTCGCCCGTCTTGACGCTGGTGACGTTGAGCGGGTCGGCGATGAGGTTTCCGTTGTCGTCCAACGCGACCAATGTCGCGGTGGCGGTCGTGGTCCCGTTCGCGATGGAGAGGGTCGTGTTGTCGATCTGGAACTTCCAATTCACGTGCAGGACATTGATGAACGCACCCGCAGTGGCCGGATGGGCAGGAACGGGCAACCCCGGCGGCATCGCTGCGAAGATAACGCCGACCGGGACGTTCCACTGGCCCCCCAGGGGCTGAGCGCCCCCGAAAAGGACAGTCGATGTAGTCCCCGTCGCGTCCGTCGCGGGTGCCGACGAAAGTTTGTCGCCGACCTGGGCTTGGTGACCGTCGACGCGACCTATCTGCCACCCCGAGAGGGGGTTCCCAAATCGATCCGTCAGCTTGAAGGTCGCGGTTGTCTCCTCGCTTTGATAGAGCATCGTCTTCGGGATATTGACCGTAAGGGTGGGGTTGACCACGTCCGTGACGAGTTGGGACACCCATTCGGTGGCCGCATCCTTGATCTTGAGGACCACGTTATACGTGCCTTCATCCTTATACGTGTGGTTTGCAGCAACGCTCCACTGGCCGTTCTGGTCGTAAACGATGTGGCCGGACTGCGTGTCGGCGCCAGACCCGTCCCCCCAGTCAATGCTCTCCACGCCGTAGTCTGATGTCTCCCCGTTGGGGTCTTCGTCCGTGAAGGTCGCGACCGAACCGGAGAAATTCACGCCGGCGGTGGCGCTGACGTTCTGGGGAGAAATGTCGAGCGGCGCGTCGGCGACGTTCACCGTGACCGACCCGCCGTCGGTGCTGCCGCCGTCGTCGTAGATGGTGACGTTGGCAGTGACCGTCCCCTCCTCGGGGAACTGGCGTGTGGCGAATACCTTGTACGCGGACACGCCCGGCGGGAGCGGGTTGCCGGCGGCGTCCCGGTCGGTCCCGACGAACGTCGGGTTGGAGGGCGGCGCCCCGTCGCTCCAGGTGACCTGGCTGGCGTCGTAGTCGCCGGCCTGGGCCGACGGGTCCTGGTCCAGCACGACGCCGAGTTCGATCGTGTCGGTCTGCCCCTCCGTCTCGCTGGCGGGCCCGGCGGGTTGGAACTGCAGCGTGGCGTCGGCGATGTTGATGTTCTGCGAGTTGGTGTAGAAGGCGCCGTCGCCCCCGCTGCCGCTGCTGCCGCCGCCGTCGGTCACCGCGAATTCGAGTTGGTCCTGCCCCTCGTCCCCGGCGCTGTAATACCAGTTGCCGGTCTGGCCCTCCGGGACGTAGACCCAGCCGCCGAACGTGTCGTCGGGCAGGATCTGGGTCCAGGTGGTGCCGCCGCCGACCGTGTCGGAGGCGTTGAGTTGGTAAACGGCGAGCGTGTGCTCGGCAACTACGCTGGGGCCGCTGACGGTCGCGGCGGTGACGGTCAGCATCCGCCGTTGCTCCAGCATCTCGACCGCGGCCCGTGCCGCGCGGCCGACCCCCGTCGACCGGCTCAGGCGCCGCGGCTCACGTGTGCGCCCCCCCCACGGCTGAGCCCAACGCGCGCAGAAGACCGCCCACGACCGCCAGCTTGTGGCTCGATGCAGACATTCGTGCCTCCCTGCCTGTCAACGACACAGGACGTGTGTGATGCCCCGCCGCGCCCCCGGGTCCGGCTCCGCCCCTGTGGGCGAGCCCCCGATTCTTGCGGCGAGATGGACAGCAACATACCGCCGAACTTGGCATTCGCAAGCGCAAAATTCCGAACGTAGAGAACAGAATTGGTTGCCCTGAAACGTTGCGTCAGATCGATTGTCGCGGAGCCGCGCGCACCACTCATTTCAGGGCATCTAGGCCACGTCCCGGCGGGGCGGGTGTTCGGCGAGGAGGGAGTATCCGTCGACCTTGCGGATCAGGGCGACGAGTGCCGCGGCGGTGCGGGCGACGGCTTCGCAGGGCGCGCCGGATTGGAGTTGGATTTCGAGGCGGCCGGCGCAGTCGGACAGGTGAGGGAACCCGTACCCGCCGGCCGCGCCCTTGATCTGGTGGGCCACGTCGCGCAGTCCGGGCGCGTCGCGGCGGGCGAGCCGTTCGTGCAGCTCGTTTACCTTCTCCGGCAGCACGCGGACGAAATCGGCCAACAAGTCGTGGATGTCCGGGTCGTCCGCCAGCAGGCTGACCATCGCCTCCCCCGCCGCGGGCGATTCGCCCGCGGCCCGGGCGGACAGGTAGGGCGCGACGCCGGCCAGGAGCTTGCGCCGTTCGATCGGCTTGGCCAGGTATCCGTCGAAGCCGGACGCGAGGCACCGCTGGCAATCGGCCGGGGCGGCGCTGGCGGTCAGCGCGAGGACCGGCGTCGTCCGCCCTGCGGCGCGGAGCCGCGCGACCGCCGCATACCCGTCCCAATCCGGCATCCGCAGGTCCATCAGCACCAGGTCGAAGGGTTCGGCGCTCAACCGTTCCACGGCCGCACGCCCGGTCCCGACGACGGTCACCGCCGCCCCAGCCCGCCGCAAGTGACGGGCGATCAGCCGTTGGGCGTCGACCCCGTCCTCGGCCAGCAGCACCCGGCCGCTCAATCGCGCCGGCGGCTCGTCCGGCGCAGCGTCATCTTCATCCGGCAGCACAAGCTGGTTGATCGCTGGGACCCCATCGATAAGCCCGGCGCCGATCTCGACGGTGAAGGTGCTCCCCTTGCCCGGCTCGGACGCGACCGCGACGTCGCCGCCCAGCAGGCGGGCCAGCGACCGGGCGATCGTCAGCCCCAACCCCGTCCCGCCGAACCGGCGTTCGACCGATGCGTCGGCCTGCACGAACGGGCGGAAGAGCTGGGCCATCTGCCCGGCGGTCATGCCGATGCCGGTATCGATCACCGCGAACCGCATCACGCCCTCCCCGTTCGCCCCCGCGCGGCAGCCGACGCGCAGCTCGATCGAGCCGTGCTCGGTAAATCGCGTGGCGTTGGCGATCAGGTTCACCAGGATCTGGCGGACGCGCAGCGGGTCGGTGCGGATGCGCTGCGGCACCGACCCGTCCAGCGCCACCCGGAATTCGAGCCCCTTCGTCACAACAGCGGGGCGGGTCAGGCCGACGGCCTGGGCGATCAGTTCCGGCAGCTCACACTCGATCCGCTCGACGGGCATCCGACCGGCGTTGAGCTTGGAGAAATCGAGCGCGTCGTTGACGAGATCGAGCAGATGGCGGGAATTGCGCCGGATGGCCTGCAACGCCTCCCGCCGCTCCGACTCGGGCGAATCCGGATCCAGCAACACCTCGCTGAACCCCAGGATCGATGTCATCGGCGTGCGAAGCTCGTGAGCCAGGTAGGTCGCGGACGAGTCCGCGGACTCGGCCTCGACCGCTCGGTCATGTGACCCGGACCCCAACGCTTCAAGCCGGCGAGCAAGGAGCCAGAGCAATGCGCAAAGCGTCGCAAAGCTCACCATTACGAGCCATCGTGGCCCCCATGCGGCTGCCGGGATCATTACCGCCGCGATCGCACTGATCGCCGCGGCGCGGCCGCATCGGGATCGGATGGAGCATTTCGCTCGCATGAGACGTCTTCCACCTGACCGTCCCCTTTTGACTCGCTCGTGGGCTCTGCATTACAGCCGAAACCGCCTCCGGTCGGCTTCGTGCGCAGCAGGCCGTCAATCCTTCCCATCGGCCGAAACCGGTTCGGCGTGTGGCTAAAATGCGCCTTCTATTTCTTTCGGATCGGTAATGATGGGGCTCCGCAAGAGTCGAATGCGAAAGAACCGGGCTCGGCTTTTGAGCAAAAATTGCGAAGAAAAAGTGAATTTGCAGTGAGAACGTCCTTGGGGTCACTTATCGGACGGGCATATACTCCGCGCATCGGAGCGGCGGATGAGCTTTGAGGTGGCGGAAATCCAATCCACTCCCAATCCGAACGCTCTTAAATTTGTGCTCGACCGCGCCATCGCGGAGCAACCGGTCAGCTTCTTCGATCCGGAGGCCGCTCGCGAGCATCCGCTGGCGTCGAAGCTGTTCGCGCTGCCGGGCGTGGCCAGCCTGCTGTTGCTCGGCGATTTCGTCACCGTCAACAAGCGGCCCGACGCCGATTGGGCGCCGATCAAACGCGGCGTGCGCACGGTGCTGGCGCAGCCTTGAAAAATCTGTGCCGCGCGCGAAAGAAAATTCACCGCCGGACAAACCGGCGCCACGAAATGCTCGTAGGATTCGTACGAAGTGTTTCTTCCCTCCTTACCCCGTAGGTCTCACCCACGCCTACGGGGTTTTTTATGCGCCGGCGCCGGCCTGTCGCGCTCCGGTCGCCAATTCGCCAGACCTCCCGGGTTCTTGGAAAGTACGCCCGTTTCGAGGAAAGTACGCACTATATGATGTTGAGCCGTATTCTGTCTGGCATTGCCGTTGTGTTGGGGGTCGTTGGGCTCGCTCTTGCGCAGCCGGGGGGATCGGGTTCCGGGTCGATTTCGATGCGGCCGCCGAAGGGGTGGCTGATGATGAACGACTCGGCCAATTCCTACTATGCGAATTGCCGGTGGGCCGACGCCGGGCGGAACGCCAGCGGGTTTTATTCGACCAACAATCAGCCCCTCCAGTACAGCCCGCATGGGTATCCGGTCGGCACCGCCATTGCGGCGCGGTCGAACCTGTGGCTGCTCGGGTGCCCGGCGGGCGATTACAACGTCAACTGGCAGGGCAACGCCACGATCAATATCTCCGGCTCGGGCGGCGTCGCCTGGAAGCGGATCGACGCCAATCACGGCACGCTGACCCTGCCGGCCCCCTGCAAGATGGCTCAGACGCAGTGGGGGCCCAGCCCGAACGAGATGTCGTACATCGACGTCTCCAGTTCCGACCCGGCCAACCCGCTCGACGCCCTGCACATCTGGCTTCCCGGCTACGGCCCGGGCACGCGGCACGCCGGGCAGATCTTTCATGACCAGCACCTGGCGATCGTCCGCAAGTTCTCCGGCGTCCGCTGCATGAACTCGCTCAACGTCGCCAGCGGGCACGAGGAGAACTGGGCCGAGCGCGTCACAATGGACATGTGGGACTGGAGCACCAAGGCCGTCCCGATCGAAGCCGACATCGAACTGGCCAGGGAGGCCCGCCTCAAGCGGCTCTGGGTCAACATCCCGATCAAGGCCAACGACGATTACATCCGCAACTCCGCCAGGCTCTATCACGACAAGCTGCACGGCGTCGAGCTGATCGTCGAGCTGGGCAACGAGAATTGGAATTGGGGCGGCGGGTTCATCGGGTGGCCGACCGTCCACAACATCGCCAACAACGTCAAGCCCGAGGCGTTCGACGGCGCGATCGTCGCCGGCAAGCTGGTGCCGGACGACCACGACTCGGATGGCAAGCCGATCCTCGTCACCGACGAATACGTCCGCTCCGTGCGCTGCACCGCCGAGCGGGCGCGCGAGGTCGCGATGATTTTCCAGGATGTCTATCGCGACCGCCCGCGGGAACTGCTCAATATCTTCTGCGGGTGCTCGGCGGATCCGCGGTGGATCACGCTCGGGCTGGAGTTCCTGACCGCCAAGTACGGCGGCCAGCCGTTCCAACTGATCGGCATCGCGCCGTACGTCGACTTCTGGGCCAACAACGGCCAATACTGCAAGCCGACGGGGCCCAACGGCACCTACGTGCTGGCCGACCTGTTCACGGCCTGCGACGCCTACCTGTCCGACACCAATCAGCCGGGAATCCCCTGGCAGCTCGCCCAGCACCAGGCCCTCGCCCAGCAGTACGGCGTGCGCCTGGTCGACTACGAGGGCGGCCAGCACTTTTTCCCGCAGGACAAGCCGTATACCGGCAAAGACCTGAGCACCCAGGCCCAGACCGACCCGCGGATGGGCGCGATGTACGACAAGTACTTCGCCACCCTGCACAAGTACGGCGTCGCCATGCACTGCGACTTCGTGCCGATCGGCGAGCCCTGGAACCAGAGCGGCTACTGGGCCGCCCTCCAGGACTACGCCGACACCGGCCCGACGAATTACCGCTGGGCCGCCCTCCTGCGCGAATCCGCTAAAAGCAACTGAATCGCCCCGCAGTTGGACTCCGACCCACGCCGGGGCAGAGCGCGGAAGGGGCCGTTCGACCACGACCCGCGTTCCGGCGCCGCCCCGGATCTGGACGCGCCGTCTCGTTCAGATGAAGGACGGCGCTCGCGGATCCGGGGCGGCGCGGCGGGAGACGCTCCCGAATCAGTATGCCCGCTCGCGCCGCTGTGCCCCGGCGTGTGGGGTGGCCGAGAAGGCGAGAAGTGAAATAGAGCAGGTTTGTCGCCCGAGCGCGCGGGCCGGGGCGCCGAGGGTCGCAGCCGGTAAGATCCCTTCCCATGAACGTCGCGAATGCCCTCCGATCGTTTCTTGCGAGACGGTGCATCACGATCCCCCAATGGAGCGTTCGGCGCGCGATCGTTGCCGCCATCGTGCTCGTGCTGGTCATGGGTTCGTTGCTCTGCGCGCAAGGAACGGCGCTGCCGCGGAGTACCCCGGAGGCCGAGGGGATCTCGTCGAAGGCGATCCTGGACTTCGTCCAGACGGCCGAGCGCGAGGTGGACGCCCTGCACAGCTTCCTGCTCGTGCGGCATGGCCGCGTCGTGGCGGCGGGGTGGTGGGGGCCGTACGACGCGCAGACGCCGCACGTGCTGTATTCGCTCAGCAAAAGCTTCACGTCGACCGCCGTGGGGCTGGCGATCGTGGAGGGGAAGCTCAGCCTCGACGACCCGGTGCTGAAGTTCTTTCCCGATGACGCGCCGGCGAATCCCTCGGCCAACCTGAAGTCGATGCGCGTGCGCGACCTGCTCCGCATGCAGGCCGGGCAGCAGACCGAGGCGCCGCTGTTCAATTTCGCGACCGGCGCGCCGGCGCTCGATGAGCCGTGGACGAAGATCTTTCTGGCCCATCCCGTCCCGTTCAAGCCGGGCACGCACTTCCTCTACAACACGGCCGGCACGTACATGCTCTCGGCCATCGTGCAGCAGGTAACCGGCCAAACGGTGCGCGACTATCTTCGCCCGTGGCTGTTCGAGCCGCTGGGATTTGAGGACGCGCCGACCTGGGTCGCCAGCCCGCAGGGCATCTCGGCGGGCGGGTATGGCCTGCTCGCCCGCACCGAAGACCTCGCCAACTTCGGGCAGCTCTACCTGCAGAAGGGTCAATGGAACGGCAAGCAACTCATCCCCGCGACCTGGGTTGAGCAAGCCACCACGCTTCAGACGTCCAACGGCAGCAACCCCAAGAGCGATTGGGATCAGGGCTACGGCTTCCAGTTCTGGCGGTGCCGCCACGGCGCGTACCGCGGCGACGGCGCGTTCGGGCAGTATTGCCTTGTGATGCCCGAGCAGGACGCCGTCCTCGCGATGACCGGCGGGCTGGGCGACATGCAATACCCGCTGGATCTGGTCTGGGACAAGCTTTTGCCCGCGATGAAATCGGATCCGTTGTCCGACGACCCGGCCGCCCAAGCCGCCCTCGCCTCGAAGCTCGCCGGCCTGACGATGCGATTGCCGGAAGGCAAAGACCTTTCGCCGATCGCGGCGAAGGTGACCGGCCGGCGGTACGAGTTCCCCGACAACCCGCGCGGGATCCAGACGGTCTGGTTCGACTTCGAAGCCGGCCCACCGGTGCTCACGATCCGCGGCAGCGGAGGGGAGTCGCACACGCCGATCGGCCTGGGCCGGTGGGTGAAGGCCCGCGATGGGTTCACCAACGGGATCGACCACTTCCTCGGCATGCCGCCCGGCCCGTTGCCGACTGCAGCCGCCGGGGCCTGGACGGCAGACGATACGTTCGTCGCCAAGATCGCCGCCTATCAGACCCCGTTCAACACGACGATGACCTTCCACTTCGACGGCGACCGCCTGCTGATCGACTCCAGCTACAACGTCGCATTCGGCCCCCGATCCGTGCCGCGGCTGGTGGGCAAGGCAAAGCCGTGAGCGATAGGCGTGCGGCGTTGCCGCGGCGGGTTATTCGGCAGGCCGGGCCTGGTACGTGACAATGTGATTTGTTGGCATCATTGCCCGCCAACGCGTACACTCGAACGCTCTCAAACCCGTTTAATTTAGACGATTTTCGAGGTGAGCCGATGCATGCGATTCTCGGGCGATATCGGGTGCTGTGGGTGGGGCTTATGGCCGGCGCGGGGTTGATCGCATTTGCAGGCAGCGCCAATGCGCAGCGAACGGGGCGCTCGCCGGCAAGCCCGACAACTGCTCCAGCACCGGCAGAAACGCCGCAGAGCGCGGCGCCGGAACCGGGGGGTCGGCGGGAGCGCGGGGGCCGGGGTGGGTTGACTACCGCGCCGACGCAGGAGACGGTGGATGAAACGCCGGTCGTCACGCATCACACTATCACCCTCGGCGACAAGGAGCTCAAATACACGGCCACCGTCGCGCAGATGCCGCTGAAGACGGCTTCGGGCGAGACTGAAGCACACATCTTCTACATGGCGTACACGCTCGATGACGCGGATCACAGCAAGCGGCCGCTCACCTTTGCATTTAACGGTGGCCCCGGCTCGGCCTCGCTCTGGGTACACATGGGGGCGATGGGGCCGAGGCGGGCAAAGCTTAACGACGACGGCACGATGCCCGCGCCGCCGTTCAAGCTCGTGGAAAATGACCAAACCTGGCTGCAATTCACCGATCTGGTTTTCATCGATCCGGTCGGCACCGGCTTCAGTCGCGCCAAAAGCACCGATGTCGCCCGCCGGATGAATGGAGTGCAGGGTGATCTTCAATCGGTCACCGAATTCATTCGAATGTATCTCACGCGGAACGACCGCTTTTTGTCGCCTTTGTATATCGCAGGCGAAAGCTACGGCACATTCCGTGCCGCCGGGCTGGCCGGCACACTGCTCAACTCGGGCTTTGCCGTCAACGGGATCGTGCTGATTTCAACGATTCTCGATTACGGCGTCGTTCGTCCCAGCGAGCGCAATCCCATCGCCTACGCGCTGCACCTGCCGACGTACACGGCCGACGCGTGGTATCACAAGAAGCTCGATGCCGACTTACAAAAGGACCTGCAGGGGGCGCTTCGCGAATCGGAAAAATGGGCGATGGGCGGATACCTCGATGCCCTGGAGAAGGGCAACGCCCTCAGCAAGGACGAGCGCGACGCGGCGATCAAGACGACGGCCCGGTTGACCGGTCTGTCGGCCAAGTACGTTGACGAAAGCGATCTTCGGATCGACGTCGGCCACTTTGCCCGCGAACTGCTGCGCGATGACCGTCTGACGATCGGCCGGTATGACGGGCGCATCACTGGGCCGTCGCCGATGGATGCCGGCGAATTTGCCGAAGGCGATCCGTCCGAGGCCGCCGTCAAGGCGCCGTTCACCTCGGCATTCCTGCATTACGTTCATTCAGATTTGAAATATCAGACGGACGAGACTTATTACGCACTGGGCGGCGGCATCATGCCGTGGGACTTCGGCCGGCCCAACAGCTACGCCGAGACCACGTCGCTTCTGCAATCCGCCTTCACCCAAAACGCTCATCTGAAGGTGCTGGTGTGTGCATCCTATTTCGACCTGGCCACTCCCTACTTCAGCGCCGAGTACACGCTGAATCACATGGGAATTCACCCCGACCGGCAGAAGGACATCAAGTGGGCCTTTTACGAGTCGGGCCACATGATGTACATCGAGAAGAACTCCCGAGCCAAACTGCACGACGATGTGAAGCAGTTCATCGAATCCAGCTCGCCGAAATCGGATGAGTAAACGAAAAGCAAAGCCGTAAGCGATGGGAATGCGGGGACGTCCGCGGCAGTGGCCGGTTCGGCGTGCCTTTGCGACCGCAACGCCGTCCGCCCTCAGTCCACCTCGGCGATCACCTTGTAAACGTCAAAGACGTACAGCAGGGCGAGTTCCCGGCCCTGGAAGATCAGCCAAACGTTCGGGCTGAGGGCGTACGCCGTGTTGGTGTCCGGCGGCTCCGCCCGGAACTGGAGCAACAGCGTGGGCACCGGGGCGTTGGCGAACATGATCGCGTGCATCCCCGGCATCCGCAGCGTCTCGAGCCGGTCGGGGTCCAAGTATGGCAACAGGCGGAGGGCATCGTGCAGGTGAATGGACACCAGCTTGCCGGACTTGGAGTAGACGTAGTGCCTGACGCCGTAGGCATCCTCCGCGCTCACGCAGTTATCGCTGTAAGTGACCACATCCTCGATCTCGGTCGGCGTGTCTTTGCCGAAGCAGAGGACGTACACCCAAGAGCCGTCGCGTTCTTGAAGCGTGAACCGATAACGCATCCCCGCGCCTCCGCCTTCTGTCGCCGAACGGACCGGCGTTCAAAGCAGGCACCGCGCCGACCGACCTCGCGACGCCGAGCTGGTCCATTGCAGCGTTTGGCTATCCGCCGGTCAATCGTTTCCGAAATGTATCGAGCGAACTTCCTCGCACCGCCGCCGCCCAGGTCCGCCCCAGCGGCGGGCTATCCGCCGGCCGATCGGCGGATACTGTAGATGCTCACCGGCGTCTCGCGAAAGACCGTCGCCTTCTCGAATCGCAGGCCGGTCTTCTCCGCCACCCGCACCGACGCCGCGTTGCGCGGGTCAATGATGGAGATGAGGCGAGACAGCCCCAACGTCGCGAAGCCGTATTCGCGGACGGCACGGGCCGCCTCGGTTGCATACCCGCGGCCCCAGGACGCGCGGGCCAGGCGGTAGCCGATTTCCGTCTCCGCTTGCCCATCCACGTCGGCAAAGTGGCTCAACCCGCAAAAGCCAACGGTCTGGTGCGTTTGGCGCTCCACGACCGCCCACAGACCGAATCCCCACTTTTGGTGATAGTCTTCCAGACAACCCCGCAACCACTTCCGCACCCACGCCTGCGTCTGCGCGCCCTGGCCGTAGCGCATCACCTCGGGGTCGCCGAAGACGCGGTCCATCGCATCGCCGTCAACGATGTGAAAGTGCCGAAGTCGAAGGCGGACGGTCTCCGCAATGATCATGTGTCGAGTGGATAACGGCCGACGTTAAACGGTCGGCCCCGCGCCGACTGACTCTCATTCTACAAGAACGCACGATGCGGGGCCGGCCTAGCGTTTCTGTCCCCAGTCTTTCACTGCCTGCCTCCACTCAGCCTCCTGCTTGCGACAGGACGAATACGCCTCCTCAAGGCTCGCTACGCAGAAGCGGTCGAATTGCTCTTCCAGCAGCGACTTCAGCGCTGTGCGACACTTTTCGCTGACGACAATCGCCAGCGGCGCATGACAACGTGTGACGCGGTCCCAGCCGATGGAGGCAATCCACTCCATCTCGTCGCCCCACGCGTACTGAAGTTCTCGCAAATCCAGAATGACGCACGGCGCCCACCATGCCTTTAGGGCCGCCTCCGCGGCGGCGACGAGGTAAAGGGCGTCGCCCTGGCCGCGAGCCCCGTCCCGGTAAACGCCCTCGTAGCGGATCACCAAAAATTCCGGCGACCCAAAGTCGCCACTCTCAGAAACGAAGACGCTGTGCCGGAGGGCGGAGAGTTGATCGAGCGTGACCGGCCGCAATCGAACGTCGTCCACCGACGACTCCTCTGCCGCATAACGGACCGACGTTCAACGGCCGGCACCGCGCCGACCGGCCCTCAGTTTACGCGAACTCCCGACGCGGTGCCGGTCCATTGCGACGTTTGGTCATCCCGCGGCCGACCGCCGCCACGCGAGCAAGAAATAGGTGCTCCAAGCGGTGCCGACCACGGAAAACGCTGCGATCGCTTCAGCCCGCGCTTCGATGACCCAGTCCTGCAGCGAAACGCCGGTGCGTGCTTCCGCGCCACAACGCTTCCAGTCCGCCGCATGTTGGGAAGCACTCAAGAACCCGAAGCCGCACCAGAGGCACAGGCCGACGCTCGCCACTACTGCCAGCTTGCGTCGCCACCGGAACGGCTTTCGCGTCGTGGCGGCCGGGCTTGCGTAATCGAGAGTCGGTGCTCCATTCACGCGATGCCTTCCGCGAGATGACGGACCAGCGTTCAACGGCCGGCGCCGCGCCGACCGACCTTCAATTTACCAGAACGCTCGACGCGCGGCCGGTCCATTGCGGGGTGTGGTCATCTCGCTCGCCGTTTCGCCCAATTCGTAAGTCCGACTGCGGCGAGCACGCTCCACCGATAAGCCCGGGCGACCGCGTGATCGAAGCGCTCCGCGAGTGCAAGAAACGCGTTTCCCCAGCCGCTGCTCTCGCTGACTTCTTGGATCGGGCCCGTTGGCGCGAACAACACCGTCAGGTCGAGCTTCGGCGGAAGCTTTCCGGCGTCGAGCGAGGCGACGTGCGCGGCAATCTCGGCCAACGCCGCATCGGCGTTCTCCCACGACGACCGTGTGAAGTCGTTGCCTGGCCGCGACAGCCAGGAAGTTGCTTCGCGCAGGACGTCTGCAAGTTTCTGTTTCGCATCGCACATCGCAGAAAACCGGGACGGTCACGGTTACTCGACTCGTCAGAGACGCGGATTCTCCGCGGTTTTGCGCTGCAGTTCCACTGCGAAAACGTGACAGTCCGGACAGTCCCGCTCTGCCGGCCCAGCACCACCCCATTCATTTAGCTTTCATGTTGAGTGTGCTAAAACCTTGCCATTCGATCGGCGATCGATCATGATCCACCGCAATCGTTAATGGGCTGATCGGCGTGGGCGCCCAAGGGCATATCAATGCGAGCGTATCAACTGCATGTCAAGGTGGACGGGGCGTGGTCTTGGATCTGCACGATCGACGCGCCGACGCACGCCGAGGCGTTCCAGCGGGCGCTACTCTGCCTTTCGCCCAGCGAATTAGAACGACCCATCCGCGTCGAGGAAGACGTTGAGGGGGCCTACCGCAAGCCGATTCGAACTGTCGACCCACGTCATCGTTGAGCGCGGTTGCCTTATGGGGCGGCCGGGCGAACAATCGGCCCGTCTCGTATTGGAGGACGTCATGCCCCCGCGCAAAGCTGTTGTGTTGCGGCATCCGATCGGTGGGGGCGACTTCGAATTCCAGATCGCGACGCTCGACGCCGGGTCCGCGTCGGAGTTGGAGCATCGCCTGGAGATGGGCCAGTTCGGTCCCGACACGCTGGCACCATTCGGGCCGCCGGTGGCCCTCGCGGAGGCGATGGATCTGCTCGACGTTCGGGACTTCGCCGTCTTCGACTTGCCCGCGTAGAAGGGATCGACGCAAAAACACCGTCGGCAACGCACCGGGGGTGCCGTATCACGTCGAACGTGGCGGGCGATGCGACGCCGGGTGCGAATCCGGGCGACGCGCCGCACGCGGGCGCGGCGGAGCAGTCCTCCGCGGACGATGGGGGGCTGCACCGTGCTTTGTCGGCTCCATTGACGAAAGGTCGGCGTCAGTATCGGGTGGCGCGGCCGGGTTGCCGGGGCGGGGGGCATGTCTTACCCTTCCACGTCCGGCACGGACGCCGGGCGGGAGATCCATAGATAATGGGTGAAACGATTCTACTGACTGGGGCGGCGGGGTTTGTCGGGAGCCGGCTGGCCAAGGCGCTGCTGGCGCGCGGCGACCGGGTGATTGGGCTCGACAACCTCAATGACTACTATCCGCTTGTCCACAAGCAGCGGCACCTGGCCGACCTGCAGGCCAATGACCGGTTCACGTTCGTGCAGACGGAACTGAGCGATGTGGCGGGGCTGCACAAACTGGTCGAGCAACACCGGCCGGTTGCGGTGGCGCACCTGGCGGCGATGGCCGCCGTGCGGTACAGCGTGCAGCACCCGCTGTTGTATGGGACAGTGAACGTGCAGGGCTCGATGAACGTGATGGACGCGGCCCGGCAGGCGGGGAACGTTCGCGTCGTCATGGCATCGACCGGGTCGGTCTACGGCGCGACCACGCCGGTGCCATTCGTTGAGACGGCGGCGGCCGACCGGCCGCTGGCGCCGTACCCGGCCAGCAAGCGGTCGATGGAGCTGATGGCCCACAGCTTCCACCACGTTTTCAAGCTGCCGGTGACGATCCTCCGATTCTTTAATGTTTATGGCCCGCACGGGCGGCCGGACATGATGCCCTGGCAGTGGACGCGGCGGATCCTTCGCGGCGAGCCGCTGACGCTCTACAACGCGGGGCGGCTCAAGCGCGACTGGACCTACATCGACGACATCGTCGCCGGGTTCGTGGCGGCGCTCGACCGGCCGCAGGAATACGAGATCGTCAATCTCGGGTGCAGCCGGCCGGTGGAGAACCTCGAGTTCGTGCGGACGCTGGAACGGCTGCTGGGGCGGGAGGCGAAGATCGTCGAGGCGCCCTGCCCGCCCTCGGAACCGCTGATCACCTACGCCGATATCACCAAGGCGCGCAAGCTGCTGGGCTACGAACCGAAGGTGAATGTCGAGGAGGGATTGGGACGGTTTATCCGGTGGGTGCGAGATGAAGGAATTATGAACGGTGAATGATCCGGACAGACTCAGCAAGATGAATATTTACCGTACGCGGATTTGTGGGGTATGATTTTCGCCACAGAGGCGTGTAGCATTCACAATGCGCGGCTCGCCCCGCGCTTGGAGCCGGCATCGATCGGACCGATTGCCGCCGGGACGGGGAAGGGTTAGGCCCGACAACCTCCTGAAAGAGGATACTTCACCGTGCGATATCTGTTCCGTGGGTTGATGCGCGAGACGGGCCGGTCCGTCGAAGGGCACGTCGAGGCGACCAATCCCGACGAGGCCCTCAAGGCGCTGTCCGACAACGCGATCGTCACCGAAACGCTCAACCCCGATCCCAAGCCGCTGAATCTCACCGAGGAACTCCCTGACGCCCCGGAACTGGCCAACGCGCTGGACAGCGCGTTCGACGCCAGCAGCACGCAAGTGGCGTTCGACGATCTGACCGACCGGTACAAGGGCAAGAAGGTTTGGGTCATCGACCGGGACAAGATCCGCCGGCGGGTCTGCCAGGTGGTGGACCAGGCGATGGCGCACAGCGCCGCGACGGGCGAAAGCGCGATGGCCAGCCGGCAGCGCGTGCAGGCGGCCATCCAGGGGATGTTCGCCGACAACCGGAACATCGCCAGCGAACGGCCGGCCGAATCGCTCCCCGGGTATCGTCCTCCGCAGGCGGCGGCGCCGCCGCCGGTCGCGCTGCCGCCCGCGCCGACGTACACGATGCCGGCGCCGACGGTGGTTGCGACGGGCCTGGAAGCGGCGATCAACCGGCTGGTGCAGGTGGTTGCGCAGGCCGAGAAGGTCATGGCGACGATGGCCATCGCCGCCCGCAACATGGGCCGCGGCGGCGGGGGAGGCGGTGGCGGTGGCGGCGGGCGACGCCGCATCCGTTCCGTCATGGAGCGGGCGCAGAACGACGTCCTGCTGGAGATCTTCAAGGCGAACCTCGAACTGGCCAAGGCGGTCACCGGTGTGCCCGGCGCGAACGGCGCCCCGGCCGAAGGCGCTGCGCCGCCCGGCAGCGAGGCCGCGCCGTTGGGCGAGCCGGTGTTGGTCGGCGGGCCGGTGGAAGTCGGGGCCGCGGAAGCATCGGCCGGCGCGGAGGCCCACGCAGGCGAACTCTCGGGCGGCGGCGACGACTTTGCCGCCCCAGCCCCCGAAATGTCCGGCGGGGGCGAGGATATTGATCCCGAGCCGGCCGGCGCCGGCGCGTCCGACTCTGCCGAGGAATCAACCCCTTCATGACCTCACAATCCATGAGCCACATGACCTGTGACGATAGAGAGCGGCGGCCGGTCCGCCGGACCCGGTTCGGTGGGGTCGATAACCGAAAGAGTCCGCCCAACCTTTTCACAGCCATGCATTTTTCTGGCGGAATTCAGGAACTGTGGTATAGGTAAGGAACCGATTTTGCCCGCGCGCCGCGCGCGTGCGCCTGCGCGGGCGGGTCTCGACGAACCCTGTCATAAGTAGTCACCCGGACGCACTCGGTGCCTCGGTAGTGCACCCGTCGTCCCAAATAACCTCATAGGAGCCGCAGCCATGGCCGAAGCCACCGTCTCGCCCGGGCGTCCTCAATCGGGCAAAACGATCCTCCAGTCCACTCGTAACCAGGACGACACCGGCGCCGTCGAGAACGCGCTGCTGCTGGGCATCGACCTGGGCACCAGCCGCTCGTCCATCGTTGCGATGGACGGCAAGCGCAAGACCATCGAAAGCTACGTCGGGTATCCCAAGGACCCGGTCAGCCGCAAGCACTTGAAGGCCGACGTGATCTTCGGCAAGCACGCGCTGGACAACCGCCTGTCGGTCGACCTGTATCGCCCGCTGGAAGCCGGCGTGATCAAGGGGTCGGGCGAGGCCGAGTCGTGGGGCGAAGACCTCTCGAAGCGCAACCTCGCCGCCGCCAAGGACCTGCTCGGTCACCTCGTTGACGAGATCGAGCCGGGCCGTGACGAGACGCTGTACGGCGTCATCGGCGTGCCGAGCCGGGCGTCGACCAAGAACAAGCAGGCCATCCTCGAAATCGCCAAGGAAGTGCTCGACAGCGTGATGATCGTTTCCGAGCCGTTCACCGTCGCCTACGGCCTGGGCCGCATGGCCGACGTGATCGTCATCGACATCGGCGCGGGCACCACCGACTTGTGCCGGATGCACGGCACCGTCCCGGGCGACGATGACGAGATCAGCTACTCGGTCGCCGGCGACCAGATCGACCAGAAGATGTTCGAGCTGATCATGACCAAGTACCCCGACGCCCAGCTCACCGTGAACATGTGCAAGTCGTTCAAGGAGAAGTACGGCTTCGTTCACGACGCGAAGGACAAGATCGAGGTCCTGATCCCGGTGAACGGCAAGCCGACGCCGCACGACGTGACCAACGAAATCCGCGAGGCCTGCTCGCTGCTGGTCCCGCCGATCGTCGAAGGCATCGTAAAGCTGGTCAGCACGTTCAACCCGGAATTCCAGGACCGCATCAAGAACAACATCGTCCTCTCGGGCGGCGGCGGGCAGATGGACGGCCTGGGCAAGAAGATCGAGGACAACCTCGGCGGGATCGGCGGCGGCAAGGTTACCGTCGTCGAGGAACCGCTCTACGCCGGTGCCAACGGCGCCCTGCAACTCGCCATGGACATGCCGGGCGAGTACTGGCAGCAACTGCGGTAATCCGACCCGCATTGCCGATCAAACGCGAAGCCCCTCCGGTGTTGAACCGGAGGGGCTTTCGTTTGATGATCGGGGTGGCATGGGCATGTACTCATGCCCGTGGCATTATCTCCATGGATCGTTCAAATCCCCCCGCGTAGCGGTCGGACGACTCGACTGAGCTCGTCGAAGTCCGAAGGTCCACCTTCTTCCCCGCGCGGCGAGCGCCGCCAATCGTTGGGATCCCTATCAGTCGGCTGCCTCTTCCGCCTTCGCAGGCTGCGTCGCGGGTGCTGTTTTGATCGCGTTTTCGTCAATCATCGGCACCGCCGTCTCAGCAGCGCGCGCGGCGAGACTGATCTCGGCCACGTCCATCGGGTACTTGGTGCGGTATCCGAAGTAGACGACCCACGCGTCGAACCCGTTGACGACCACGTAGCCGCGGATGTGATATTTGTTATTCTCGGCCTCGAACCACGAGCGGCCCAGGGCGTCGGTCCACTCGTTGAGGACCCGCCCGTCCTGCTCCTTCTTGGTGTATTCCTGCTTGGCCAGCCAGACGACGGCCTTCGCGCTCAGCGGCAGCGGAAGGTGGGCGTAGATCACGCCGATGCCCGTGTGGGTGGAAGGGGAGCGCCACTGCTCGTGGGTGTAAAGCGGCGTCGACTGCCAGGGCATCGTCTCCCAGTTCCGCGGCGTGGCAAGCGTGGTCTTCACCTCGGGCTCGGGCGCGTCGCCCTTGAGCCCGGCAAAATCGATGAACGCCTGATGCTCGATCAGTCGCCGGCTGGAGACCTGCTGTCCCGTCTGGCATCCCCCAACCCACGCGAGCAGTGCGAACAGGACGGCCACCTGCAACGCGGCCCAGGTACGAAAGGGGACCCAAGTACGATACGTCGGTACGACCATGTACGGCTCCACAACCCACTTTGTACAACGCGTCTTGGTTGGGACGACGCCCAAAGGCGTCAGGTTCTATGCATCGTCGGTCCGAGCGGGAAAGTCGGGAAATCTCAGATTCACCCGATTCTATCCGCCCGGCTCAGTCGGAAAGGCGAACCCATCCTCAATTCAACGGTTGGCTTCGCCTGCCCATGGCAAAAAGCCGGCGCCGTTGTCCGAATGATTGACGGGGGCTCTTCGGAGCAACGGCGTCGGTCTGTTCGCATTGCCGAGCCCGATCTGTGCCCTCTCCCAATAGGCATTGTGCCCGGGAAAATAAGCGAGGCAAGTCGGGACGTGGCGAAATCTGCTTAATATCCGCTTCGAATCCCCCGTGTAGCCGGCGAGCTTGCTCGCCGCTTCCGGGTCGCGAATACGGGTCGCAAGCGACCCGGCTGCACGGGGTCCAAACGGGGTCGCCTTACTTCGTCGCTCCAGCCGCGGCTGGGGCTGCGGCGGTCTTCTGGAAGCTGTACGTCCCGCCGAACTTCTTGCTGAACCGCTCCACACGGCCCGCGGTGTCGACGAACTTCTGCTTGCCCGTGAAGAACGGGTGGCAGGCGCTACAGATATCGACGTTGATCTTCGGCAGCGTGCTGCGGGTGGTGAACGTGTTCCCGCACGCGCAGTGGACGCTACAGGTCTGATACCGGGGATGAACTTTCGTTTTCATAGCTTTCCAACTCCTCGTCCCGTCGTGCGAAGCCGCGAAGCGCGGCAACGTCAGCCGGGCAGGCTATTTATACGTCCGCCGGTCGGACAGGTTCCGCCCCGGCCCCGATCAATCGGGCCGGGAACTCTATCAGGAGCCCCAACGACGGGCAAGAGGGCCAAGTGACCCTGTGGCCCGCACGACCGAGGGTGCAAGCACCCCCGGCTTTCCCAAGGGGCGTCCCGATGATGTCCCAAAATGTCCCATAATGTCCCGCCGTTTGAGGTCCCACCGATGGGACATTGCCGGGATTACCATCAGTCCTCAGTCCTCAGCACTCGCATTTTGTCGCATTCGTCGCATGGGAGCCAATGTAAATTGCCTCCAACCATCGTAGATTCAAGCACTTGCAATTCCATCGCACCGCCCGAGCCGTGCGACGCGCCCGCCGCTGTCGCACGTCTCGTCGCATCCGCGCCGCACCATTGCTGCCGAACGCAAACCGCCTCCATCCCATGCCCCGGCCTCCACTTACCCGCCGTTCACCCGGCCCGTCTACCCTCAGCACGCGCGCCCGACCCGCCCTCGGCGAGCCTACTGTCGCACGCATCCGCCCCGGCTCCGCGTCTGTCCATTCGGCACCCGGCATTCGCCATTCGGCCTTCCCCGCTTTCTCCGTCCTCAGCACTTTTTCCTTCACATTCGGCAATCGGCATTCGCCATTTCTTCCGCACTTCGCCCCGCCTCGGCGTCGCTCGCCCTCAACGACTCGTATAGATTGAGTCGCTTCGGGCTCGCTCCTTGATGCGAGGCGAAAATCGGGCCGTCGCGGGGCCAATAGGCTCTGAAACAGCCTCTTAGTGCGTCCGTACCTTCGTCGCCTCCGTGCCTTCCCTCCTACGCCTCACCTCGCCATATGTTCGCAGAATGTTAGGACATTCCGCCAGAAAGTGCAAGCAAAAAAACGCCGGATTTTGCCGCCGGGACCGGCTGCGGCGTTACTCGTTGCTCCACAGAAACCTATGGGAACGGCGGGGAACGGTGGCCGACACGTTTTCCGCACCCGAGTTGCGCGAGGCGCCGTCCGGACGCCGCTCCGGTACGTGACGCGCCTAACGTGGATGTTGAGGTGAACGCAGAATAGGAGAGTCACGATGA
>DASXMX010000328.1:0-7214 GCA_036495445.1 Tepidisphaeraceae bacterium
ATGATCACGGGCTGATCCACCGCGACATCAAGCCGGAAAACTTGTTGCTAAACGAGGAGGGGATCGTCAAGGTTGCCGATCTTGGCCTCGTGAAACGCCTGGGGACGGCCGAATCCAAGGCGTCCGGCGATGGGCATGGCGGCGCGGGCGGGAATGGCAAATCGGTCGCCCAAACGCAGCCGAGCGTCGCCATGGGCACGCCCGCTTACATGCCGCCCGAGCAGGCTCTTGACGCGGCGACAGTCGACGCACGGGCCGACGTCTATTCGCTCGGTTGCACGCTCTACGACTTGCTCACCGGCCGCCCGCCATTCGTGGGCGAGACGGTCGAGGAACTGCTCACGCAGCACGCGAACCGCGCGGTCACGCCGCCCGACCGGCTCGCCCGTCACGTGCCGCCGGAGCTCTCGGCCATCGTCATGACGATGCTCGCCAAGCAGCCCGAGCAGCGGTACGCCGGCATGGACAAGGTGATCGCGGCCCTGGAGGGATGGCTCGGGATTGAGTCGGGCAAGCCCTTCTCGCCCAAGCAGGAGCATGTTCAGACGCTGGAATTCGCGGTCGAGCGCTATCACGGCAGCAAGTGGAACACGATCCGAACGGCAGCGATCCGGGCCTTTTTCCCGTTGCTCCTGATCGCGATCGTCGTGCTCGCGCTGCCGCAGGTGAATCACCCGATGATCGCGACGGGGCTGGTGGGGTTCGGCGTGGCGACGGTCCTGTTCTATCAACTGATCGCAGGTCTGGGACGCCGAGGCGTCTTGCTGCGGAAGGCACGTGAACTGGTCTTCAGCAGCGCCGCGCTCGACTGGCTGATCTATCTGGTGGTCGCCACGCTGGTCGTCCTGGTGCTCATCGCATTTGATCTGCACTGGCTGTGGTTCGGTTTCGCGGGCGCGGGCGCCGCGGTGGCGGCGTTGTTCTACTTCGCGGTCGACCTCCCCCTGGCGCGCGACCGTCAGACCGCGGTGGCGCAGACGGAACGCATGCTGAAGGAGCTTCGCCTCCGCGGGCTCGACGAGCACACGATCCAGCAGTTCGTCTGCAAGTATTCGGGCCGGCATTGGGAAGAGTTCTTCGAAGACCTGTTCGGGTATGAGGCGAAGCTGTTCGCCCGCCGGGCGTGGGGCAACGCCGAGCGCACGCTCGCCCGCCCCCAGCACGCGGCGTGGCGCGAGCCGATCATCACGTGGATCGACCGCAAGGTGCAAACCCGCCAGGAGCGCCGCCAGCAGGAGCTGCTGGCCCGCCTCGAGGCCAAGTCGCTTCGCGCCCAGGGATTTGACGCAAAGGAAGCGGTCAACCAGGGCCAGCAGAATGCCGAGCGGCTGATGGAGAAGGCGGCGGCCGTGCGGCACACGGCCGAGATCCGCACGTCAAACGCCGCACGCGGCGCCGAGCCCGATAGGGTCGTGCCGCAGATCCCTCAGGATTGGGTCCATGACGATTCGTTGACGCGGCTCGGCTACGGCACGGGCCGGCGGCGCGGCAATTACTTCCAGCGACGGTACGGGTCGCCGCTCGACATCGTCACCGGGCCGCTCGTGCGGTTCGTGCTGGCATCGCTGGTGCTGATCGGGTTCGGCATGTGGTGGAGCAACAACGGCGGCGCCGCCGTCGCGAAGCAGGCCGTCGACATGGTCGGCACGCGGCAGGAGGTGACGATTCAAGCCGCCAAGAAAGGCGTGCTCCGGGCGATCGAAACGCAACGCGATTGGGAGATTGCCAACCCGATCCGCCAACCGTTGCGGATCGACCACTTGCCCGACTGGCTCTGCGACGCGGTGGGAAGCTGGAACGGCGCCGTGGCCGGCGGGCTGCTGCTGCTGTCGATCTTCTTCGCCGGCCGGGCGCTGGCGGTCGGCGTCGCGCTCGCCGCAGGCGTCGCCCTCTTCGGCTACCGCAGCCCCGTCTCGTTCCTCTCCCAATCCGCCTTCGCCCCTGTGGTCGCCGGGGCGGTCCTGTGGCTGCTTTCCGTGGTGTTCCTCAGACGAACCGTTGACGTGTAGGGCATCAGCCTGCAATCGGGAGGGCGAGGCGCCTGCCGAGCCGAGTCTTTCGAGTGTGCCTCGGCTCGGCTGGAGCCTCGCCCCCATGCCAACCCGGCTCCTCACGATTCCGCATTCCTTCGCGTCTTCGCGCCTTCGGGTGATCTGTTCTATAACACCTCACACCTGCGGCACCTGTTCCATGCAGCCGGACCTGGCGGCCTTGAGGACCGTGTCGCAGATGATCTGGGTGTCCAGCGCGTCCTTGAACGTCGGGCGGGCGGGCTTGCCGCTCTGGTAGGCTTCGATGAAGTCGGCGACCTGGTGGACGAACGTGTGCTCGTAACCGATCTGCAGGCCCGGCACCCACCAGTGCTTCATGTAGGGGTGGTCGGGGTCGGTCACGTGGATCGACCGCCAGCCGCGGAGGATGCCCTCGTCGCGGTGGTCGAAGTATTGCAGGCGGTGCAGGTCGTGCAGGTCCCAGCGGATCGAGGCGTGCTCGCCGTTGATCTCGAACGTGTAGAGCGCCTTGTGCCCGCGGGCGTAGCGGGTCGATTCGAAGTTGGCCAGTGACCCGTTCTTGAACCGGCCGAAGAACGTGCAGGCGTCGTCGATGCCGACCTTCTCGACCTTGCCCGTGAGGTTGTGCTTGCGCTCCTTGACGAACGTTTCGGTGATGGCGGCGACGGACTCCATGGGCCCGTTGAGCCAGATCGCGGTGTCGATGCAGTGGGCGAGCAGGTCGCCCGTGACGCCGCTGCCCGCGGCGGCGACGTCTAGCCGCCACAGCGCGGTCCCGCCCTGCGGCAAGTCTTTGCTGATCGTCCAGTCCTGCAGGAACTGGGCGCGGTAGTGGAAGATCCGCCCGAGCTTCCCCTGGTCGATGAGCTGCTTGGCCAGCGTCACCGCCGGCACCCGGCGGTAGTTGTACCAGACCATGTTCGGGACCTTCGCCGCCTCAACCGCCTTGACCATCTCCCGCCCCTCGTCGGCGTTCATGGCCAGCGGCTTCTCGCACAGGATTGCCTTGCCCGCCCTGGCGGCGGCGATTGCGATCTCCTTGTGGCTGTTGTTGGGCGTGCAGATGTCGACCACGTCGACGTCCCGCCGCTCGACCACCTTCCGCCAGTCCGTCTCGACCGACTCGTAGCCCCACTGCTGCGCGAACTGCTTCGCCTTCGCCTCGTCCCGCCCGCACACGACCTTCAGCACCGGCGTGTATTCAAGATCGAAGAAGTTCGGCACGCGCCGGTACGCGTTGGAGTGCGTGCGCCCCATGAACCCGTAGCCGATCAGACCGACATTCAGTGGCTTCATCGTTGGTTCCTCCGTGGCCCAAGTGGTTTGCCGCAAGAATAGCCGCGAACACGCAAAGACGCCAAGCGAACGCGGTGGACCAAATTCGGGGGGTGTAACGCCTTGTTTGGCGGCCGCACTGTGACACGGACTCGTGCCGGAGGCTCGAACGGACGCGCGCGTCGTCGCGGCTTGGGCGGCGCTCGGCACGGGTTGAAAACCCGTGTCACAGGGAAACCATCAGAACCATCACTTACACCCGAGTCGTGCGAGTGAAACAAGCCTCTTGGAGCGTCGTTCAGGCGTCAGACGTCCTCCAATCCGTCCGTGTTCGTGACGTCCCACTCCGACAACTCTTGACGGAAGTCGGCCCATGCGACGGGGTCGCCGCGCAAGTCCTGGTAGTCGGAATTGATCCCTTCGAGGTATTCTCTGCGCGCGCTATCTCCCGAATAGATGTCCCTCGCCTCTTCCGGCAGTTGGCTGGCCTCGCTCATCGATATCTCCGTCGGTTCGGGACCGCGTCTACCGCCGCTTGCCGAAGAATTGGGCGATGAAGTTCAGGTACGCGCGCGGGCCGCCGGCGCGGGTGTGGCGGTCGACGGACTTGCCGACCTTCTTTAGCGCGGCTTTCACTTCCTGACGGGAGTAGTCGTTCATGCTGAGGCAGAGCCGGAGCTGGAGCTGGATGCGCTGGGCGAGCGGATCCTGTGTCGTCGAGTCGGGGCCCATCCCGAGTTGATCGAGGGTCAGCGCCACGGTGCCGTCGGTCAGGCCCGGGTTATCCTGCTCCCAGTGCCGAACGATCGCCTCTTCGATCGCGAGGAACAGGGGCATGAAGCGATCGTCCTGCGGGTCAACCGTGTCCACATCATGGCCGGGGCCGTAGAGGTCGGACAGGGGCTTGATCGCATACCGGCGTTCCTCGCCGGCCTGGTCGACGATGATTTCGCCGGTCGCGGCGTCCAATTCGTGCGGCTTTGGCGTCTTGTTCAGGGGGAGCTTTGCAAGCACGCCTTCGGGCTTGAGCAGGTCGAAGAGTTCCTGGTCCATGCCGACATGGTGGGCGCATGCCCTCCAGCGTCAACCGTATTTCGCGTTGAATCGGTCCACCGCTTCCTTGCACCGCTTGGTCACCGGCCACCGCCAGCCCCCGTTGGGCGGCAATGTCGGCGCATTCGGTCCACGCCTTGGTGACGCGCTCGATCACCGCCGTCTCACTGTGCTCGGTGAGGATCTCGGGCGGTTGCACCGTATCGACCCGGATCACGCGGATGCCCAACTCCTCCTCATTCGAACACGAACGCCGGGTCGTCCGCGGTGTTGAAGTAGACGGTCGGCACCTTCACGTCGAGCAGCCTGAGGTACACGCAGAGTTGCCCGCGATGGTGAATCAGGTGATTCATGCTCCACACGCGATAAACGATCGGCCGGGGCTTGCTGACGAAGACCTGCTCGCCGTTGCGGAGCGTCCAGAGGTCGCCGTACTTCGCCGGGTCGAAGGCGGCGAGGGCCGCGCGGAACGCGGCGGCATTGCGGTCGAAATGCTCGAGCAACTCCCGCACGTCCTTCACCGACTTGGGCGGCCGGGGCGCGGCCGCGAAGTCCAGCAAATCGCTCGCCAGCGCGCCACGCGCCCAGTCCGGCAGGTAAGCCACATGGATGGCCAATTGGCCGAGGGTCATCGATTTCTCGTGCGGCTTCCAGTCGAGGTGCGCGTCGGGAACAGCCTCCAGCACACTGCGCGTGACGGCCAGTTCGCGCTCGACGTCGCCGAACGCGAGCTCGTGGAACTGGGAAGCGGCGGAATTCTGATTGGGGTTCATCCGAATTCACTCCCGCCAGCCGTGCTGGTCTCGGACGGCGATCATGGTTGCGAGGATATCCTTCCATGTCTGCGGCTTCATCATGGTCTCGTTGGAGAACATGCAGCCGTCCCAGCAGATGTGGCGGAACCGCTTGATCACGTAGCCGGCCTCGTTGCGGAGCCAGTAGCCGGCGTGGCGCGGGATGTCGAGCTTGCCGGTCGGGTCGGTCGCGAGGCAATGGCGGCCGGTCTTGTCGTGGCTGCCGGTGCCGTGGACGGTGGCGTTGTTCTGGGCGACGTGGAAGTCGATCGTCCAGGGGCGGAGGGCGTGCGTGAGTTGCTTGAGGGCGTCGTCGAGCTTGGTCTTGTCCTTCCAGTCGTACCCTTCGGGCAGTATCGCGTCTTCGGGGGCGTTGTAGCCCATCGTGTAGAGGAGCGTGTGGGCCATGTCGGCCTGAAAGCCGACGGTCGCGGGACGGTCGACGAGCTCAAGCAGTTCGACCATCCGCTTCCACGAGTGCATGCCGCCCCAGCAGATCTCGCCCTCGGCGGCGAGGCGCTCGCCGAAGCCTTCGGCGACGTCAGCCGCTTCGCGGAACGTCGCCGCGATTTTCTTCTGATTGCCGGCTGGGTCCTTGTACCACTCGTCCGGGCCGGAGGCCGAGTCGATACGGACGACGCCGTACGGGCGGATGCCCAGCAGGCGAAGCCGCTCCGCGATGCGGCACCCCTTGCGGACCTGCTCGACGAACTTCTTGCGGTCGGCCTCCGAGCCCATGGCGGCCCCGCCGCCGGTCGGCGGCCAGATCGGCGCGACGACCGAGCCGACGACCAGGTTGTTCGCGGCGAACTTGTCGGCCACCCGCTTGAGCTGGTCGTCGGTGGCGTCGATGCTGAGGTGCGGGTCGAACAGGAACAGGTCCATCCCGTCGAACCTCACGCCGTCCACGCTCGCCTCGGCGGTGAGCCGGATCATCGTGTCCAAATCGATCGGCGGCTCGGAGTCGGGGCCTTTACCGACCAGGCCGGGCCAGGCGGCGTTGTGGAGCTTGGGGTGGTTGTTCGCGTGCGCAGCAGCCATTTGTTGGTTCCTCAGTGGTTAGCCGAACCTTGAGTCTCACGGCGCGGGAAATACATCCGCCGCGACCAGCCGGAAGCCCGGCAGCAGCGGTTCATTCTCGATGACGTCCTGGCCTTTGAAGAGATGGGTCGTCCCGTCGCTACGGTAGACGCGGATGGTCCGCCGATCGCGGTTCACGATCCAGACCAGCGGGATGCCGGCCTCCAAGTATTCTTCAAGCTTGTCGTCGACTTCGAGCCCCGTGTTGTTCGGCGACAGGACTTCCACGACCAGATGCGGAACGACGTAGATGTCTCCCTCGGCGATTCGGCCTTCCGCATACTGCTTGTTTCTCACGTACACGACGTCCGGCTTGCGTCCGTGATTAGCGCGTTTGAAGCAGTAGACCATGACTTCGCCGGCCGCGGCACCCTCGTGAGGATAGAATTGTTGATTCAAGCGCTCGATGATTCGCTGGGCCGTGAACAATTCCCAAAACCCCACGCGCTTCTCCTTCAGCTCGCCGCCGATCAATTCGTAGAGCTTCCCATCCCGCACGCTTGCGCGCTCGACATCCTTTGGCGTAAGTTGAACTGGCGGAGTCAGGGTACTCATGGTCGAGAATCTTAGCAGGACGACGCAATCAATTCAGCCATTTCGCGTCCCATCCGCTTACAGCTTCACATTCCCCTTGTACTTAAGCGCCGGCGCGTCCGGGTTCACGTCGGGGCCGAAGTAGCGCAGCACGACCAGCGGCTCGGTGACGCTGGTGTTTTCGAAGGTGACGCCGGCCTTTGCCGCGCTCTCGGTGCAGAAGACCTCGTCCTCGGTCAGGTCGAGGAAGCGGATCAGCTTGGGGCAGTTGAGGCGGAGCTTGTTCATCCGGCCTTCGCCGGCGACGGTGATCAGGCCGTAGGCGCCGTTGTCCTTGATCGTGACCGTCCGGCCCGGTTCGACCGTCAGTTCCTTGGCGGTGAAGAGCTGCTCGCCGTAGACCTTGCCGTAGACGATCCACTTGTCGACGTAACCCTCCCGGGCCGTGTCGGCGACGGGGATGGGC
>DASXMX010000329.1:0-4488 GCA_036495445.1 Tepidisphaeraceae bacterium
GTACTCGATGATGCTTGGCTATCAGGCGCTGGGCGTCGTCACCGGCAAGCCCGTGACCCTCGGCGGCTCGGTGGGCCGCGAGGAGGCGACCGGCCGTGGTCTGATGAACGTCTTGCGGAAATTCCTCTCGACCCAGAACAAGTCGCTGGAGGGGTTGCGGATCGCGGTGCAGGGGTTCGGCAACGTCGGCTACCACGCCGCCGGGCTGCTGGACGAGCGCGGCGCGACCATCGTCGCGATCAGCGCGAAGGAGGGCGGGTTGTACGATGAGAGCGGCATCGACATCGACGCCGCGGGGCTCTACTACCGCGAGAACGGCGTCCTGACCGACTTCCCCGGCGCCGACGCCATCAGCAACGAGGAACTGGTCACCTGCGACTGCGACGTGCTGGTTCCCGCCGCGATGGAGAATACGATCACCGAAGAGGTCGCACCGCATATCCGGGCCCGAATCGTCTGCGAAGGGGCCAACGGCCCCACGACGCCCGGCGCCGACGAGATCCTCCGCGACAACGGCATCACCGTCCTCCCGGACATCCTCGCCAACGCGGGCGGCGTTACCGTCAGCTACTTCGAATGGGTGCAGGGTTTGGAGAACTACTTCTGGGACAAGAAGCGCGTGCAGAACGAGTTGCAGCGCGTGATGGAAAAGGCGTTCGACGAGGTGAACGCCAAGGCCGACGCGGCCGACTGCGACTACCGGACCGCCGCCTATGCGATTGCCATCGGCCGGGTGGCGGAGGCGTCGCGCTTGAAGGGATTGTTCCCGTGAGGGGCATTGCAAATTGCAAATTTCAAATTGCAAATTGAGAATTGGGTGAACCGGCGGACGACCGGGCCAATTTGCAATTTGCGATCGTCAAATCCGCAATTTGCAATCATCGATCCAGAAAGGCGGGTTCCCATGTTTCGGCGGCTCTGCATCGCAACGGCGTTTCTCCTCGCAGGCTCGGCGGCCCTCGCGCTGGCAGACGACGCGAAGAGCCAACCCGCGGCCAGCGTCGACTCGCCCAAGGCCGCCCTCCGGTCCCAGGACGCGGCGGCCAGATCCGGCAACGTCGGGGCGGACATGGCCTTCTACCAGGCCGAGGGCGATCAGCAGCAGAAACTCGCCCGCACCCTGGCCGAGGGGGACCTCGCCGTCGCCCGGCTGGAGAAGGCGGTCGCCCAGCGGTTCGGCAAGGACCTCGCTGCGCAGGCGGTTCGGGCCGCCGGGACGGAGGACGTGGCGGCGGTCGACGCCGCCGGCGAGAAGATCGATGACGACCACGCGACGATCCAATTCCGCGACCAGCAATCCGCCGTCCCGATGGTTCGCGTGGACGGCAAGTGGAAGGTGTCGCTCTCGGAATGGACGCAAGGCGCCTCGCCGGCTCAGGTCGATCACCTGATCGAGTCGCTCGGCAAGCTCGCCGCCGGCATTAACCACATCGCCGACCTCGTCGAGCACGAGAAGTTCCGCAGCGGGGAAGGGGCGCGCGACCATGTCCAGGAACTGCACGATTCGCTGTTCGGCGCGAACTCACACTGATCGACCCGCGAATCGTCTGCAACATATCCAACATATGGCGCCACATTCCACGGGCCCGCCCGGCCCCTCGTTCATCGGTTGACGCTCCACGCCGACAGGGCTAACCTTCGATTGACTCGGCCCGACTCTCTCGGACCCGCCGATAACATTGGAAGAAGGAGCGAAACCATGGCCTTTCAACTCCCCCCGTTGCCTTACCCGTCGGACGCGCTCGAGCCGTACATCGACAAGCAGACGATGGAGATCCACCACGGCAAGCACCACGCCGCCTACGTGACGAACCTGAACAAGGCGCTGGAGCAGGCGCCCGATCTTCAGAACAAGTCGATCTCCGACATCCTGAAGAACAACCTCTCGCAGGTGCCCGATGCGATCAAGACCGCCGTCCGCAACAACGGCGGCGGGCACTACAACCACTCGCTCTTCTGGCTCCTGCTTGACCCCAAGAAGGCCAACGCCAGGCCAATCGGCAACTCCGCCAAGGCGATCGACTCGGCCTTGGGCTCGTTCGACAAGTTCAAAGAGCAGTTCACCGTGGCCGCGACGACCCGCTTCGGCTCCGGCTGGGCGTGGCTGGTGAAGAACGGCGACAAGCTCGAAATTACCTCCACCCCCAACCAGGACAACCCGCTGATGGACAACAAGTACCCCATCCTCGGCCTGGACGTGTGGGAACACGCCTACTACCTCAAGTACCAAAACCGCCGGCCCGACTACATCGCCGCGTTCTGGAACATCGTGAACTGGGCGGAGGTCGAGAACCGATTCAACAAGGGCTCGGAATAAGCTTCCCTGTGACACGGGTTTCCAACCCGTGCCGAGAATCACTCGAACTGCGGAAGGTGTTTTTCGATCGAAGATCGCCTGCCACGGCTTGAAAACCCGTGTCACGGGGCATCCGCCACGTAGGCTTTGCTTCAGCGGACGGATACTCGCAGCAAGGCGAACGATTCCGTCCGTTGAAGCGGAGCCTACGTGTCGTGACATCGATACTATCGCTCTCCGCGCGGTGGAGGTGATCGACGACTTCGCCCGGCGGTCGAACGCAAAGGCTCGTCCCCATTCGTATCACCTTGCATACATGCTCGGTTGGTTTGGTGTCATGCAGCCTCCATCCCGCCCGGAATCTGGGCGAATTATAGCGAGTGTGGCGGAGCGACCGTCCGTTTCGGGGTGTTTGACCCGTTCCGGCCGGGTTTCCACCTGACGAAAACCCAACATTTCCTTGCGACTGTGAAAACGTCCCTGTAAAAGGGCACACCATGCAACGAGTGTTCCTGCGAGACTGCGCGCCCGGCGACCTGGTCGAAGACGTCTTTTGCGTCTCCGGCAAGCAGTTCTCGGCCGCCTCCAATGGCACGCACTTCATTAAGGCGCTCGTCTCGGACCGGTCGCTGCAGGTCAACGGCCGGATGTGGAAGGCCACCCGCGAGATCTTCAACGCGATGCCCGACGGCGGCTTCATCCGCCTCCGCGGCAAGCTCGAAAACTACCAGAACAACCTCCAGCTCATCATCGAGCAGCTCTGGCCCGCCAAGGAAGGGACCTACGAGCTTGCCGACCTGCTGCCGCACACGGAGAAGGACATCCCCACGATGTGCCGGAAGCTGACCGAGATTCTCGGCAGCATCCAGAACCGGCACCTGGCGGCGATCGTGCAGGCGTACCTCGATGACGAAAAGCTGATGAAGAACCTGTGCCGCTCGCCCGCCGCCCAGAGCATGCACCATGCGTTCATCGGCGGCTTGCTCGAGCACACGCTTAACGCCATCGAAGTCGCCGACGCGATCGTCCGATTCTACCCCGGCCTCAATCGCGACCTGGTGATCACCGGCATCTTCCTGCACGACATCGCCAAGACCTGGGAATTGAGCTACGACAGCGCGTTCGGCTACACCGACGGGGGCAACTTGATCGGCCACGTGGTCAAGTCGGCGATGTGGCTCGAGCACAAGGTCGTCGACGCCGAGCAGATGCTCGGGGAGAAGATCCCCCAGCCGCTGATCGACGTGCTGCAGCACATCATCCTGAGCCATCATGGCGTGCCGGAGTTCGGCGCGGTGAAGGTGCCGGCGACGCCGGAGGCGATTGCCGTCCATCACATCGAAAACATGGACGCCAAGCTGATGAGCGCCCTGGCCGCCACCCGCAGCCCGCAGGCCGGCGCCGGGGACGGTAACTGGACCGAATACATGAAGGCGTTCGGCGGGCGGCTCTACCGCCCCGACGTCGCCCCGGCCGAAGTCCCGCCGGCGGCCGACCTCGAGGAGGCGCCTGGTGAGCCGGTCGCCTTCGACGGCCCCGTCGCTGAGGGGATGCGGATCGGCGGAGAACTGAAAATCACCAACCCGCTGTTCGAGACGGCCGCCAAGCGCAAATAGCACTTGGCGGGCCGGTCGCGCGCGGGGAAACCTGGAACAAGTCTGAGGGGAGAGTTTCCCTTCACAATTCCATTCGGGAAGGAGATCCGATGTCGTTCTCGAAGTCGTTGTGGATGTGTGGTGCTGCGCTGTTGATGGGGACGGCCGTTCTGGCCGCGGATTCGGGCACGTCGGGCGCGAAGGCCGCTGGCGAGACGCCGGCGGCCGCGACGCCCGCGACCCCCCGTGCGGGCCGTGCCCGGCTCACGAAGCCATGGAATGAGCTCAAGGACCTCACGGAGGAGGAACGGACCAAGATCATCGCCGTGCACCAGAAGGCGCTCGATGAGGTTCACGCGATCGAGGCCAAGGAGCACGCCGACATCCTCGCGCTGCTGACGGACGAGCAGAAGAAGGAAGTCGCCGAGCTCGAGGCGAAGGCCAAGGAGGCCCAGCGGACCGCCCGGTCGAAGAAGCCGACCACGCAACCGGTGGGCGCGTCCGCTTCGACTGCCAAATAGCACGGGCACCGGGTGGTACGACAGTAATCCCCCACGCCGGTGGCAGAGCGCAGCGCCGCCCCGGATCTCCTGCGCG
>DASXMX010000330.1:0-20278 GCA_036495445.1 Tepidisphaeraceae bacterium
CGGGACGGGTCCTCGCGCGCAATCACCGGCAGGCGGCCGATGTCGTGGTTCACCATGTGGTCGGCCGCCTGCCGCAGCGTGCAGTCGTCGTAAACGACCTTGGGCGGCTGGCCGATGAGGTCGCGCAGAAGCTCGTCGCCCGATCGATCCGGGTCGAGCACGTCGCGCCTCGTCAGCACGCCAACCAGGTGCCCGTTTTCGTCGAGCACGGGGAAGCCGTGGTGCTGCGAGCCGGGCACGTGCGAGTCGATCCACGCCCGGGCGGTTCCCACGGTCTGGCCGTCGCGAAGGGAGACGAGCGTTCCGCTGATCACCTGCCTCACAAGCACCTGGCCGAGATAATCGGCCTCGTAATCGGCCGGCACGCGCACGCCCCGGCGGGCGATCTTCTCGGTCATGATGGTGTTGCGCATGAGCAGCGCCGAGGCCAGGTACGCCGCCGTGCAACCGCCCAACAGGGGCAGCAGCCCCAGCGGCTGCAACGTGGTCTCGAAGGCGAACACCGCGCTGGTGAGCATCGCCCGGGAAGACCCGGCGAACATTGCCGCCATCCCGACCAGCGCCGCCACCCTCACGTCCACGCCCGCGTGGGGGAACAGGCGTGCCGCGCCCGCGCCGAGCACGGCGCCGAGCCCGCCGCCGATCGTGAATAACGGCGCGAGCGTGCCGCCCGACGTCCCGCTGCCCAGCGCGATCACCCAGGAGATGAACTTCATCACGCAGAGGAACGCGATCATCCGCATCGTGAGCGTCAGGCCCGGGTCGCTGCCGAACGAGAGGATGTGGCTGATGTTGGAGTATCCGACGCCCAGCGTCCGCGGCGCGAAGTAGCCGACGAGGCCGACGGCCACCGCGCCGATGGCCGGCCACCACATCCAATGGACCGGCAGGTGCTCGAACGCGTCTTCGACCCAGTACACCGCACGGGTGACGCCCACCGACACGATGCCGACCAGCCCGCCCAGCAGGATGTAGATCGCCAGGTCCCACCCGCTCGGCTGCGCCAGGTTGGGCATGGCGAAGACCGGGTGGACGCCGTCGAAGAAGACGCGGACCCCCACCGCCGTCGCGCTGGCCAGGGCGACGGGGATGATGGACCTGGCGCGGAACTCGAACAGCAGCAGTTCGATGGCGAGCAGCACCGCGGCGACCGGACTGCCGAACGTGGCCGCCATGCCGGCCGCCGCCCCGGCCGCCAACAGCGTCTTTCGCTCGGTCGCCGTCGTGCTGACGATCTGCCCGACGAATGATCCGAGCGCGCCGCCGGTCGCGATGATCGGCCCCTCGGCGCCGAACGGGCCGCCGGTCCCGATCGCGATCGCCGCCGACAACGGCTTGAGAAACGTGAGTCGGGGCGGGATGCGGCTCTGGTTGAGCAGCACCTGTTCCATCGCCTCGGGAATCCCGTGCCCGCGGATCGCCTTGTGCCCATAGCGGGCCATGAGCCCGACGATGACCCCGCCGATGACCGGGATGGCGATCACCCACGGGCCCAGATGGTTGTCGGCCGGCGATGCGTGCCCGTCGAGGCGCGCGGAAAACTCGCCGTAGAACGCGACGTGGGTGATCCACGAGATCAGGCGCATCAGGAACTGCGCGATGAACGCCGCCGCAACGGCGACGACGATCGCCAGACTGCTGATGAACAGCACACGCCGGTCGACCAGCGACGAATGCCGCGGGACCGCCGCCGCGTCGAGGGCCGGGCCCAGCGAGACCGCAATCGGGAGCCCCTCGGTTGTAGATGCGCCTTCGACCGAATTGTCCGTCATGGATTGATCGTCACCGCCGGGCATGTACTGCCGCCCTTCCTGTGCCCCGGCTGCGCGATTTGCTCGTCGACTTGGCGGGCGTCGTACTGTTCTCCTCGAACATCATGCCGGGCTCAACGTCGCTCAGCCCCGCCGCGTCCACCAGCTTGCCCAGCGACTTGGCGAGTTGGCTCCGCGTGGATCCCGGGAGCGATTCGAGGGCTTCGATGAGCCGGTCCTGTGCCGCCCCGGGCGCCTTGCGCATCAGCGTTCGCGCCGCCGGCGTGAGCGTCAACTCCAGCCGCCGGGCATCATCCGACGCCCGGGCGCGGGCCACCAGGCCCTTGTCCACTAGCGATTGGGCCACCACAGAAACCGAACTCTGGTGCGTGTGGGTTCGCTCGGCCAACTCGTTGACCGACAACATCTTGGCTTCGTTCAGCTTCTGGAGCACGAACAACTGGGCGCCGGTGAGGCCCACGTCGCGTTCCGCTTCGCGCGAGGAGAGCCGCAGCAGGCGGACGATCCGCCGGATGCAGTCCAGCACCTCGCGCACCTCGTCCGCCGAGCCGTCCTGGGCCGAACGTCCGCTTTTCCTTTGAGTCCCATTCATTAGGCACCACTTTACGCTAGAAACTGCCAAAAGGGAAGGCGCTTGCTGGAAAACGAGGGCCGCCGCCCAAGGGGATCGCACGGGGCGAAGATCGACCGGATTTGGAAGGGCAAGGCTCCTGCCGAGCCGACGCTCGCTCGAAAAACGCGGCTCGGCAGGAGCTTCGCCAACCCCAGGGATCTCCGGCCGTCGCGCGGTTCGGGAGTGGGGTGCGGGCCGATGTGGAAACGCCGGAGGGCGAGCCCGCGGGAAAGGACTCGCCCTCGGGGTGAACAGCGAGAGATTGCAAATTGCGATTTGAGAATTGCAAAATGCAATTGGGACTACTGGCGGCCTATTTGAACTTGTATTCGCCCGGTACGGCGACCGGCGCCACGGGGAGCTTCTCCCACTGGTAGCCGCCCTCGGGGCTGAGGTCCTGGTCGGACTTCATGATCTCTTCCCACGTGATCTTCTTGCCGGAGTAGGCGGACTCGCGGGCCATGATGCCCATGAGGGTGGATTTGCACATGTAGTCGCCGTTGTTGAGCACCTCGCCGGCGCGGATGGCGCCGAAGAGGGCCTTGTGCTCGGAATCGTACATGTTCTCCGGCGTGGTGGGCGAGCGCTTCCAGGTGACCTTGCCGTGGCGGTCGGTGATGCGGTGCTGGTCGAGGCTGGCGACGCCCTCGGTGCCGAAGATCAGGTCGGAGACGTCGACGGTGACGGTGGGCTGGCCGGTGAACTGGCGGCAGTAGCTGAAGACGCGGACGGGCGCCTGGCCGGGGCGGATCCACTCGAAGACGTTGGCGAAATGGTCGTAGATGTTGCCGAACTCCGGCGCGGTGCGCTGCTGGCGGCCGCCGGTGCTGATCACGTGGGTGGGCGGCTCGTTGTTCATGATCCACAGCGCCTTGTCGAGGCTGTGAATGTGCTGCTCGACGACGTGGTCGCCGCTGAGCCAGTAGTAGTAGAGCCAGTTGCGGATCTGGTACTCCATGTCGCTCCACTGCGGCTGGCGCGGGTTGTTCCAGAGCCAGCCCGTCAGGTAGTTCGAGTTGATGGAGACGACGTCGCCGATCTTGCCCGAGTGGATCTGCTCGACGGTCTCCTTGACGTACTTGTCGTAGCGGTAACAGAGGCCGGAGACGAGGTTGATCTTCTTCTCCGCGGCGGCCTTGGAGAGTTCCATCACCTTGCGCACGCTCTTGGCATCCACGCCGACGGGCTTCTCGGCGAAGATGTGCTTGCCGGCGTTGAGGCAGGCCTCGATGTGCAGCGGGCGGAAGTGCGGGGTGGTGGCCAGGAGGACGACGTCGGAGGCTTCGATCACGCCCTTGTAGGCGTCCCACCCGGCGAACTGCCGGTCCTTGGGGACGTCGATCTGGGCGTTGCCTTCCTGGCTGATCAGTGCGGGCAGCGACCCGGGCCGCTTGTCGGTGCCGGTGATCTTGTCGATGAACAGGTCGCCCATGGCGACGAGCTTGTTGGCCGGATGGGCGTGCAGGGCGTTGGCGGCGGCGCCGGTCCCGCGACCGCCGCAACCGATCAGGCCGATCTTGATCGTATCGTTGCCTTGGGCGTAAACGGCCGAGGAGAGGGCCGAGTTGATCAGCATCGCCCCCGCCGCGGTCGCCCCGGCGGTCTGAAGGAATTGCCGCCGGCTCGATTCGCTCGATTGCGGGGACGACGGCGACGAAGTCGCGTTGGTTTCGGACATCGCGGAAAGCCTCCGGTAAAGGGATCGTGTGTGAGCGTCAAGTCAAAAAGCGCGTGATGCTTTTTGAATTACACCGGCCAATGGCGGGTGTTTAGAAGGCAGTCTAACCGCGGAGGGAGCAATTTGCGACGGGAGCAGGGGATGCGGGAGGGTCGGTCCAGGGCATTCGCATGTGAGGTTTGGGTGCCGGGCCGATCAGGCCGCAATTCGTGTTCGTGCGGGCGTTGCGGATCGGAGCGATTCGAGCAGGGAGACCCACTCCGCCGGGTCGTGCGACAGTTGCACGCGGTAGCAGGGGCAGATCTGGGCCAGCCGCGTGGCAAGCTGGCCGCAGCGGCGCTGCGGGTGCAGTTCGGGGATGGGCCAGGCAAGGCGCAGGACCATTGCGGCGTCCTCGGCAGACCACGCCTGCAGGCTGGCCCGGGGCCGGCGGCCGGAGTCGATCGCGAGCACCGCACTGCAATGCGCCTGCGGCTGGACCGACAGCGGATTGGTCGCGGTCAGGTCGATCCACTCGGGCATCGCCGCCGGCGACGCGGGCCGTTGTTGCACCACGCCGGGCATCGCCAGCAGCTGGCACCGGCCGTCCTCTTCCCGGACGGCCGTCCATCGCTGGCCGATGATCCGGTAGCGGGCCTCCAGCGCCCGAGTCAGTTCGCGCTCCAGCCCGAAGGGCGTAATCACCAGGGCCGCAAAATTCTCCCGAGACACCGCAGCGGCAGGGAGCAGATGCAGGCCCTTGTACTTCAGCAACATTGCCAATGGCCGGAGAACCGCCAGTTCGGCCAGGCGAACCGCATCGACCTTCGGGTGCGGGAGGATCCAGCTCTTGAATTGGCCCTTGAAGAGGTTCACTTCGCTCATGCCCCACCGCTCGTCGATGAGCCAGGAGCGTTCGGCCTCGGCGTACAACTCGGTCAAGTCTCCGGAACGGTGCAACGGAATGGCGGCCGACGAAAGGCGGCGCCCAACGGATGGGCCTTCATACACGTGGACGGATCCCCGCGTGATGGCGCCGTCCGGATGTTCCCCTTGGGAAGCGAATGTGCCCAACAGCCGTCCGAGCGTTGGCTCCAGCGCGGGCACGTGGCATTCCAATTCCACGGAAAGGCCGTGCATTCTCAGTTGCCGGCGGTTGGCGCCGGGAATGGATGGATTCGAGTGAGGCTGCACCGGAGGCTGGGACATTCCCCCTTCTTATCGGAAGGCGATCCGATTCGGCTGCAAGATCCGCAAAAGGGAAACGAAATCCCCTCAGGGCGCTACTTCCGCAGATCGTTTTCGCTGATGAGGGTAAACCCTTTGCGAATGAGCAATTGGGCGGCCAGGGTGGGATCCTCGACATAGAGGGCCATGGCCGGCCCGTGCGGGCGGTGCAGCAGCGGATAGGCGTAGTGGATGTTGATCTCGGCCGCGAGCAATGCCGTGCAGATCATGACCAGCGGCTGGCGCGTCTTCTTGGGCAGTTCAACCGCCAGCAGTTCCGACTCGCTGAACGAGAAGCCCGCTTTGTGCAACGCCTCGCGCCCGCGGTCCGGGTCGGAGCCGATGATCCGCACGAGGGCCGAGTCGGCCGACTCCTCGATGCAGAGAGCGCTGATCCTGCCTGCGCTTTCTTCGAACGCCCTCATCAGCCCTTGCAGGCGGCCGACGCGGTTCTCGAGAAACACGGTGAACTGTCGAACCCGCGTCAACTCGAACCCGGCGCCGCTTTCAGTCTGAGGCGGAAGCACCTCTTCCATGGTGGGAAGCTTAACGAATTGGCCTCTCGATTCCCATTCGAAAGTCCGGGCGGGGACCGGGGCGCCGTTGGCGGGATCTTAACACGGATTGCCGCGACACAGCTACAAAATGGGAAAGGCCCGCCGCGAGGGCGGGCCTTTCCCGATTTACAAACGTTCCTGCCTGCCGACATTCGTCCGTCATTGGGTCATGATCGGGAGCAGGATGGTGTCGAACCGGTCGTACGGGGCCGCGGAGCCCTGGTTGACCGGGTTGTTGCCCGCATATCCAGTGCCGCTGCTGGACTGGTTCTCAGCCGTGTAGATGTTGTCCTGGTAGGTATTGGTCCCCGAGCCGATCTGGCTGCCGGCGAAGCAGCTGGGATACCACTCGACGTGGAAGTCGCCGTACATCACGTTCTGGCCTTCCTGCAGGTGGTTAGGCGAGTTGGCGCCCATCATCTGGGTGCGGCTGGAGGTCGGCTGCACGGTGGCCGGCGAGACGACCGTGGTCGTGCCAGGCACCGGGGGCGGGGTGTTGCCGGGGTTGATGTCAGCCGCGATGGCGTAGTCCGGCGCGATCGCCGCGTTCCACTTCCACCCGCCGGCCAGAGCCGTCCCGCTGGGGAACATGTTTTCAATGCTGTAGCTGAGGAACTGCGAGTTGTTGTTAATGTCCCACGCAATGTAGCCTGTCGGGCCGGCCGGGTTGGGGCTGACGGCCGGGAAGTTGCCCGGGGTCGAGTTGGAGCTGGGGCAGTTAAACACGGCGGCCGACAGATCCTGGGTCTTGAGGATCAGAAACATCGACGTGATTACGTCGTTAGGATTCGGCGCGTTGTTGGCCGTCGGGTTGGTCGGCGTGCCGAACGAATTGGGCTGGTTGTAGTTCGGCGTCCCGTTGGTCGCAATGAAATCGGTGTAGACGTTCGCCGTGGTCGTCCCGCTCGGCGGCTGGAAGTAGGTCCGCGGGAACGCGTTGCCGTTACGCGTCTCGTTGTTGGAGTACATGGCCATCGCCTGGCCAATCTGACGCAGGTTGCTGGCGCACTTGACGCGGTTGGCCTGCTCGCGGGCCCGGTTCAGCGCTGGCAGCAGGATCGAGATCAGCAGCGCGATGATGCCGATCACGACCAGCAGTTCGACGAGGGTGAAGCCCCTCGCGGCTTTCGGGGCCTTGCCCCGGATGACTTGCAGCTTCATACGAAGCTCCTTTCGACATGCGCCTCGGCGAACGCTGCTGGGGGCCGGCAATAGGAGGAATGGAAGATTGCCATTTCGGCTTGTCGAAGCCGGATACCGGCCAGTCAGCACTGCCGCCTGTGGCGGATACGTTGGCGCCGGCGACCGCCGCCGACGACCCACTTTTTAACGAGGAAGAAGCACAAATTCGAATAGACGCCGCGGGGAAGACTTGTTGGCGGAATCCTTGAGGCCGAGATCGTCTTCACCTGCGGACCACACAGAACGTTCAACAACTCCGCGTCAGAAGAGTAACAGAACTTCAAGTTGCACGTCAAGACAAATTCCAAATCCGCACAATACGGAAGTCCGCAAAACACTGGCCAGACGACGCTGTCGCTCGGGATTCTTTGAACCGCATACGATGCCGGTCTCAGCCCGCCCCACGAGACACAACCGCTATCTTCGCCGTCGCAGCAGCCCCTGCCACGCTCCAGGGTGGACCTGCACGTAAAAACGCCCGGCCTGCCGATTGACTTCCATGGGGCACCCGTAGACCGGCGACAGCAGGCTCGACGTCAACACCTGCTCGGGTTGGCCAGCCCCCGCCACCTTCCCATCGCCCAGCAAGATCACGTGCCGCGTGGCTGGCGGCAGCTCCTCCAGATGGTGCGTGATGAAAATGACGGTCGGCGGGGCCTCGTCCGACTCGAAAAGCGCCTGAACCGTGGCCAGCACCTGTTCGCGGGCGAGCAGATCCAAGCCGGCGGTCGGCTCGTCCAGCATCAGCAACGGCGGGCGCACCACCAGCGCCCGAGCGATCAGCGTCCGCATCCGCTCGCCGTTGCTCAACGTGGTGAAACGATGGTCCGCCACGTGGTGCAGGCCGACCCGGTCGAGCACGTCGGTGGCCCGCTCGCGCATCTCCGGTGTGACCGGGTCGTACAGCCCCACCGTCCCGAAATACCCGGTCAGGACGACCTCATTCGCGGTGAGATCAACGTCCATTTCCACCGGGCTATGGGATTGAACCAGCCGCAGCTCGCGGCGGAGCGAATGCAGATCAATCTCGCCGAAAGTCTGACCCAACACCGTCACGGCCCCCACCGTCGGCCACAGGTGACCCGCGATAATGCGCGTCAGCGTGCTCTTGCCGCTGCCGTTGGGGCCCAGGATGGCCGCGCAGGCGCCGGACGGAATGGCCAGGTGAACGTCGTCGAGGATCCATCGCCCGTCGCGACGGAATCCGACGCCTGAAAGTTGAATCGCCGGGGAAGCCTGCGTCATGGTGTCGTTCGTCATCGTCAGTAACCGATCCTTCGACACACACGGTTCATGTCCACCCGCGGGCCCGAGCATCGTAGGCGCGGCTTATCACATCGGCGGGAAAAGGGAGGTGACGGGCTTGCCTCGGCCCAGTTCAGCGGCGAGCGCTGCCGCCCTGCCGATCGGGATCAACTGCCGGCTCGCCGCGTCAAACAGATAGAACATCCGTTGCGGCTGGCTGCGGGCGTAATAACGGATGATCTCGCCGTTCCGCGGCCCCAAGTCGTGGGCGCGGACGATCGGTGCGTCATCTGGCCAGGCGACGTCGGTGTTGTAGACCGGCTCTTCAAAGTAGTTCTCGCCGGGCGTCCGGCGGAACAGGACGACCGCCGGCGCCTCGGCCGCCAGCGGGAGGTCTTCGTTGATCTGGGCGACGAGCGTCCCCTCCATCATCCCGTCCCGCACCCGCTCGCCGGGCGTGGGCATGAACTGCTTGATTTCCCAGCAGGCCGTGAGGGCCATCGCCGCGACGGCCGTCGTCAGGACGGCTTCAACCTGCCGGCGGCGGCCCGGCCAAACGTTCGCCACCGCGCCCACGCCCAGCAATACCAACAGGATCACCGCCGGCGCCACGACGATCGCGTAGTGCCACACATAAATCGGGTTGAACAGGTAGATCAGGACGAATGCCGGCAGGGTGAATGCCAGCACTTGCCGGCGCCGGTCTGCGAGGCCGATCAAACCGACCGGCAGGAGCGCGAGCAACAACGGGAACGGCATCGTCACCTCCGCGACGCCTTGGGCGTTCGGCTCGGTGATCGCCACCGGCTTGACAAACCACGAACGGAGCACATTCCCGGGCTGGTGATCGCGGAGGAGCGGTTGGCACCAATACTCGTAAAAGGCCTGGATCTCCGGCAGCGACGAGGCCGGCCGCCACGCAGGGTTGAATCGGCGAAGGCCGTACTCGGCTCCGGGTTGCTCCCGCGCGAGCGCCAGGTTGTAAGCGGGTTGGAACGGGTGGCCCGTGACGCCGACATTGGAAATCACCTGGAGGGCCAGAAACGGCCCCGCCGCCAGTACCCCGGCCGCCCCGGTCGCGACCCATTGCAGGGCCGGCCGCCCCCACAGATCGGCGGCCATCGCAAGGCCGATCGGGATCGCGTAGCAAAGCGCATCGGCCGGGCGCGTGATCGCCGCCCACCCGCTGAACGCGCCGATCGCGATCGCCCAGCCCACCGATCGGCTCCGCCGCCAGCGCAGCCACGCCCAGATCATCAGCAGCGCCAGCAGCACCGTCGGGACGTGCGACATCACCATCACCGACAGGGTTCGGAACTCCTGCAGCGACACCATCCAGATCGCGGCGACCGCCCCCGCAGTGCCGTCGATCAACTCGGTAATGATCCGGTACAGCAAGCCGACGGAAGCCCCTGACATCACCACCGGCAGGATCCACGCCGGCCAGTGCAGCCACACCATCGGCGCGAACGCGAGAAACGTGCCCGGGAAATACTTCGAGCAATAGACCGGCTTGACGATGACGTACAGCGCCTCAAAGAAGTCGGCCAACGGGTGCTGCGGCATCCACAGGTGCCCGCGGGCGAGCATCTGCACGCCGATCATGTAACTGCAGTCGTCCTGGGTCTTCGGGATCAGGTCGCGGCCCTGCGCGAAGGCGGTGGCGATCAGGTAGGCCGTCGCGGCCACGCCGACCAAGAGCCCCGCATACTCCAGCGACCGCCGCGACGGGTGACGAATGCGATCCAAGCCGGCCGCCAGCACGCGATTGACCGGCGGGATGAGCGCGACCGCCACCGCCCCCGCGATGCAAAGCCACCGCAGCCACGGCATCTTTTGATGCCACAGGCCCCACATCAGCAGCCCGACGCCGACCAGCGCGACCACGGCCAGCCGCCGGGCCGGCGGGTCTGACGTCTCGGGCTTCGAGCGGGTATAGTCCAATTGACGCACGATCCATCGAACGATAAGAGGCCCCACTCATGATCGCAACCCAGCAGCCGCCGACGCGCCGGTTCGTTCCCGCCCAGGTGGACGTCGCCGACTTCGGCCAGCTCCAGCCGCTCTACGACGACCTGCTCGCCCGCCCGCTGACGACGGCCGCCGAGGCCGAGCGATGGCTCGCGGATTTCTCCGAGCTGTCCGCCGTCGTCGACGAGTACGGCAGCCGCCGATACATCGCCAAAAGCTGCCACACGGACGACGAGCAGATCGAGCGCGCCTACCTCCATTTCGTCGAGCAGATCGAGCCCAAGATCAAGCCGCTCTACTTCCGCCTGCAAACGAAGCTGCTCGACAGCCCCGGCGGCCAGCAACTTGCCGGCCCCCGCTACGACCTGCTGAAGAAACGCTGGCGGGCCGACGTCGAGCTGTTCCGCGACGAGAACGTGCCGCTGGAAACCGACGTCACGAAGCTGAACAACGAATACGACAAGATCTGCGGCGCGATGATGGTCAACTTCCGCGGGAAGGAGTACACGCTCCAGCAGCTCAGCCGGTTCATCGAGGAGCCCGATCGCCCGACCCGCCAGGCCGCCTGGGAACTGAGCACCAGCCGCCGCCTTCAGGACCGCGAGGCGATGGATGCGATCTTCGATCGCATCCTCCCGCTGCGGGAGCGGATCGCCCGGAATGCGGGCATGAGCGACTTCCGCGCGTTCATGTGGAAAGCGTACAAGCGGTTCGACTACACGCCGCAGGACTGCCTCACGTTTGCCGAAGCCGTCGCCGACACCTGCGTGCCGCTCATGCGCGAGCTGGACGAGCAGCGGCGCCAGGACCTCGGCCTCGACCGCCTGCGGCCTTGGGACCTGTCCGTCGACCCCAAGGGCCGCCCCCCGCTGCGCCCCTTCGACGAGTCGAACGTCACCGGCTTCATCGATGGCGTCAAGACGATCTTCTCCCGCCTCTCCCCGCGCCTTGCCGACGATTTCGAGTCGCTCCGCACCCGCAACAACCTCGACCTGCAGAGCCGCAAGGGCAAGCAGCCGGGCGGGTATCAGTCCTCGTTGGAAGAGGTTCGCGAGCCATTCATCTTCATGAACGCGGCGGGCATGCACGACGACGTCGTCACGCTGCTGCACGAGGGCGGCCACGCGTTCCACTGCCTCGCGGCCCGCGAGGAGCCGCTGGTCTTCCTCCGCAGCGCGCCGATGGAGTTCTGCGAGGTGGCGAGCATGTCCATGGAACTGCTCGGCGCCGACCACTACGACGTCTTCTACCCCGACGCGGCCGACGCCACCCGCGCCAAGCGGATGCAACTGGAACGCGTCGTCCGCCTGCTCCCGTGGGTCGCGACGATCGACTCGTTCCAGCACTGGATCTACACCCACCCCGGCCACACGCCCGAGCAGCGCACCGCCGAGTGGCTGCGGCTGCTCGACCGCTTCGCCAGCCGGCTCGACTGGACCGGCTACGAGCCCGCCCGCGCCGCCCGCTGGCAAGCGCAGCTCCACCTGTTCCACGTCCCCTTCTACTACATCGAATACGGCATCGCCCAACTCGGCGCCCTGCAGCTCTGGATGAAGTCCAAACACGACCCCCACGGCGCCCTGGCCGGCTACCGCGCCGCGCTCGCGCTCGGCGGCACCCGCCCGCTGCCCGACCTCTTCGCCGCCGCAGGGATTGCCTTCGACTTCTCCCCCAAAACCCTCGGCCCGCTCCTCGCCGCCGTTCGGGAGGAGTTGCGGGAGTTACCCACCTGAGCGACCCATCGCAATCCGATACCGATGCTGATCGGCCGGACCGCTTCGTCCCATCATCCCCAGGACATCGGAGCATACACCGACGGGAAGGATGACTTCATTCAGGAGACGGAATCGCGAGCCTTCCAATGGTTGGACGGACAGAGAGCGGGAAGCGTGCGGGAAGCGGGACGGGCCCGCTCCTGAGAACTCGGTGTCGTTCGGACCGGCCGCATCCCATCCGACGAGTTGTGACGGGTTCGCGACGCGTCGCTCAAATGTCATCGGCGACGGGGCAACTCAGGCTCCTGCTGTACATCCCGGACCGATCAAAGCAGCACGGACGCCGCTTGCCGTGGGCGAGCATGTCGCACGCCTTGCCGATCCGCAGGGCGCGGGTCTCCGCCCGCTTGCCGGAGGTAATCCAATGGATCCAGTCCCGACGCGCGACCGGCGTGATAGCCGACCACGCCTTCCGCGCGGCCGGCGCGGCGGCCGCGAGCGCCTTCCGCAGGTCGGACGGCACGCGCGGTTCGGGCTCCTCCGTCACCGGCGTGATCTCAAGTTGGACGATATCGCCCGCCGACGCGCGGGCGCCTTCGAACAGCTTTCGGTCCACCTGGAGCCAGTGACCGCCCCGGCCGTCCGGCTGGAGCGTGACGCGGATGGGCAAGCCGTTGAGCGTGCCTTCAACCGACACCATGCCCCGCGACGGGAGCCGCTCGCTGGCCTCGGCGGGCAGGATTAAAAAGTTCCAAGTCGGCGTCTTCGCCCGCCCCTTCCCCTTCGGACGCAAGAGCGTCGCGCTGAAACGGATGCTCGCCGTGGAAGCAGATGGGCCGGCCTCACGACTGCCGGCGTTGCGCCGGCCGCTCGTCGGCTTCGACGCGGAGGTTGGCGCGATCTCATGTTTCATCAGGCTCTTTCTGAAAACGATTGAGGCCGCGAGCCACGTCGAACACGAACTCATCGCCGATCCGCACGCGAACCGCGGACGGTTCAACCGATCCTTCGATCGACGTGAAGTCGGGAATGACACCCTGAACGCCTTCGGCTTTGATTAACTTGACCCTGCCCCCCGTCTGAACACCGACACACGCCGCACCCGCGGCCTTGGCCGCTCGCACGCCGGCAAGGGAATCCTCGAAGACCACGCATTCCGCCCCGTGGGCGCCAAGCTTCCCGGCGGCGGCGAGGTAACAGGCCGGGTCGGGCTTGCCCCGCTCAATGTCACCGGCGGTGACGATGACGTCGAACCGGCCGTCGAGTTGAAGTTGTTGAAGAACGTCTTCGACCTTCCACCTCGTTCCACTCGTCACCAGACCGGCTTTGACGCCCGCATCTGTCAATTGCTTGAGGAAACGAGTGACGCCCGCGACTTCGGTGTATTGGAGGCCGCGTTCATACTGCGCCGAACGGTCCATCACCGCGGCCGTCTGTTCGGAACTCAAGCCGGGGAACAACGATCGGAGCGTCGCCGCGGCGGGAACGCCATGGATGTGTCGATCAAAGTCATCGTCGGTCAGAGTAACGCGGTGCTCCGCCGCCACCGCCTCCCAAAAATCGATCACGCTCTGGCGAGTGTCGATCACCACGCCATCCATATCGAACAGCACCGCTTTCGCCCAAAACATTCCCCGCATTATCACCGCGAGGCCCAACCGGGCAACTGCACAGCGGAGCCCTGTCCCCCGGCCAGCGAGGGAATCATCGCGTGCGAAGCCCGCACCGGTCAATCCGGTCTGCCGCGTAAACCTGCCGGCGGCACCCATGCGCCAAACACCGAGGGTGCGGGGGCAGAGCCCCTGCGCGGGTTCCGCCCCCGGGCGGTACAATCCCGCCCGATGATCCGCCGCCTGTTCACGGCCGCGTCCGCCTTGTCACTGCTGGTGGCCGTCGGCGCCATCACAATGTGGGTGCTCGGATTCCACCGGATGGCGTTCCTCGCGAGCAAACGAACCGAGGTTCACGGCAATAGCTGGCTGCACCATGATCGACTGCTCACGGCCTCGGCCGACGGCATCGAATGGTCTTCGGGCGACGATCTGTTCCAGAACACGCGCATGCGACCGGGCTCGCGTGAGGACGGGCGGTGGGAGTTCTCCCTTCGCCCGAACGCGACTACGGGACAACTGATGCCGCTCTGGCGGCGCCAAACGGGAAAGCCGAAACCGGGCGTGCGGCAGGAGGTGATCCTACGTTCCTGGCAGATCCGAATCCCATGCTGGTGCCTGCTCGCGATCTCCGGCACGCTTCCTCTGATCTGGCTCGTTCGCAGGTATAGGCGGAGACGGCGAGCGACGCAAAATCGCTGCCACGCATGTGCCTGCGACCTCCCCGCCGGTACGGACCGCTGCTCCGGGTGCGGCACGACGATCAAGTCGCCCGAGAGGACGCGGGCGACGCGCCACGTGTTCACCATCGCGTCCGTGTTGTCGCTGGTGCTGTGCATCGGGTCCGCCGGAATATGGATCCGAAGTTTTGCCACGGGAGACGTGATCGATTGGGGCAGCAAGACTCACGCGACAAACCTTATCTTCGCGCGCGGTCGGTGCTTGCTCGCGACGATCAGAGCCAACCCCAGCGCCGACGACGCGGTCGAGTACTCCTTCTTCCAGCACCAGACCACGCCAGCGACTGACGCAGCCACTGCGATCCCGCCGATCGAACACGGCTTTGCCTGGCCCGGCATCGGGGTGGCCTGGGCGAGCGGCGCATTGGCGTCGGTGCAATTCCACGTCGTGCTGCTTCCGGCTTGGGTGCTCTGCGGCTTGACGGCACTGTTGCCAGGTTGGTGGCTCGTCAAATCCAGCGTCAAGCGGCGACAACGCCTTAGGCGCGACCATAACCTCTGCCTTCGCTGCGGCTATGATCTGCGGGCCAGCAAGGACCGCTGCCCCGAATGCGGCACGCCGATCCCGGCGGAGGCGAAAGAATGATGCCCCAGCGACGAGTCCGAGAGCGGATCCGGCGAGCGTTCGGCCCGGTTGCTTGCCTGACCGGCATCGCGGCGGTCGTGGCCGCACTCGTTCTGATCGGGTGCATGGCCGCCAGCCCAGCGACGGCGAGCGCCCATCAAGCGTCCGGGCCCGCCAAGCCGGCTGTTGGCAGCGACGGGCCGTTCGAGCGCGTCGGCGTGCCCATCGGCATCGGCGGATATGGTGATCCCATCTTCAGCGCCAACTCGCGCAGATTCATCGCTTCAAATGGGCGGGGCGAACATGTTCGGGTTTGGGATGTTTCGACACTTAAGCCGTTGTGCGACCCGTTGCCGGACACTGGCCCGGCCTGGGGCTTAACGTTTGACGGCAAAATCGCATTCACAACTGATTGGCAGAGCGTCCGTTTCTGGAACGTGGACACCTCGAAGCCGACCTGCGTGACCAAGGTGACCGACGGGAAACTGAATGATTTGGCCATCAGCCCTGATGGCAGCCAATTCCTGACCATTGTCGATGGTGAGCAGGCGATGGGGGTATGGCGCACGGGAGAGGAGCGGCCGCGGCTTATCATCAAACGGGATGTGGTTTGGGCGGCGTTTAATCCCACCGGCACGCGCATCGTGACTCATGCGGGCTGGGATACTCGCGTTTTTTCCGCTGAAACGGGCAAAGAAGTTTGCCCACCCATTATTTCTTACAGCAATATTCTCCCCGAGTTCGCGGAGTTATTCGACCCGACTGGGCGCTGGCTTATCGTCTATGAGTATGACGGAATCATGGTCGTGGATGTCACCATAGGTAAAACGTGTTTCGAGGTGCCACTGGATCGGCCATGGACGGCTTCCTCCGAAGAGTCAAAATATGTCCATTGGGCCCCCGACAGCAGCAAGTTCGTGGTGGCGTATGGTGAGAATTTTTTTCATCCTCATCCGGCCCGCATCTACGACGCGGCAACTGGAAAGCTCGAACGCACTGTTGGGACGAATGTGGCTGAGTGCTGGATAGGACCAGGCACTCGCTACGCACTCGGCCGTTCCGGGCGTTCGTTTGATTCCTTTGACCTGGTGAATCTGAGAGACGGACGGCGGGTGCAGACGCTGAAGCTCCACAACGCCTTGGTGAGCCCGGATTGCTCAACGATTGTGGAGGCGCCTGAGGACGGGCCGGACGTGATATGGCGCATGCAGCAGAAATAGCAGGACCGTCGGAGACGGTCCTGATTCCGGCGAGGGCAACGCGGCTCACTCGCGACCTCGAGCGTGACGTACCTGTTTCGCTTCGGAACCCGCTTGAGGTATCTTCCGGCAGTGCAGCCGATCTGCGAACCGATGGCCCGATGCAAGTGTTGCGATGGGGCGGCGCCCTTGTATGGCGTGGTCGATCTCAACAAGAACTGCGAAATCGTTCGTCGGCAGGTCCTGCCCTGCTGCGGGATCCCGGTCTACTACTACCGGTGCCCGGATTGCAAGTTCATCTTCACCACCGCCTTCGACCGCTTCACCCAGGCGGATTTCGCCCGCGTGATCTACAACGACGACTACCTGCTTGTCGATCCGGATTACGTCTCGGCCCGCCCCAACAACAACGCCGCGTTATTGCAGCAGTTGTTCTCCGCGTCCAAGCCGAACCGCCTGCTCGATTTCGGCGGCGGCAACGGGACGCTGGCCCGGCTGCTGGCCGCCAACGGCTTCGCCCACGTCGACTGCTATGACCCGTTCATCCCGCGCTACGCCCAAAAGCCGCCGCACCAATACGATTGCATCGTCAGCTTCGAAGTCTTCGAGCATTCGACCGACCCGCTCCGCACCGTCATGGAATTGAACGATCTGCTTGCGGATCCCGGCCTGGTGATGTTCTCCACCTTCATTCAGCCCGACAACATCGAGCAAATCGGCCTGAACTGGTGGTACGCCGCCCCGCGCAACGGGCACGTGTCACTCTACTCGCGGGAAAGCTTGTCCCGGCTGGCCCAGCGATTCGGCCTTCAACTGTTTTCCTTCAACCAAAACCTCCACCTGCTCGTCCGCAATCCCCCCGATTGTGCCAGGCATTTGTTTAGCCGCCCATCAATTTGACCCGTGGTGGGGGCATGCCGACGGGGAGGCGTCCGTCCTTCTGCCTCCTTGTCTGAGAGATGGGCTGCCGCGGCGTGGGGTGGGTTCGACCAACGGAGGCTCGCTCGGAACAGCGCAGAAGCGTTCGCCTTTCCGCGTGATGAACGCGCGGCCACCCGGCGGCATCGAACTGGCGGCGCGCGGCGGCACGGCGTAGGATCGCCTTTCGATGCCGGTCTGGCTGAGGGTCATCGCGATTGCGTTGGGGGTTGCGGTTGGACTGCTCGTCCTCGACCGGGTCGCCCTCTGGATGGAAGCGCGGGGGTGGATTTATTGGCGCCGGGTCAAGCCCAAGGGGGGCGGAGGCGTCGCCGCCGGGCTGACGGCGTTCCAACAGCTCATCGAGCCGCAGGTGCGCCACGTCATCGAGGAGCGGGAGGGCCGTCTGGCGGCCGAACGCGATCGCAGCAGCCCCGGCGAGGGACCCGACCGGAGTTGATGTTCTTCGTCTATCTGACCGTCTTCGAGAACCGGGACGTTTTTACGGTCGAATCCTGCCCGCCGAGCGGCATCGATAGAAGTCAGACCGAATTCGATGCGTCGGGCGGTTCATGGTCGGACTGGCGACGAGCCGGAAGGACTGGGAATCCCCTCTGTTGTTCCCGTTCCCGTTCCCGCTTTCGATCCGAGTGAATGTACATCGCGACGAACATGACACAAAGGAGTGACGCGAGTGCCGCAACCTCTATGTGCCACGGGTTGACAAATACCACCGCAAACGCGAGCAAGATAAGGCCGATGTAGAGCACCTGTTTGCTTGGTCGATCCCGCATCTCGACATCGTACGGTACCGTACCGCGCCGCGCCGCGCCGCGCCGGAAACTTTCCCTCGCGTCCCTCCCGCCGACAGCCCGGCGGTGCCGGCGTCGGGCGGCGGCGTGGTAGAGTGGGGGGATGGATGCATTCTTCGTGGAGCTGGGGCGCAGGGTGCTGGCGCGTTGGAAGCGGGCAAACTTCTCGCTCGCGACGTTCCCGGAGATCGCCCGCTCGGCACTGGACGAGCGCCCCCCGGCCCGGCAGGTGGACCTCGCGGCGTTCGTGCGGGAGTTCCTGCTCGACGACGAGCAGCCGTTCCAGACCGATTCGGAGTTCGGCGAGCCGGAACTCGTGGCGTACAGCCACCCGCGGTTCTACGTCCAGCTCCTGTTCTGGACGGACGGGACGACGGCCATCCACCAGCACGAGTTCTCGGGCGCGTTCCACGTCATGCACGGGTCGAGCCTGCACGCGCACTACGCGTTCGAGAACGCGCAGCCGGTCACGCCCTACCTGCGGGTCGGCGACGTGCGCATGGAGAAGATCGAGCTGCTGGAATCAGGGCGCACGGTGCCGATCCGTTCGGGCCCGGGGGCGATCCACTCGCTCTTCCACCTGGATTCGCCCTCGGTGACGGTGGTGGTGCGGACGCAGCACGACCCGGGGACAGGGCCGCAGTTCAATTACCTGCCGCCGCACGTCGCGATCGACCCGCACTGGGGCGACACGCTCACGATGCGCCGCACGCAACTGCTCGACGTGCTGGAGCGAAGCGAGGACGCGGCCTACGGGGAACGGGTGGCGGAGATGATCGCCGGCCTGGATTTCGAGCGGGGCTTTTCGATCCTGCATCACTGCATGCCGTACCTGCGGCAACTCGACGAATGGGAGCCCATCCTCAAGTCCTTTGAGACGAAGCACGGCGCGCTGGCCGCGGGCGTCGGCGCGTCCTTGCAGGAAGACGCCCGGCGGGCGGTCATCAAAGGCCTGCGCGGCACGATCGTCGAGCCCGAGCACCGGTTCTTCCTCGCGCTGCTGATGAACGCGCCGACGCGCGACGACCTGCTCGCGCTGGTGAAGCAGCGGTTTCCCGACGACGAGCCGGCCGTCACCGTCCTGCGGTGGGTGGAAGAGCTGACGGAAGCGTCGGATCAAGGCGTGACGATCCTCGACGCGTCGTTTCCCGAAGCGATTGAGGCCGAACCCGAAGCCCAGGCGGAGCTGTTCCTCGCGGCGTTCGGCCATTTTTTCAACGGCGATAAGAAAATGCCCCCGTCGCTACGTGATCTGCAGCCCGCAGGCCTAAAGGAACTGCGGGCCGCCTTCGCGGAATCCGCCCTGAGCCTGTTGATGCGGTAAGGCGTATTCTTTGCCGTTGACCACGATCCGGCTGCCCCAACTGTGGCTATGACCCGCGTGCGACGCCCGGACATTGCCCGGAATGCGGCTGGAGGGCGCCCACGAGGGCCGAGAGAGGAAGAAACCAAAGCTCGCGTTACCGAAGGAAGCACTTGGATGAGTAGTTGCCCGCCGTGGAAAACCGTGACGTTTCTGAATTGTCTGCCGCTCGCGAAATTCAGAGTCGTCCCGGTTTTTCGGTCCTGCGCGGGGTCGCGCCCTCGTTGAAACAGCGTGGATCTCAGGACACGCCGCCACCTTGTTCTCGGAACCACCGATCGGAAACCGTTCCCGTTCCGGTTCCCGGTTTTTCCGTCCCGGCGATCAGCCACGCCGCCGCACGGACGATCCTCCGCGCTTGCTGCGTGCGGGGGCCGGGTGGTGTTTTCGGTTGGCCGCGTCGCGCCGGCGGTTGGAACGCTCGCGAATGCGATCGTATCTTGGTGCGACCTGACAGCCCAACGGGACGGAGCTATGGCAAAGAAAGCACACCGGCTGGACACGATGCGGGGATTGTACCGGTTCGAGGAGCCCGAGCTGGCCATCACGCTGGTGCGCGCCCCGATCGAAGCCACGGCGCAGGCGCTGGTGGATCACGTCCATGCCAGGCGATGGGAGCGCGACCTTTACGATAAGCCCGTGCTCGTGGAGGGCTCCTCCTTTTGGGTGCCGTTCCAGCTCGAGGGGCATTGCTGGACGACCATGATCGACGACACGCGTTCCGCCGATGCCGAACTTGCCCACGCCAAGGCGCTGTCCGCCGCCCTGAAGACCGAGGCGATCTTCTACGCCGGCAACGACGTCTCGGGCGCATGGGTCTGCCAGCTCTATAAATCGGGCCGGCTCGTCCAGAGCGTGGCCAACGACAGCGGCAGCGGCAGCACGCTGGAGGAGTTGAACGCGTTGCTGGAGGCACATGACGCGCTGCTCTTCTATGACGTCGGGTTCGGCATGCCGCCGGGCAAGATGGCCGGCTTCTCGCTTGCGCCCGCGGCCGCCCGGCGCGGGAAGGTGGTGCGAGCGGATCTGATCGCGCTCGAGCCGGCGCGCAAGGTCTCGGCCGAGCAGTTGGAAGCCGAGCGGCAGGCCAATCGCGCCGTCGACGAGTGCAACGAGGCGTTCGTGACGGCGA
>DASXMX010000331.1:0-6811 GCA_036495445.1 Tepidisphaeraceae bacterium
CGGATCGGTCAAGCTCGAGCCACGGGTTGGCAAGCGGGTGAACAAGGTCTGGTTCCCGCACGCGAGGTGACGCGGGGCATGGGCGGATCACCGTTTCAACACCCACACCACCAGCGCGACGCACATCAGGATCAGCAGGATCACGAGAACGATCAGCGGGAGCGGAACGGACCAGAAGAGCTTTGCCCCGCAGTCGGGGCACCAGGCGGAGTTGGGGCTGACGACGCGACCGCAGGATCGGCATCTCCGCCACATGCCCCTATTATGCGCGCGGCATGCCGGGACGCGTGATCGAAGGCGGATCTGTCAACGGATGCGGAACGGACGGTTGAGGCACTCGCACCCGGTTTAGAGGCGGTTTCAGAACCCTGTGGCACGATCCGCCTCGCCCGTGGGAAATTGCGAAAACGCATGCATGGGCGGGGCGCCCATGCCACGAGAGGATGAAACCGCCTCTTGGCGGGTCCGCTTGCGGACCCGCTAAACTGGGGTAGCGAACCACCCACGGTTTATCGGACCTTCCCCGCCCCCACCGGCATCAGCTCGCGCCGGCGCGAAAGGAACGCCTCGGCGCTGGCGCGCGGGGCGAAGTAGCAGGTCGAACGAACGCGGTCGACGACCAGCACGTGGTCGGCCGAGCGGGCGTGGCTGCCGACGTTGACGCCGTACAGGTCGGCCAGCGGCTCGATCTCATCCGAGAACCGCTGCCAGGCCCCCGTCGCGATGCCGAACGAGCGCTCGTCGCACCACATCACGTCCTCGGCCCGCGGCTCGTAGCGAAACGCGACGAACCGGCCGTCCCCGAAATACCCCAACTGCCGGTCGCTCTGCACCGGCAGGCACTCCCGCACCTCGACGAAGTCGGCGGGAATCTCCGGGACAGCAGCGCCAGCCAGCCCGATCGCGAAATGCTTCGCGGCGGGCAGCGGGGGCCGGCGGGACGTGACGTTGGACGTTAACGGCTTCACAACAACCTCAATCCATGGGAACTTCGGCGGCAACGCCGAACTCGTACCTCTTCGGCATTAAGACGCGGGGGCTTGCGAACATTTGACATTGCTGCCCCTGCCACACCCCTGCGCACCCGCACCGCCGCTGCGTTGCCATTGCGTATCCTTTCATCGACTTCGGGGTTCCCAAAGCTCCGCATGGCCCACAAAGCAAACCCTGCGCCGGAACGAAAAACCCCGATTCCGGCCCTTCAACGGGCATTTGAGGCGGCGGATAGGGCAGGCTATGCCGATTATCGCGCCGCGAATGGCGCAGGCCCGGCGTTGTGCATCGGCCGGGGCGATCCCTATAATCCGACGCTCCAAAGAACGACCCGGAAAGGAAGACACGATCCCGTGACCACGGCCACCGCACCTGACCCGACCGTCCCCACGATTGGCGGTTCCCACCATTTTTTGCTCCGCCGGTTACATTCTTTAACCGGCATCATCTTCGGCCTGTATGTCGCATTCCACCTGGTCGTCAACGCGACGATCGTCCAGGGGGGAAACGTCTATCAGCAACAGGTTGACAAGATCCACAGCCTGCCGTTCCTGCTGGCGGTCGAGTGGGTGACGATCTTCCTGCCGATCATCTACCACACGGTCTACGGGCTTTGGATTATTTTCACCGGCCAGCCGAATAACGGCAGCTACCCGTTCTTCAAGAACACCTTCTACCTGCTGCAACGGATCAGCGCGATCATCCTCGTCGCGTTCATCGCGTTTCATGTGCTGGGGATGAAGGGATGGTTTGGCTCGGGGTTTGAGTTCGACCCGACCCACGCGACGCCGAGCATCGCCCGCTCGATCGACGCCCACTGGTTCGTCGCCTGGATCGTCTACCCGGTCGGCATCCTGGCCGCCTGCTTCCACACGGCCAACGGGTTCTGGGCCTCGGCAGTGACGTGGGGGCTGACGGTCAGCGCGGGCGCCCAGCGCCGCTGGGGCTGGGTTTGCGTCGCGATCTTCGTCGCCATGACCTTGGCCGGGGCCGTCGCCCTGGGCGCGTCGATCGCCGCCGGCCACCCACACTCGTAGGATTGGATCCCATGGATCGCGCGATCATCGATCGGTATGAAAAAGGCGGCGACGACCTCCGCATGGCCGTCAAAGGCGTAAAGCGGGAAGACCTGCTCGACCACCCGGTGCCCGGCACGTGGTCGATCCAGGAAATCGTGATGCACCTGGTCGACTCCGACCTGATCCTGGCCGACCGGATGAAGCGGATCATCGCCGAGGAGAACCCGACCCTCATCGGGTTCAACGAAACGTTGTTCGCCAAGAACCTGTTCTACGACGAGCAGTCGGTCGACGACGCGGTGACGATCTTCGAGCTGAACCGGCGCAATTTTGCCCGCGTGCTCAAAAAGCTGCCCGCTGAAGCGTTCGACCGAATCGGCACCCACAACGAACGCGGCCCGCTCAAGCTCTCGGCGGTGCTCGAAATGACCGTCAATCACCTGAAGCATCACCTGGGCTTCATCGTGCAAAAGCGCGAGCGGCTCGGGAATATTATGTGGTAGGGGCGAACCTCGTGTTCGCCCTCCTGTAGGGGTGAACCTTGTGTTCACCCGGTTCGTAAGGGCGAACCGCGTGTTCGCCGTCGTCATGCATCCGGAGAAGCGGGCGAACACAAGGTTCGCCCCTACAAAAATGGCATTACCGATCAAGAAGCGTGTCATCGTCGTCGGGGGCGGGTTGGCGGGGTTGGCTTGCACGATCAAGCTGGCCGAGGAGGGCGTCGCCGTTGATTTGTTCTCGATGGTCCCGGTCAAGCGGAGCCACAGCGTCTGCGCCCAGGGCGGCATCAACGCCTGCAACGACATTGCCCGCCAGCAGGGCTACAGCGAGTGGGAGCACTTCGACGAGACGATCTACGGCGGCGACTATCTGGCCGACCAGCCTCCCGTCCTCGAAATGACCGCCCGCGCCCCGCAGATCATCGACCTGCTCACCCGCATGGGCGTCCCCTTCAACCGCACGCCCGAAGGCCAGCGCGAGCTGCGCCTGTTCGGCGGCAGCCTCTTCAAGCGCACGTTCTTCGCCGGGGCCACCACGGGCCAGCAACTGCTCTATGCCCTCGACGAGCAAACGCGTCGTCGCGAATCGGAAGGCCTGGTCAAGAAGTACGAGTTCTGGGAATTCCTCTGGCCGGTGATTCACGAAGGCCAATGCGTCGGCATCGTCGCGCAGGACATGCGGACGATGCAGATCCGCGCGTTCCGCGCCGACGCGGTCGTCATGGCCACCGGCGGCAACGGGCTGGTCTTCGGCAAGAGCACGATGTCGGTCATCTGCACGGGCGGCGCCGTCTCCCGCTGCTACCAGGTCGGCGCCAAGTACGGCAACCCGGAGATGATCCAGGTCCACCCCACCGCCATCCCGGGCGAGGACAAGTGCCGCCTGATCAGCGAATCCGCCCGCGGCGAGGGCGGCCGCATCTGGGTGCCCCGCAAGCCGCACGACAATCGAGAACCCAATAACATCCCCGAATCCGAGCGCTACTACTTCCTCGAAGAGAAATACCCCGCCTACGGCAACATCGTCCCCCGCGACATCGCCACCCGTGAGATCTTCGAAGTCTGCCAGCAGGGCTTGGGCGTGGGGGGCGGGAACATGGTCTATCTCGACCTTCGCGACGAGGTGAAGAAACGCGGCCGCGCGGCCATCCTCAGCAGGCTCGAGGGCATCCTCGAGATCTACGAGAAGTTCGTCGGCACCGACCCGCTCGACGAGCCGATGAAGATCTTCCCCGCCGTTCACTACACGATGGGCGGCCTGTGGGCCGGTTTCACCAAGGATGAAAAGACCGGCGGCCTCAAGCCGGGCGCGCCCGACAACATGATGACCAACATCCCCGGCCTTTACGCCATGGGCGAATGCTCCTTCGCCTACCACGGCGCCAACCGGCTCGGGGCCAACTCGCTGCTCTCCTGCATCTTCGATGGCCTGTTCGGCGCGCCCGGGATCAAGAACTACAGCACCACCGTCGCCCGGCTCGACTCCAACGACGTCCCCCAGACGGCCTACGACACGATGGTCGCCCAGGAGCAGGAACGGCAGAACCGCCTGATCAGCAACGACGGCAACGAAAACCCCTACCTGCTCTGGCAGGAGATGGGCAAGTGGATGACCGACAACTGCACCGTCATCCGCTACAACGAGCGGCTCGAAGCCACGCTGGCCCGCTGCCAGGAATGGAAGGAGCGTTACCGCAAGGTGAAGCTCTCCGACACCGGCATGTGGACGAACCAGAACCTCTCGTTCACCCGCGCCCTGCGCGACATGATCCTGATGGCCGAGGCGATCCTGAAGGGCGCGCTGCTCCGCAACGAGTCCCGCGGCGCCCACTACAAGCCCGAGTTCAAGCAGCGCGACGACGCGAACTTCCTCAAGGCGACGATCGCGACCTACAACCTGACCGAGAACGCCGCGGAGATCACCTACGGGCCGGTCGACACCAGCCTCGTCGCCCCCCGCCCCCGGACGTACGGGAAGAAGGCCGAGCCCGCGGCGCAGAAGTCCGCCACGGGGGCCACCGCCCCGCCCGCGCCGGTGGCCGCAGGGGTTTGATGATTGCGGGCAAGACCTGATCGGGCCCTAAACGCTACCGGTCCAAAGGATGTGCACGTCACGCAAGCGCGCGATGTACGCAATCGCGAATCGCCTGCCAGTCGCGCGCGGAGAGATGACCGATAACGCGACACAAGCGGGGACTCGCCATGGTGAAGTAGACGCGAAATGCGGACGGCGCGCGCAAGCCTACTGACGCCCAGTCCAACAGCACGTGATCGGTTGAACTTCTCGCTGCTGCCATGTTCGTTGTGAGAATGCCCAGGATCAGGTCAGGACGCTCCGCGTGGTAGGTGTTACTTGAGAGGACCACCGCGGGACGAGCCTTGACAGTACCAGCTGCCGGGAAATCGTAAGTGACTACGTCACCGGGCTTCGCTGCTGGCATCGCCCGCCTCCCCCAAAGATTCGCTTGCGCGCTCCCACGATGCCCGATTGGCATCCTGCAGGTCTTCTTCCGTCCATTCTTCGCTGTAGTCGACGACCGCCCGGTCGGGGATATCCCCGAGAATGAGTTTCGCTAACTGAAGCCGCTCCACGGTCGAAAGCGGTTTGATGGATTGGTTATAGAGCTCGACAACGCTCATGGTCCGCTCCGGGATAGGGTCCGGTGAATGATAGGCACTACCGGTCACCTTCGAACTGGTGAACTAATCCTTGTACTCCACCGCTGCCAAAAGCGACCCCTTCACATACGCGACTTTGGGCGGCGCGCCGGATTTGTCCGCGTCGTCGAAGACGAGGAACTGCCCCTCCAGGTCGATGCGGACCTGCAGCATCGTCCCCAGGAAACGGGCGCTGGCGTTCAGCGGCTGGAGCTGATACCGCATCCCCTCCAGGAAGATGCCATAGGGCGAGTCGTTGTACTCGCGGCTCGGCGCCTGGTACTGCCACGACGCCATGTACACCTGCTGCGGCACCTGAATGTCGTCGAGGCGGAGCTGCAGGTCGAAGTGGTTGCCCTTGTAGTCGTCCTCGAGGGCGGCCTTGGGGTCGTTCGTGTAGAGCCGGGCGACGACGTGGTTCCCCGACATCATGACCCGCAGCCTGGCCTCGGGGAACGTATAGGCACGGCCATCGATGATCAATTGCGAGTAGGCCGGCTGCGTGGCCGCGGGAGCGATCGCAACGGGCTGCGTCGTGGCCGCGTTCGAGACCGGCTGCGTGCTCGGAACCGTCGTCGGGGCCGTTGCCGGGTTCGACGACTTCGGAGTGATATTGCGATTGTCACATCCCAGCGACAAACCGAAGACGAGGACAATCGCGAACGGCCAACTGTGCTGCAGCATTCGTTCTCCTGGCCCGGCCCTACCCGGCCGGCCGCCCATGGCGGGGCGACGCACCGACATCTGCAAGTATATCATAGACCGATGAGCCACGCCGCCGCCATTCACGTGCCCGCCGAGACCGACTGGCTCTGCGAGGGGTGCGGGTACGTGCTCAACGGCCTCCCGCCCGGCGGCAACTGCCCCGAATGCGGCAAGCCGACCGGCGAAAGCTCGCCCGAATTACGCCAATTGCCCGCTTGGGAGCGGCCGGAGGCGGGGTGGTGGCCCATGCGGTTTATTGCGACCTCGGCCGCCGTCATCTTCCGGCCCACTCGGTTTTATCGGTCGTTTGCCACACGCGGGAGCAGGGCTCAGTCTATCCGCTTCGCGCGGATCCACTGGATATTGTCTGCCATGCTGTTTGGAATTGCCGGGTGGATCCACGCCGACTGGTTTTTGGATCTGGGGCCGACGTTGAAATTGTGGGCACAGGTTCCATGGTACGCGATCATTCTCCTGGCGCTGGTCGCGTACGGGTTTCTCGTCTTCATCACGCGGATCGCCGCACGATTGACAAGCTTTGAGGCGACGATGCGGGGGCTGCGCCTTCCCGTGGACGTGGTGCGCCGAGGAATGGATTATCACGCCGCCCACTACCTTCCGGTCGCGCTGCTGACGCTGGGGACGGTGCTCGGGTACCGCATCGTGTTGGGGCATTCGGTGCGGTTGATGACGTGGGGGCCGATGTATCTCTACACGCTGTGCGGGTTGGTGATCGTGGCAGCCGCGTATCTGTTCAAGACGTATTGGATCGGGATGCGGAACATGATGTACGCGAGTCGGTAGGTCGGATCGGCGCTAGTGGGGCGTTCCATTCATACTGAGCGAGTTTTCGTGGCACGGGTTTCCAACCCGTGGTCCCGGTACGCCGGGACGTCGGCCCGTACTCGGGCCGAATCAGCTCGGAGCGAAGCGAGT
>DASXMX010000332.1:0-27476 GCA_036495445.1 Tepidisphaeraceae bacterium
CCGCCGAGCCGCGGATTTCGAACGCGCCCGGTTCGGCGGGAGCCTCGCCCTCCCGGGTTGAGCCTGGCCGCGAACTCGCCCGGCCTAGGTTCCTTGCCGAGCAGGTCGTCTCACCGATCGACGTCGGCACGGCCACGCACCTCGTGCTGATGCACTTCGATTTCGCCTCGGACCAGATCGACGACCAAATCGAATCCATGGTCGATCGGCGGCTGATCACCGCCGCCCAAGCCGCCGCAGTGGATCGCGACGCGATCCGCTGGCTGCTCGGCACCGAGTTGGGCGGATTGCTCCGCGCTAACGCAACACGCCTTCGCCGCGAAGTCCCCGTCCATTTCGCCGCCCCGGCGCCCGCCCTGCCGGATTCGCGCGATCCATACGACCGCGTGATGATCCGCGGCCGCATCGACCTGCTGATCGCCGACCCCGCCGGTCTCTCGCTGATCGACTACAAGACCGACAACCTCCCCGCCGAAGCCGTCCCCGCCCGCGCCGCGGATTACGCCCCGCAACTGGCGCAATACCGCACCGCCCTCGAACAGATCACCAGGGCACCTGTGCGCGCCAGCCACCTGGTTTTCTTAAAGCCCCGGATAATCGCGAGCACGTAGCGGCGTCGTGACACGGTCGCGTTATCGTCTCGGTCGGGCCGAAGGTCGGGGCTGGGCGGGGCCGGCGGCTTGCGACGGCGCGGGGGTGGGCGGCGGCGAGGCGAAACCGCCACTGCTCGCGCCGCCGGCGGGCGACGGGGCGGCCGCTGCGTTCCCGTTTGCCGACGGGGCCCAACCCAGATGGAAGCCGACGCCGCCCGGGGCAAACGGCGCCGCAGGCGAGGTGCCGCCCCTCGTGGGATCTGCTTGCAACGTCATATAGGTCGGCGCGGAGCCGGCGCCCATGGCCGGCCCGTTCGGTGACCGCAGTCCGGTGTGCTGAGCCCGAATCGCGCTTGCCGCGGGAATCGCCATGCCGGCTGCGGCTGGCGAAGCGATAATGCCGTGTGCCTCCAACGCGCCAACCTCGCGGGACCGCAGCGCGGTGCGATTCGCCTGCAATTCCTCCCATCGGTGAACCGCCACGGCGCCGGCGGACCTAGGGTCCGCGCCATGATTCGACTGCTGCGGGCGCGGGTGATCGTGATGGTCCCCGTGGTGCCGCCCATCGTGCCCCTGTGATTGCCCGACGACGAAGAAATAGCTCGGCTCGATGAAGATCGGCTGCGGGATCCAATTGTTGACGACGATGGTTTGGGGTTCGACGCGTGACCGGGAGCAGTACGTGGCGGCCGGGAACAGACGGACGCGCGGAAGCAGGCCCGCCGTGTCGGCCCATGAGAGAACGGGTTGAGCCATGGCGGTCGAATCGGCATCGGCGGCGGCTTGGGCCTGCTGGGCGCGGGCCTGGTCGGCCGCGGCGAGGGCGTTGCTCAGGTCAAGCGTGAGGCGATCGATGTCGGCGTTGACCTGCGTGAGGTCGGCGCGGGCATGGGCGAGTTCGTCATCGATGCTGGCCAGCGTCTGCCGGTCGGCGGCCATGCCGTTCATGGTCCCATCGTACGCGCCGCGAATCGCGGCCACGCGCGCCTCGGCGTGCCGCACGACCGCCAGGCCCGCGAGATACGGTCCCTGCTCGGCCGCGAGGGCTTGCGTCGCCGCATCCACCGCGGGAACGGTGGCGAGGCGGGACTCGTTGTCCGCACGCAATCGCGCCACCGCCGCATCCGCGGCCGATGCACGATCTCGCGCGGCGTGGACGTCGGAATCGGTGTCAAGATACCGCGTCTTGAGTTCGCTCAGTTCCCACCGTGCGTCCTGTACTCGCGACGCTGCGGCCAGCCGGTCTCGCTCGAAGGCGGGACCGGCCTGGTCGAAGAAGGCAACCCGCGCCGTCCACTTGTCGATCTCCGCCTGCTTGCGCCGGGCGGCGTCGGTCTGCAGCAGCCGCTGTCCGGCCCGATCCTCGGCCGTCTGTCGCGCATTGGCCGCGGACGACGCGGCGTCCGCCGCCGCGCGGAATTCGGGGCCGGCTTCGAATGTCGTTCGCGCGTCATTGCGTGCGGCTTCGAGTTTCGCCCGGGCCGCGTTGTAACGCGCCTGGATCGGCTCGAACGACGCCCGCCCGGCGTCAAGCGCCGCCCCGGCGCGGGCGAGATCGGCCTGAATCCGCGGCAGGTCCGCCTCCCCGCCGGCCAGACGCTTACGAATCACCGCCGACTGCGCCTCGTCGTCCCGGATCACCGCGCGAATCTCCTCTCCGTCCTGACGGGACTGCGCCAGCCCCGACCGATCCGCCTCGATCGCGGCGTCGATCTGTTGAAGGTCAAGGTCCTGCGAATTGTTTGCAGGGGCGGGACTCGATGCGTCCGCTTCACCCGCCACTTGAGCAGAAAGCAACCCGGGGGCGAGCGGAACGCCAAAGGCAAGGAACAATCCGAGAGCGAGACGCTTCATCGGGGCTCCGGTTCGTAACGCGCGACTGGATGTCGGCTACGTCATGATATGTCCCGGAGCTCCGGGAGGCGAGCGAAAAGGAACCAGGCAAGATGCATATGTCCGACGGGATAGCGTGAGCATCTATTCATTCGCGGCCCTCCGGGCGCGCCGCGGAACGCGCGGGAACCTGCCCCAGCGATCGCACCATTATCTGGTTTTCCTTCTGTGCTCTCCGTGTCCTCTGTGTTCTCTGTGGTTACATTTTAACCATCGTCCGAAGCATGAATTCGTCCCCATGCTTTGAAGCGTGCGGTTCAATACGCCCGGACGAGCTTCGCGCCCGGGAAGGCGGTGAGGACGATCGCCTCGTCGTTCCAGCCCTGGCCGGCTTCGTGTTCGGCGCACCACTGGCACATGCCGACCCCGTGCCCGTAGCCGTGGCCTTCGGTGAAGAGGATGTCGGGGCCGTGGTCGACGGGCTTGAAGAAGCTGCTGAAGACCTTCACGCCGTTCGCCCCGGCGTCGGTGTTGAGCGCCTCGCGGACGTCCTCGGCCCGGATGCTGTAGCGATAGTTGCGGGCGTCGGTGACGATGAACCGCGTCGGCCGGCCGAACCGGCTGATCGACTGGACCTCGATGTTCGTCACGTTCCCGATGTCCTTCAGCGGCTGCTTCCGCCAGGCGCCCCAGGCGCGGAACCGGCGGGTGATCTCCGCCTTGGGGATCACGATCGGGCCCCAGTTGAACTTGGGCGACTCGGTGCAGACCGGCCCGCGGTTCTGATCCATCAGCGGCGGCAGGTCTGGGTCGCCGAACGCGTCGGCGGCGGATTGGGCCACCCCGCCGCAGCAGGAGCTGAAGTACGCCTTGAAGATCGTCTCCTTGCCCGGCGGGCCGTAGGCGACCACGATGCCCGCCGTCGCCTCGGTCGCCTCGCGGCTGCGCGGCGTCTCGGCGTCGATCCCGCCGTAAACCTGGCTCCGCTGGTCGCAATAGACGTCGAACGCCCGGCCCACGCCGTCGGTGCGCGACTCGTAGAGCGCGTACGTCCGCGCGACGATCGCCTGCGCCTTGTACGCCTCGTCATGCCAATTGGGGAACAGCTCCGAACGCAGAACGCCCTTGAGGTAGCTTTCGAGATCCACCTCGTTGATGACGTTGAACTTCCCCGACCCAACTGGCTGAAATCGATATCGCCCATGATACGCGTGCCGGTCGATCCGCACCGAGCCGTCGACGGAGGGTTCGAGGTACATCTCCCCCGCCCCCAGTTGGGCCGTCCCGATCTGCCAGCCGGCAGGCGTGAGCGCGATCGGCACGGACGTGCCGGCGGGGAATCGGAGCTGGTGCCCTTGCGATTCCTGCCCGACCCGCACCGTCGGCATCGCGCTGGCCGACACGTCCACGTGCTGCTGATTCTCCAGCAGCAGCACGCGAATGGTCGGCGTCCCCGCCGGCGGCGCATAACGCCCCGACTGCTGCGAGCACCCGACCGGCGCAAGCAAGAGGCAGAGGATGGCCAACGTTACAAGTGAGCGGAAGGGAGCACGCCCCGCGTGCCGCCCGATTCCGTGGGCATTTGTTTCCATGGCGTCCTTGCCCGGAAGTTAAGTGAACGGAACGCCATCATGCGTCCCGGAACGAGAGCAGTCTACTGCCATCGTCCGCCCGCCGCCAGTCGGTGGATCGGCTTTGTAGGGGCACACGGCGTGTGCCCTCTGGTTGTTGGGGCGTACGGTCGTACGCCGGGCACACGCCGTGTGCCCCTGCAGGAATCGCCCTACAATCCCCCCATGTCCCTCTCGTGCAACATCGACGCGCGCGGCAAGCTCGCCCGCTTGATCTACGGCGTCCTCATGATCCTCCTCGGCCTGCTCCTGGCCGCCTTCTGGGCCTGGCCGGACGGACAGGTCTGGAAATGGCTCATCGCCGCCGCCTGCCTCCTCGGCGGCGCGTTCGCCCTCTTCGAGGCCCGGGCCGGCTGGTGCGTGGTCCGGGCGATGGGAATCAAGACGCCGCTCATGCTCTGACGTCTTTCCTCACGAAGTGAATAGAACGGTTTTACGCCACGTTTGTCTCCGCGAGCATCATCCAACGCGACCGCAGTATTAAAGACAATTAGGAATGCCCCCTTTGCCGCAGTCAGGAAAAGTCCTGGAAGACCTCCTTCAGGGCCGACGGGTCGGTCACCGTAAATGTGCCGCCGCCGGGCGTCGTGAGCGATATCGGGTCCCCGTCCGGGACGCGATGTGGCGCCATGTGACACATTGTGGCTCGCCGCGATCTTGCCCAAACCGCCGCCGGGCTTGCCCATCCTGCCGACGCAATATCAGAAAATTGCTACAAACGTGCCTGTCCCGTTTTCTGAGTCTGTGTTGAAATAGTGCTTATCCCTTTTTCTTCTTTCGGCGTCGATCCCGTCGCCGTCCAGCGTCACCGGCGCGAAGGTCGTGCCGTCGTCCGAGCGGCTGATGGTGAACTCCGTCGGGCCGTACCGGCAAGAGAATTCAGAGACGTCCTGATTTTCTGCCCCGAGTTGAAAGAGAAAAAGGAAAGAGAAAAGGGGATAAGCACCGTTTACACTCACGTAACTTCGGATACTGAAAGGTGTTACGCGATGAGAATGCGTGTTGAAATAGCGCTTATCCCTTTTTCTTCTTCCGGGTCCAGCCCCCGTCGCAATCCCATCCCAACCCCCGACCCCGGCCCGCCGCCAAATGTCTCAAATGTCCCAAAATGTCACATTTTTGGGCCTGTGCGGGCCGGTTTGGTATCGGTTGAGATATTAAGCAATTATCTCATTTGAAATCAATATCTTACGTCTGAATGTCACACCCAGGCTCGCGCCGGTGAGACATTGCTTAAGGTCCTGCTGCCCAAATCACTTGCGGAGAATGTCCCGCATGCAGCACGTTTCAGGCAGGGGTTGGATGCGCAAATTGATACACAAAGGCGCATGGCCGGCCAATCGAGCCCATCAAAATCGTGACCGTCCCGTTTTTCCGGTTCGACTGCCTTGGACGGTTGATGTGATCGAGTTCACCCTCTCCCCCACCCGCAAGCCGTGCGTCGAAACGGCGATGTGGCGCAAGGTGACACATTGTGGCGCGCCGCGAGCCCAAGCTTGCCCAGACCGCCGCCAGGCCTACCCAATCCGCCGATGGTATATCTAACAATTGCTGAAAACGTGCCTGTCCCGTTTTCTGGTTCGATCGCCTCCGCAGCCTTTGGCAGCGAGCGCCATCATATCGTGCGATTGCGCGGGTTTTGCGAAGAAGTGCCTCACGCGCAATCCTCTGTTCCATATCCACTTGCGCGACGAGCGGTGAACAAGTTCAAGAGCCCCACTCGGCACGGCCCTTGTTAATAGGCTCACCGGACGCCCGCGGACTCGCGCGCGGGCAGTCTACTCGTATTGATTGAGCACCCAAGGATATGGCACCCGCGGCGGAACAACATCGGCGGCTCACCGTGCTGCTGGCAGACGAGCAGGAACGCTGGCACCAGACGGTCCGCGGGCTGCTCGAGCCGCAGGGCGTGCAGACGATTTCCGCCCGCTCGGGGCGGGAGGCCCTGCAGGTGATCGAGTCGCAGCCGATCCACGTGGCGGTGCTCGACCACCAGATGCCGCAGCTCGGCGGGCTGCAGGTGGTCAAGCTGATGCGCGAGCTGCACAAAACCGCGCCGCCCGCGATCCTGCTGGCCAACGACCTGACCAGCCACCTGCTGCGCGAGGCGCTGGGGATGCACGTGTTCAGCGTCCTGAGCAAGCCGGTCGACCCGAACCTGCTCCTCGACGCCCTCGCCCGCGTGCTGCGGCGCTACTACGAAAGCAAGTGGCCGGGGATGAGCTGAGTGGAAAAGCGACGCGGAGACGCGGAGAACCGAAGACACGGAGACGAATTCACTGGCAACTAACAACTGGCAACTGGCAACCCACAACCAACAACGATCAACCAACAACATCAACTTTCTTTCCCTTTAGAAGGAGCACACAGACATGGCCAAACTTCGCCCCCTCGGTGACAAGATCCTCGTCAAGCGTGTCGAGGCCGAGAGCAAGACCAAGAGCGGGATCGTCCTGCCGGACACCGCCAAGGAAAAGCCCCGCCGCGGGAAGATCGTCGCCCTGGGCGACGGCAAGCGGCTGGAGACCGGCGAGCGCGCCCCGTTCAGCGTGAAGAAAGGCGACGAGGTCATCTTCGCCAGCTACGCCGGCACCGAAATCAAGCTCGACGGCGAAGAGCTCATGATCATGAGCGAGGACGATATTCTCGCGGTGGTCGAATGAATTGATCGCCCCGCGCGTCACGCGACACACGTGAAACGTGAAGAGTGAAACGTGACGAACGGCGGCCGCGACCGGTCTCGCGTCACGTTTCACTTATCACGTTTCACGCGTCACGATACCGGCGGATCCCCAAACAGCAGACAAGGAGAGATACCCACCATGGCAGCAAAGCGAATCGAATTCGACCAGGCCGCACGCGAGAGCCTGCTCCGCGGCGTGCGGAAGCTGGCGCGGGCCGTCAAGGTCACGCTCGGCCCGTCGGGCCGCAACGTCGTGCTCGAAAAGTCCTTCGGCTCACCCACCGTCACCAAGGACGGCGTCACCGTCGCCAAGGAAATCGAGCTGGACGACGCCTACGAAAACATGGGCGCGCAGATGGTAAAGGAGGTCGCCAGCAAGACCAGCACGGTCGCCGGCGACGGCACCACCACCGCCACCGTCTACGCCGAGGCGATCTTCGCCGAGGGCATGCGCAACGTCGCCTCCGGCGCCAACCCCACCCAGATCCAGAAGGGCATCAACCTGGCCGTCGAGGCGATCGTCGGCGAGCTGCAAAAGATGTCCAAGAAGGTCGACAGCTCCAAGGAAGTCGCCCAGGTCGGCACCTCCAGCGCCAACCAGGACGAGCAGATCGGCAAGCTCATCGCCGACGCGATGGACAAGGTCGGCAAGGACGGCGTCATCACCGTCGAGGAAGGCAAGTCGCTCGAAACCACCGTCGAGCTGCTCGAAGGCATGCAGTTCGACAAGGGCTACCTCTCGCCCCACTTCGTCACCGACCCGACGACGATGGAGGCGGTGCTCGAGGACGCCTACATCCTGATCCACGAGAAGAAGATCAGCAGCGCCCGCGACATGGTCCCGGTGCTGAGCAAGGTGGCCGAGCAGGGCAAGCCGCTGCTCATCATCGCCGAGGACATCGAGGGCGAGGCGCTGGCGACCCTGGTCGTGAACAAGCTGCGCGGCATCCTGCGGGTCTGTGCCGTGAAGGCCCCGGGCTTCGGCGACCGCCGCAAGGCCATGCTCGAGGACATCGCGATCGTCACCGGCGGCACCGCGATCTTCGAAGAGCTGGGCATCAAGCTCGAGAACCTCGAGCTCTCGCAGCTCGGCCGGGCCAAGAAGATCCGAGTGGATAAGGACAACACCACGATCATCGAAGGGGCCGGTGAGGAATCGGCCATCAAGGGCCGCATCGAGCAGCTCAAGAACGAGATCGAGAACACCACCAGCGACTACGACCGCGAGAAGCTCCAGGAGCGCCTCGCCAAGCTGGCCGGCGGCGTCGCCCAGATCAACGTCGGCGCCGCGACCGAAGTCGCCATGAAGGAAAAGAAGGCCCGCGTCGAGGACGCCCTGCACGCCTGCCGCGCCGCAGTCGAAGAGGGCATCCTCCCCGGCGGCGGCGTCGCGGTCATCCGCGCCGCGGCCAAGGTCTTCGGTAACGTCCTGAAGAAGACCGCCAACGAGGACCAGAAGGTCGGCGTCGAAATCGTCCGCCGGGCCATCGAGGCCCCCATCAAGCAGATCGCCGACAACGCCGGCGTCGACGGCGCCGTCATCGCCCAGAAGGTCAAGGAAAGCCCGGAAACCAACTTCGGCTACAACGCCCTGACCCACGAATACGGCGACATGCTCAAGATGGGCGTCATCGTCCCGACCAAGGTCGAACGCACCGCCCTGCAAAACGCAGCGTCGATCGCGAGCCTGTTGCTCACGACCGATGCGGTCGTCAGCGAGATCAAGGAAGACAAAGAACCCGCTGGCGCGGGTGCGGGCGCAGGTGGTGGGATGTACTGATCTCCCTCGCGCACACGCTCGTCGACCCGACAGCGCTTCAAACGTCGAAGAGCCCGCAAAAGCCCAGGGAGCTTGCTCCCTGGGTTTCTTTTTGCGCGCGCATCTGAAGAAGAGAAGACGACCCACGGAACAAGTTCCGTGGGCTTGCACGGGCTTTCATGCGATTGTCGTTCACGCGTTTCGTTCTTGACAGATCTCAATGCATACATCACCCTAACAACCATGAGCGTCACATCCCCCTCGCGCTCGCGATATCGCGGTCCTTGGAACGACTGGTACCACTGCATGGGCCACACCTACGGAACCTGGCTCCCCGGCGACCCCAAGGGCTTCCGCACCCGCCACCATCGCGAACACATTGAAGGCGACTACAAGAAACCGCCTGCAATGATACGTATGATGTACGACACCACTATTCAGTCAAAGCAGAGGGGGAATTCTGCCGCGATTCCCGGCTGAAAGGATTGCACCGACTGATCCAACGAGGCAAGCAGGATCGCTCTGCTTTAAACACATGCGTATTAAGACAATCGGACATCAACTACTCTTTAACACCGTCCCACTTGAAACCTATGACGCCAACGATCGGCATCTGGGGACCGCTACCAGTTTTGTGCTTTCACATCGGCTAAAGAGCGGTAAAGACGAGCTATTCCTCGTATCGAATAAGCATGTCGTGAGCCAGGCTTGGCGAGCAGTCTGTTGGTTCACCACGATCAAGCGGGGCAAACCTGACATCGGAAATCCGTTTTTTGTGAATTGGTCCGATGGATTTGCGGCAGCGTGGATCGGACATCCGGCCCCAACGGTCGATGTTGCCGTCGCTCCTCTTTCTTGGGCATTGGAGCTTATCGGCCGTGGCGGCTCGAAGGCGTTCTACATGAAGCTAACGACCACAATGATTCCGAGCACAGACGAGATAGCAGACTTCGACGTCATGGAACCGATCGCGTTTGTCGGCTACCCAAACGCGATGTGGGACAAAAAGCACTACGCGCCGATATTTAGGCGAGGAACCCTTGCGACGCCGTTTCAACTCGACTACAGCGGAGCTCCCGGGTTTTTGATCGATGCCTCCGTGTTCCCCGGCTCAAGCGGCAGCCCAGTGTTTCTGTTCCGGGAGCGATATACGCGGCAAGGCGTCAAGGCGGTTGACTTCAAGTTGCTCGGGGTATTGGCTGGCGTTTACTGCCAGCCTGATGTCGGTGAGTTGCAAGTCGCTCCGATTCCGAGTTCGGCAACGTCGCAGGTTCGCGTTCGACACATGTTGGACCTTGGGGTCGTCTTCCGGTCAACAACGATTCTGGAAACTATCGCGGAGTTCGAGAAAGTCATTGCGCCGCCGGTTGCCTCCAGAGGCTCGGCGAGCGGCCGTCAGCAAAGGAGACGCGTGAGGGCAGCGAGGCTTCCGACAAACCCCTAGCGGCGGCACCGCTCTCGCGCGCAGGCCGCATTTATCCGGCAGGTTTTGTGCCGTTCAAGGTGGAACCTGTGCGTTTTCTTCTCGGATATGGGTATAATAACGCTATGCCAATCAAACCTGGTTCAATATCTGGTCCTGCTAGCGGGAGCACGAGCGGGACGATTCAGGTGACCGGCAGTGCATCGACCGCGGTGAACAGCTTCGGTACGTTCCTCGAGACCGTTCAGCGAGGTGCATCTTCGGAGTCCCGCAAAGACAGGGAAGACCTCCCGACGCGAATCTTGCGGAGCTTGGCCAGTCGTGGGCCAATGACCATGGCCGATTTGGTTGCAGCAACAGGCGTTAAGCTATCTGACGTACTCGACAGTCTGGTGGTCCTCAAAGATTTCGGTCTGATCCGGCTCGTTGGACAGGCGGGCGATGAGACGATCGAAGCCACTCCTAGCGGGGAGCGCACCGCCGGCGCAATCCGCTAATGTTCGATCACCCTTTCGACTATTTCGGTGCCGCTGTTCTTGGGGGGCTGTTTGGCCTTGGGGAACTCGTGTCACGATATCGAGATGAGCCGGGTCGAGCCGCAACGGTTCTTCCGAGCTATGTGTACATCTCGATCAACGCAGCGGTCGCTGTCGGCTCGCTTGCGCTGATGCGTGCCTTTGGGTGGAAGGTCTCAGTAGGAGCGAACGAAAGTTCAGAGGCATCTCGGCTCGCTGAGGTATTGCTCGCCGGTTTGGGGGCAATGGCGTTCTTGCGGACGTCGCTTTTTACCGCCCGCATCGGCAACCAAGATGTCGGGATCGGGCCAAGCGTACTCGTCCAATCGCTGCTCAAGGCAACCGATGCTGCAGTCGATCGTCGTCGCGGCGTTGCGCGCGACATCGCGATTCGACGCGTTATGTCGGAAGTTTCCTTCGAGAAGGCCTATCAACTCCTTCCCTCTTATTGTCTCGCCTTGATGCAGAATCTGGCAACGGAGGATCAAGCTGCGCTTGGATCGCAGATAGAGGGGATCGTACGCATGAACTCGACGGATTCCGCAAAGGCTCGCCTGTTAGGTCTTGCGCTTATGAACGCGGTGGGCGAAGAAATACTGATGGCCGCGGTCGAGTCCTTGGCCGCTGAAATCAAATGCCCCAAGTCGAGCGCAATTGAAATAAAGGAGAATCTGAGGACAGGCGCGGCCGTTTGAAGTCGTTTTATCAGGCTGCCTTCCGGTACGACATCTTGGACGATACGATCAAGGCCCAAGAGCGGACCCAGAAAGACGGCCAAAAGCCAATTCAAGCATTGTCGCGGCATTTTTGTTCCCGCTGCTCCTTCAGATGCCGCTCCATTCCGGCAGCGAGAAGCACCACCTCGTTCGGCGGGAGTCGCTTGGCGCGGCCGGGGATCGATTGGGCGAAGTACTTCTCGTGCATCGCGAGCGCGGATGCCGGCGGGGTCCCGCTTGTCGACATGCCATCCGGGGAAAAGCACCACCGGCACGCACGGGGCCCGGCCCCTCTTGGCAACCGGGATGGCCCGCACCCGCCCGGCGGCGGCTTCGGTTTGGGCGATCAGGTCGGGGTTCGGCGTCCGGCCGCGGCCTTTCGGGCGGCTGGCCTACTTCCCCCCCGGCGGAATCCCCCACTTGCGGCGGACCTGGGCTTCCATCGGTTGGAGGACCTCGCGTTGGTGGCGGAAGTAGGCCGCGGCCTCGGGGGTGGGGCGGCCGGCGTGGTCGTGCCAGTGGCTGTGGCGGGCGGCGCCGGCCAAATGGGTGAGCTTGTCCAGGGCCTCGTTCCCGCCGGGCACTTCGGCCCGGATGGCGCGGTTGATCGCCTTGTCCAGTTTGCCGCCATACTTTGCCCGAAGCTCTCGCTCGCCCATTGACCGGTCCTCTGGTTTTCCCCGACGCGCTGCCCGTAACGAACGCGCTCGCTCGTGCGTCGCGCCATGAGGAATACGGTAACGCGAACCCACAACCGGGGGTAGGACCGCTCGGCCCGGCTCGGTGAGCGGCTTGGCCCGGGCGACCGCGTCAAAAGTGCGCGCCGCGCATCATTAAAATGGGTAATACTTACATAAGTCATTTATTTGAAGCGAATTATATTATTTCGATAGATCAAAATCGCGCCACACTGCGCCACAAAACAAGGGGTTCCTGAGGCGCGGCAGGCGGGGGCGCCTTGCCTAGGAACCCACTACGTCGGGCGATCCAGCTCGGATGGGGTAAGAACGGCCGGAGAGATCTTCCCGTTTGCAGCCGCCTCCGTGGATTGCGATGGGTCGCAGGTGAGCGAGCCTTTCACCCGCCGTGAGAGCATCACCGCCCCCGCCAGCGCCACGGCTCCCCAGAACCTCGCACTGAACGCTTGCAGCAATTCCGGGGCGAAGTGCAGGAGATACGACGCAGCGAGGAGCGCGAGGATGAGTCGCGTTGCCTTGGGCCGGCGGGCGAGGGTGTGGAGGCAGTAGAGGATCGGGATCCCGGTCGCGACGTAGGTGTAGCGCCAGGCGAGCGGGTTGCAGAGGGTCATGTAGAGCAGCAGCAGCGAGAGCACGGCCGCCGCGTCGAGGCGATGCTTGCGGCGTTGGAGGAGGATCCATCCGTAGAGGGCGGCGCCCAGGGCGCACGTCGCGGCCAGCCAGAGCGCGTGGGCGGCGCGGGGGGAGATCGAGGCGATGTTGGCACGGTGCAAGCCGGGGACGCCCGGCGTCAGCAGGCGGGTGAGCATCGCGTTGAGCGACTGGTTGGTCGGGCGAAGCTCCTGGACGTGGACCTCGGTGTTCGCCAGGTGCCGGGGCCATTGCCGCAGCAGCTCAAAGTTGCGCGACGGGCCGACCCAGAGGGCGGGCAGCAGCGACAGGATCGCGAGGGTGACCGCGAAGCTCGCCAAGCTCCGCCCGGGCCGGCGGCTGAGGGCGAGCCAGGGGAGGAACGCCAGCGGGACGACTTTCAGGCAGACCGCCAGGGCGAGCGCGGCGCCCGCGCGGAGCGGCTTGTCCTCGTTCGCCCAGACGAACGACCCGACCGTCAACAGCAGGTACAGCAGCGACGTCGTCCCGGCGAACAGCTCGTCGGTGATGTAATGCAGCGACAGGAAGACGGCCCCCGCTATCAAGACGGCGCGCAGGGCCGGCGGGTCGTCGCGATTGAAGACCACGCGGGCCGCGAGGCGGTAGAGGAGCGCTAAGAGGAGCAGATCGCCGACGAACCAGATCCATCGGGCCAGTCCGACGGGCAGCACGGACAGCGGCGCGATGAGCAGCGCGACGGCCGGCGGGTTCTTGAATGTGAGCAGCGGGCCGTGTTCCAGCGTATAGAGCGGGCGGCGGAGCCGCATCGCGAGGCCCGCGCGATAGTAGACGCCCCAGTCGCCGTCGCCGTACTGGTTCAGGTCGTGGAACGGGGAGGGGTGCGGCCGCTGGTGATGGACGACGCGGACGGAGGCGTAGGCAAGGAAGGCGAGCGTCAGCGCGAGCAGCGTGATCCGAATTGCGGGACGCATCGCGAGGCCCATCATCGACTCTGCGACCGGGGCGAGCGGCAGGCGTTCGGGCGATTCACTCACGCGGGGTACCTCAACAACAACGCTCGGCTCAGGCGCATGTCCCCCGCTTGCACGTCCGTGCACGCACGGCCATCCATGCGCGCCGCGGAAGTCTCACGGCCCGCGGAAATGTACCCGACTGCAAAACGTGCGTCAGGCTGTTCAAAATTCCAGATTCCAATATTTTGCTTGCGATTGCGGAGGGGTGGTTTAGGATCGATTATCACTCCTTACATCGTTGTGAAAGGACGGTGGGCTATGTCTCATGCGGGTTTTTCCCTGTTGCTGGCGCAATCGTCGTCGACTTCATCCGCCGCCGGTACGGTGGGGTTTCTGGCGGCCCTTCTGATGGGAATTGCGATCTGGCTGATCGTGATGTCGCTGCTGGGCGGGCTGATGTTTTACAAGGTGCTGGAGAAGGGCGGCCAGCCGGCCTGGGCGTCGTTCGTCCCATTCTACAACTTCGCCCTGCTGTTCAAGATGTCCGGCAAAAACCCCCTACTGGCGCTGTTGATGGTGGGCGCGTTCGTGCCGATCGTCGGCGGGATCTTCGTCCTCATCGGGTGGATCCTGATGGGTCTGGCCGTCGGCAAGGCATTCGGCAAGGACGGCGGCTTCATCGCCGGGCTGGTCCTGCTGGGCGTCGTCTTCTACCCGATCCTCGGGTTCGGCCAGTCGCGCTACCTCGCTGGCGCCGCGCAGCCCCAGGGCTTCCCGGTGATGCCGCCTCAATAGGCCCATCGGCGACCAAAGAAAAGCCCACCGCTGAACGGTGGGCGTTTTCGTCTACGTTGACGTTGCTGGGTCGAGCCCGATGACCTAGTTCGTCGTCGCGGTCCCCGTGAATCCCGCCTTCGCAAGGGCGTCCATCAGGACCTTGGCATTGAAGTCGCCCGTGACCTCGAAGCTCTTGGCGCCCTTGGTTGCGGTGTCGGACTTGACGCCCGGGACCGCCTTCACGGCGCTCTCGACGGCCTTCACGCACTTGCCGCAGCAGAGGTGGACGCCGGAGACGGTCAGCGACTTGACCTGCTCGTCCGCGGCGGACGCAGTCTTGACCTTCACGTCGGCCTTGTCGCTGGCGCCGGTGTAGCCGGCGGCGGTGATCGCGTCGACCGCCTTCTGCAGGTCGGCGTCGCTGCCGCCGGTCAGGACGACGGTGCTCTTCTCGACGTCCGCCTTCACGCCAGGCACCGTACCGACGGCCTTCTGGATGCCCTTCGTGCAGCTCTTGCAGCAGTTGTGAACGTCGCTGAGCGTGACCTTCTCCTCCGCCATGGCGACCGACGCCAGGGCCACGACGAGGACCAGGGGAACGAGGTGGAGTTTCATCGGATCAATCCTTCCCACGCGCCGCGCCGCCGGGATCGCGGCGAATCTCGGATGCTTGAATGGAACGGAAGTCGGTCGACGCGAGTCGGTCGACGCGGCCCGCCCGGCGCGGCCGCCCGCACCCGCGGCGCCCGTGCCGCGGGAGGCCCCATTATCCGTCCGCGGAAAAACGAGGTCAACTGGAGGGGAATCGATGTGATCGGAACAGCGCGGGGATGCCCGCATCCCGCCACTCCGCGTACTGCGGCGCGCCCGGAGGGCCGCGGAGGCGGTCGCGGGCAAGCCCGTCGCGGGATCTTACCCGCTCACTTCCCTACGACCGCGTTCACCGGCAGCGATCCATCCTGCGTCGGCCCCCGGATTACCATGGGCTGCTGGATGGCCACTGGCCCCCTTAACTGAATCACGTAATCCTTGGGGATCGCGGGATGCGCGATCTGGTCACCGGCATGCTCGACCGCGTGCGCGTGACGGTCAAACGTGGCGGAAAGCGTTTCGAGCGAATCGCGGATCGGCGCGCCCGCGTTCTGCCCAGCCCGCTCGACCGCCTGGGCGTGAACGTTCACCGCCGCATCGATCTGAGCGGCCGTCTTGTACGCGACGTGCCGGATCCCAAAGACCAGCACGAGGCTCGAGACCAGCACAAAGATCCCAAAGACCGTCGCCGCCGTGACTATGTTGCCGCGCATGGCTCACGTCCCGTGTTTGTCCGCGAGAGTTCCCTTTCATTGCGGCCGAGAACGTCTGGCCGCATGTTCAGGCGACGGCTGAGCAAACGAAGTGCCGCTGGGGCGGTCCGGACTGGGACGAACGGCTCTTTCCGGTAGAATTGCTGAGCATTGAACGGAGGACGTGTTGACTGACTCACCGAGCCCGCAGTTCCCACCCATTCCGACGAACCGAGGCGAACAAACCCAGGCACGCCCGCGCGGGAACGGCGCGGCTGTGGCCAGCCTGGTCTTCGGCATCCTAGGATGCGTTCCGGAAGTGACGGGATTGCTGGCGATCCTCCTGGGCATCATCGGCCTGCGCCGCGCCCGGCAGCCCAACACCGGCGGGAAGGGTTTGGCCGCCGCGGGATTGACGTTGGGAATCCTTAGCGTGCTCGCGTGGTCGATCGGCCTTGCCTTCATGGGCTTGGCATGGAGCAACAGCGAGCCGGCTCGCGCCACGGCCCGGCAGTACCTGGCCGACTTCAGCCGGCACGATATCACCGCGATCCTGAACGCGAGCACGGGCGTGGTGACGCGGTCGCAGGTGCTGGCGTTGGACGATCACCTGCGACCGTTCGGAAACCTGCAGGACGTCAGCTTTGCTGGCGTCTACTTTGGTTACACAACGGGCGGGCTCCAATGCCGCCTCAACGGCATTGCCCATTACACCAACGGCGACGCGCGCTTCGTCATCACCCTCATTCGCATCGAAGACGCGTGGAAGGTGAAGGATTTCTGGATTGACGGCCAGCCCAGGAACCCCCAGTATCTGCCCGGCAAGGTGCAGGTCTGATCACGCCCCGGCCGAGAGCACCGTTTAACTCCGCATCCATCCGGGCCGGGCGTTAACCATACTTGAATTCCGGCTTGCTCTGTCCCACCTCGATAATGTAACCATCGGGATCGCGGATGTAGCAGCGCGTCTCACCGTACTTGTCCTTCGGCTCGGTGATGAACTTGGCCCCCCGGCTTTTCCACAATTCATAGCACGCTTGAATGTCCGCAACGCGGATATTCATAAAGCTGTTGATGTGATTTGGGTCGGGGACGCTGAGCGTGACCGACGGCTTGTCGGGAGTGGGCCCTCCTCCGACGTTGAGGATGAGCCACGTATTGGCTATCTGAACGTACCCGGGTGCGTTGCCGTCGCCTAAGCTCAGAATGCGGGCGCCGAAGACCTTTTCGTAATAGTGAGCCGATCGGTCGATATCGGCGACGGTGAGAAAATGAGCGATGCTCATCCCCTCCCGCGGTGGCATCTCATAGGTCTTCTGTTCGACTTGTACGGCGTTCATTGATGATTCCTTTCCATACCCCGACCTTGTTCCGTTACCAGCGGCCGACATGAGCGCCGCCGTCCACGTATAGGGTGTCCCCGGTGATCGTCGCGGCTTCGGTCAGGTACATGACCGCATCGGTGATGTCGTTGACCGTCGATGCCCGATGCATCGGGGACCGACTCTCCATGACTTCGCGCGGGGTGTCCCGATGCAGCGGCGTTTCAACGACGCCGGGGGCCACGGCGTTCACGCGAATGCCGTCCTGGGCGTACTCCATCGCCAACTGGCGGGTGATCGTCTCCAGGCCGCCCTTGGTAAGCATGGCCACGGCTGCGCTCACCCCGCGGATCGGGTTGCGGGCCAGCGCCGCAGTGATCGTGATGACGCTTCCGCCGGTCTTCTGCTTCAGCATCTGCCCGATGGCGAGTTGGGTCACGTAGATGAAGCCCTCCACGTTGGTGGAGACCAGCGACCTGACGTCGTCGGCCGTGTAGTCGGTGAAGGGCTTCGAGACGAGGATGCCCGCATTGTTCACCAAGGCATCGACCGATCCGAATCGCGCCACCGCCGTGCTCACAATGCGTGCGGCTGTCGCGGGATCCCCAATGTTGCCGTCCACCCGGGCAACGCGGTCGGATGTGGCGATTCCCGTCGACCGGGAGACGTTGCGCGAACTGGCCACCACGTTCGCCCCGCGTCGGATGAACTCGTTGACGATGGCGGCGCCGATCCCCTGCGACGCGCCCGTTACGATCGCCGTTCGCGGTGCCTGGCTCACGTCAGCACCATGAGGATTCTCATTGTCGCACTCCGTCGTTTTGTGATTGCTTCCGGCAATCCCGAACGAATGTCCGAAAATGCGACCGTAGCACCCGCGCGCGACGCGAGCAAGAATAATTAACGCCAATTTGCGATTTCCTGCAGCGCCTCCGCGATCGGTCCTCGGAACTGCAGCACTGGGTTAAATGGATCCCTTAACGGTGTCGGTGTCGTGTCTCATTCACGCCCGAACGCATCGAGCATGACCCGGCGCGAACCGCTTGGTGACGCCTCGTGAGCCCCCATGGTTTCCATAAGATACGCCCGCGTGGCACGGGCTACCTGGGGCTAGAGAAGATGCCATGAGCCCTTCTTTCTCTTCAACCGGCGATAGACCACGTCGCGCTGCGCCTCCTCCGTGCCGCCGGCGATGGTGGCGGCAAGGGCGTCCGCGAGGGCGGCGGGGAAGCCGGTGGCTTCGAGCAGGCCGTAGCTGCCGCAGACTTTGATCGCGTCGGTCGCCAGTGCAACGGCCACCCGTCCAGCGTACAACTTGGCCAGCGATGCCTCGGCCGATGCGTTCGCGCCACGCACGTATCGCGCCATCGCGGCGTGGGCCGTGGCGCGGAGCGTCTCGACACCAACAGCGGCGTCCGTGAGTCGCCCCTGCACGTATTGGAACTCGCCCAGCGGCCGGCCGCCCGAATGGCGCTGGGCGATGAAGTCCATCACGGCGCCGATCGCGTGATCCGCAAATCCCAGCACCGGGAAGGGTGACAGTAGCCGCTCGCGGAGGAATGCCGCCTTCAGAATCGTTGGGGCCTCGCCCGGCGCGCCCAGGATCTGCTCCGGCCCGATGCGCACCTCACGGAACGTGATCGCTGCTGCGGGAGCATTCGGAACCCCCGCCGTCTCGATCACTGGGCCGATGTGAACGCCCCCCGCTTGGCCATCGACGCACACCGCGGTGTAATCCCCGTCCGGCACGGTGCGGGCGAACGTGACGATCACGGAGGCATCCGGCGCGTTGGTGACGTGCCACTTCTCGCCGTTCAGGCGCCATGCACCGCGGCCGTCGCTCGTAAGCGACGTCCGCAGGTCGCGAGCGTTTGAGCCGCCATGCGGCTCGGTGATGGCAAACGCCGCGAGGGCCCCGCGCGTCAACTCGGCGAGGATCGAATCGCGTCGGCCCGCGGCGCAGAATTCATCGACAATCGGGATGCTCAGCGCCGCCTGGCTGATCACGGCAATCGCGAGCCCGGCGTCCGCCGCCCCGCACACCAGCCCCTCGACCGCCGCCCCAAGCTCTGACAGCCCGGCCCGCGGGCCGACTTCGCCGCGCGTCGTCAACCCGAACAGCCCCGCCGACGCGAGCGCGCGCCAAGCGTCCGTCGGCAGCCTTCGCAACCGCCGGGCCGCAACGATCTCGGCCCGATGCGCCGATCCGATCGCTTCAAACCGACTGCGGATCTCGCGGTGCCGTCCGTCCCACTCCACCAGTTTCATCTCAGCCCCTCCTTACCGGAGTGCATCGAATCCGCATCGCAATTGATGTCAGGAATCAGGATGGGAAGATATAAGGCATCTCCCACTCACCGACAAACCCATCTCACCGGCCAACATCGATCTCGATCGTCCGCGTTTGGCCGGCGGGGATGGTGACCTCCAGGACCTTTCCGCCGACGTCGGCGGCGGGATCGTCGAACGTGGTGACCCGGTCGATGTGGGTGAAGGTGACGGCAGCGTCCTTGCGACGAACGACGGTCGTCCCGGGGCTGTCGCCGTTGGTGATCTCCACCTGGGGCGAGAGGGCGACGGTGAACCGAACAGAATCCTTGCCGCCGTGATTGGTGATGGACCAATGGATGGCGTTGTCGTCGAACCGAAGGTCGGCCGACAGGTCGCCGCCTCGGCAGTGGAGGGAGTCGGCGCCGTCCGGGTCGATCGCATCCAAATAGCGCGTGCCGCCCTTGCCGGCCAATCCGGTGCCGCCCCAGGGGGCGTCGGCGTTGCTGAGCAGTTGCTTGTAGCCGACGACCAGGCTCGTGGCGCGGCCGTTCCCGTCAATTGTCAATTGGTAGCGCGGGCTCTTGAAGACGTAACCGGCGGGCGACTGCTGGATCTGGCCATGCCCTTTGGCGACCGGCTGATCATCCGTGCGGAACGGGGCGACGGGCAGGCCCGCGACGCTGCACAGGGTGGACCGGGGCACGCCGGCCCAGGCGTAACGCACCGTCTTCGGTTGCGGAACGCCATCCGAGTTGAGGATCACTGTGTCCGGCCCGTCGATGACGGCCCCGGCGGCGTGGTAGACGCCGTCGTCACCGGCGAGGGTGAAGCCGTCGACCGGGCCGGTGCCGCTGGTCAGCGTGCTGCTGTCGGTATCGAACGTGACGCGGACGCTGTGCCCGTCGACCGCGACCGATTTGAACGCGGGGCTGCGCCCGGGCACGGGCTCGCGGTAGACGACCTCGCGCGCCAGCATCGCCAGCCGGCGGCCGATCTCGTGCTTGCCCTGGGGGTGCAGGTTCCAGCCGTCATTCGAGTTGATCGTGACCACGTACCCGGCGTGCGGCGTGGCAGTGGCAGCCTTGGCCTGGCTCTCGCGGATCCACTGCCAATAAACGCCGCCCCAGTCGGGGGCAAAGTCGGGGAGTTGGACGATCAGGAACGGCAGCTCGGGCTGGGCCAGTTGCTCGCGCCAGGAGCTAATCAGCCGCGGGAGGTATTGGGCATAGCGTGCCGGCTGGCCGGCGTTGCCCTCGCCCTGGTACCAGACGACGCCGGCCAGCGGCAGCCGTCCCAGCGGCGCGATCATGCCGTTGTACAGCGCCGACGGACCGATGCCGAACATGCTCAACGCCAGCGTCTTCGCATCGAACCGGGCCAGCGCCGGCTTGGGCAACCACGATTCAATGACCGTCCCGCCCACGCAATCCTCGAACATGCCGATTGGAACCTCAGCCAGCTTGGGGTCCTGCCGGTACAGCTCATAAGCCATGAGGTAGGCGACCGCCGAAAAGTCCTTCGCCGCCGCGGGCGACGCGGCCTGCCAATGCACATCGCAACGGTCCCGGGGCTCGGCCGCCGCAGCAAGGCCCACCTTGCCGAGCCGGAGCCTGGGCAGCGACGTCGCGACGACGGCGGCGAAGTCGGCCGCCTCCCCCAACCCGTACTGCATGTTCGACTGTCCCGAGCAAAGGAATACGTCGCCGATCAGCACGTCATCCAACGCGGCCGTGGCCCCGTTGGCCGCCGCCGTTAACACCAGCGGCCCGCCCGCCGGCAGGGGCTCAAGCGTGGCCGACCAGCGGCCCGTCCTATCCGCCTTGGTGCTGGCGTGGCAATCGCCCAACGTGACGGTCACCTCCGCGTCTGCATCCGCCGTCCCCCACACGCACAGCGGCTTGTCACGCTGCAACACCATGTGACTGCCAAACGGCGACGCCAATCGGACGGCCGCCGTGGCGGCAGGACCGGCAGCGGCGACGAGGCTCACGACCAATAGAGATGCAAGGCAGCGCATGCTCATCAAGGGATTCTCCGGTGGCGCGGCAAAGTATCAGTGGGTAATCACTTGCTCAAGATGTGGGCCGGAATGCCATCGCCACGTGGACCCGCTCTTTAATGCGGATTTCATGCAAGCGAGCGGAGGGATTTTCGTAATAAGAGGGTGTGTTGGCACGCACTGTGACACACGAAGGCACCGCCGAGCCGATGGCCGCCTCGGCGGTTTTTTATGCGCCCGGTTCGGACGATCCGGGCCGGGGCTCGCAGCACGGCTTGCGGTACACGCCCTCGGTGTCCTGTTCGACGCGGATCGGCCGCTCGATCTCGCCCGGCGACAGGCAGCGGAGCGCCCGGTGGAGCGCCTCGGCATGCGTCGCCGCGTCGATGGTGCAGATCCAAGACCATCCCCCATCCACCTTGACGTGCAGTTGATACGCCCGCATTGGATACCCCGTCGGCCAAGCCCATCACCCCGTTAACGATTGCTGTAGATCAGGATCGATGGCCAATCGAATGGCAATCTTTTAACAACTAGAACATGAACGGCAGATGAACGGGGATACGAGGAAAAAGAGGAGAAGTATACAAAAGCGCCAAGCGGGCGCTTGCCTCCAGCTACGCTGGTTAAATCAGCCGGCCGCAATCCGCAGTTCGTTCATCCGAAGAACAGTCCGCTCGCCACGGCGCTGACGCTGCCCGGGCCGTTCGTGATCGTGATCTTCACGCGGCCGGTGAGATTCCAGACGAGGTATTGGCCGTTCACGAAATTGCTGACCGACTGGCTGTCGAGGACGGCGCCGGTTTCGGCGTCGGTGATCTGGACGGTCTGGGCGCGGTTGCGCGAGTCATAGTCGACGATGTACAGCGCGACCCGGTGCGACTGGCCATCGACCAGGTTCAAGTCGAGCGTGAAGCTGGTCGGGTCATAGTCGCTCGCGGCGACGCCCGTCGTCGCGCCCGGGCCGTTCTGCAGCGCGCGGGGATCGCTGGTCGCGTCGGCCCAAGTCCAGGTGAGTTGATCGACCGCGGTCGATAGGCGGACGTACGACGGCAGGTTGCCGCCGGCGCCCAGGAGCGCATAACCGTCGGCGCCGTAGGTGCCGGACCACTTGCCCTGCGTGGTCGAGTCGGCCTGTATGAAGGTCGCGGCCGCAGGGGTCGGAGCCGCGGTGCCGTCGAACGCGAGGGCGCTGAGCACCGCGTTCGGGCCGGCCGTCCGCGTGAAGGTGATCGTCACGCGGCCGCTCAGGTTCCAGACGAGCCATTCGCCCGAGGCGAAGTTGGACGCCGACTCGGTGTCGAGCACCGCACCGGTGTCGGAATCGGTCACCTGGACGGTTTCGGCCCGTCCGAGATTGTCCCAGTCGAGCAGATAGGCGGCGACCTGATGGGGTTTTCCGTCGAACAGGTTGAGGTTGATGCTGAAACTGTTGGCGGCGTAATCGGTCGCCGCGACGCCGGACGTCGCGCCCGGCGCGGCTTGGGGGACGCGGGGGTCGCTGGAGTTGGCGGCCCAGGCCCAAGTGTACATCGACGCACCGGCCGTGGACACGCTGGCGTAGGCCGGAAGACGGGTGGCGCCGCCGACGATCGAGTACCCGTCCGTGCCGTAGACCCCGGTCCACTTCCCGCCGGTGGCGCCATCGGCGGAGACGAACGAGGCGGCGGCCTCCTGCGGCCCGCCCACCGGATCGAAGAACAGCCCGCTGGCGAGGGCGTTCAGGCTGCCCGGGGCGTTGGTGATCCTGATCTGCACGCTTCCGGAGAGGTTCCACACCAGCCATTGCCCGTTGGCGAAATTCGAAACGCTCGCGCTGTCGAGCACGGCGCCGGTTGTCGCATCGGTCACCTGAACGGTCTCGGCTCGATCTCGTTGATCCCAGTCAAGCAGGTAGAGCGCGACCTGATGGGCGTTGCCATCGGTCAGGTCCACATCGATCGTGAAACCGGACCCCGAATAATCGGAGGCCGCGATGCGGCCGCTGGACGAGGCCGGGTCCTGCGGCGCGCGCGGGTCGGTCGGGGCCGGGTCCCATGTCCATTCCTGTTCGCCCGACGCGCTGACCTGCGCATACGCGGGGAGGTTGGACGAGCCACCGAACAGGACGTACCCGTCCGCCCCGTACACGCCGTTCCAGTTGCCCTCCGTTGCGGCATCGGTCCGAACGGCCGTCGCGCCCTGGAGCGTCACGATGCTGCCGGCGGGCAGCGTGATCGTGGCGACGCCGTTCACGACGGGCACGGCACCTTCGTCGGCGAACGTGTCGGTGGCGCTGGTCCGGCGGTCGACGTCGAACGAGGAGACGTTGACGCCGCCGACCGCCAGGTTCACGGTCTGGTCGGTCGTGCCGGCGTTGATGAGCACCGTCGTCAGCGTATGCTCCTGATTTTGGACGAACGCACTGACGTAGACGCCATTCGGGTCGGAGGGCGTCGCCTCGACGCGATAGCTGCCGGGGCGAATGTAGCGGAAGAACTGCTGGGCGGCGGCGAACTTCTGGGTGGTCTCGTCGGTGCCGCTGGTGAGGGTGTACACGCTGGCGGGGTTGCCGTCGGACGTCTGCCAGAACATCCACGTGCTGACGTTGCCGATCACCAGCGCGTCCTGGATGTTCTCGGCCATCGTGAACGCGCCGTCCCAGGTTTGGGATAAAAGCTGGCGCCCTCGGTGACCCACGCTTGCTTCCCGTCGCCGGCGATGCCGGTCCACCATGCCCCGGAGGGATCGGGATAGTCGGCCGGCGAGCGGCCGTTCACGTACTGCGCCCACATCTCCGGGCTGCGGGTGACCACCCCGTCCTGCTCGCCGGCGACGCCGTGGATCGAGTACGCAGACAGAGCCGCCATTGCCTCCGGGTCGGCCCGGACGGCGTTGATGAACTGCATCTGCCGCCAGAGGATCCACGGGTCGTCGGTGAAGCCCACGCCCACGTCGTCCGGGCCGATGATCTTCGTCGTGATCCCGTACTGGACGAACACCTGGTGCACCGCCTTGAGCGTGTCAACGTAGAGCTGGGGCGAGTAGACGCAGCTGTCGTACGGCTCGCTGGCGACGAGCTCGTTCTGGAGGCTGATGGCCGAGAACGTGACGCCGAAGTTCTCCTGGAATCCCTTGAGGTACGCTGCCAGATAGAGGCCGAACTGTTGCAGGTTTTCGGGCGTGTCGATGATGCTGCCGCCAGCGGTGTCGTTACCGTAGTAGGTGACGGTCGGCAACGTGCCGTCCGGCGTCCCGTCGTACCAGTTGACCTCGGGGCCTTTCATCCAATGGGGCGGCGTCATGACGACGGCGAAGGCCTGGTTCGAATCGAGACCGTACGTCTTGCCCGCCGCCGCAAGTTGCCCGTCCGCCTGCACGTCCGGCTGCTGCCAATTGAACAGGTCGATGTCGGCCTGCAAATCCGGCCCGAGCGTCACCGCGGACGAGATCTGCTGGCCCGGCCCCTCCAGTGCGTCGAGCCGCAGGTTGACGCGCAGCATCGAGCTGCCCAGGTCCTGGTAGTACATCTTCTGGTAGGCGGGCGACTCGTACAGGGACCAGGCGTCCGCCAGCGACGTGCCGAACCCTTGGATCTGCTGGAACTGCTGGGCGGCGTTGATCGCGACGTCGACCGAGAGCAGCACGCGCCGCTCAAGCAATTCGATCGCCGAGCCATCATCCGCCGCACGCCAGGCATTTCGGGGCGACAGGGAACGAGGAGCGTTCCGACGTTGCATGGAGGCCTCCCAGAGGCCAGGAAAACGACAATCGGAGCAGTTTCGGGCCCGAGCGCAATCGGAAAGCTGGCCGTGTCACTCGCGGCGTACGCGGGGTCGGCCGGGTGTAGGTTTTCTTGACTCATGCTCCGGGGCAACAAATCCCGGACGCATCTCAGGTTTGAAAGGCACAGGTCTTCCCGCTGCAAACGGCCTACGGGATCACACGATAGTGGCCTCTAACAGATGCATACAGTATCAATAGCCGATTCCATCAGCAACGGGCATTCGCGCGGCCCGGGACGCTCAGGCATTCGGTAACGACCTGCCCATGGCCCAGAGTCCCAGCCCCGCCAGCACGGCGATGTTGGGGAACAGCAGCGGCGCGAAGGCCGGGGCGCCGCAGAGGAAGTTATCGCGCATTTGGGTGGCGGGGCCGTGCCAGTCGGCCAGGACGTGGAGGGTGAAGCCCGCGAGGCCCACGCCGGCTTGGATCATCATGACGAGGCCGCAGGCGAGCAGGTAGCCGCGTCCAACCCGAATCAGCAGCGGCACGGCGAGGAACGTCGTGGCAAAGGCGCTGGCGACGACGGGGACCCACTCGCTCCAGGCGTAGAACCCGTTCTGCGCGTGGTCGGCGAGGCTCAGGATCCCCGCCCATGAACGCGCCGTGCTTGGCGGTCCGGCCGTAGTAGTGCCACAGATCAAACGCCTGGAACTTGATCCGCGTGTCAAACGGCTTGTTCGAGATCAGCTTCTCGTCGGCCGGTTCCTACATGAGCTGCTGCGACTCGCGAACCCGCTGGTTGGTTGATTCGATGACCGCCTCGGCCTTCTGGTAGAACGCGTCGATGCGCGGCCGCGTGTGGCACTTGAGGCACACCTGCTGCATCCGGGCCTGCGCCGCCTGGTAATTCCGCCGACGCTCGGAGATGGCGGCGAACAGGAAGTAGGAAAGCCGCTCCGTGGTGTCCTGCGTCACGCCGATCCCGTTGAGGCCTCCGATGTGGCACGTCGAGCACGTCGGCACGGGCATGTCGGCGGTGGTGATCGTGGCCGGCGCCGCCGCCAGGTTCACCCGCGACCGCTGCGCGTTGAACAGCACACCGTGCCTCGACTCCTCGTAGATCTCGATCTGCGAGTGGTCCGGCCCCATGTGGCACTGGCCACAGGTCTGCGGCAATCGGGCCAGCTCGACCGACGCCACGTGGCGGGCGTGGCACTCATAGCACCCCTTGTTGACCCCCGCGGTCCCCTCGATGCCGACGAGCGGGTTGGCCGCCCGATTCAGCCAGCCGGGGTGGAGTTTCTCGCCGAAGGCGACCTGCTCCGCGATGAAGTCTTTGGGTCCGCCCACCTCCGCCCACGCCGGGGCCACGTGGCGGCACCGCAGGAATTGGTCGTACTCCGTCCGATGACACTGTTTGCAGTTCTGGGCCGTCAGGTGCTTGGCGATCACGAAGCCGTTGTGATCCAGCGGCTGCTGGCCCGGCTTGGGGGCGTGACAGTCCAGGCAGTTGACCTTCCCGCTGGCCGCGTGGCGGCTGACCTCGAACTCATGCACCACCGCCGGTGTCACCTGCCGGTGTCACTCGGCGCACTTGCCCGTCGCCACCACGAATTGCGCATTGGGTTGCTTCGTCTCCCCGCTCGGCCGATGCGCGTTCAACACGAACGCGGCAATCACCAGCACAGTCCCAAGGACGACCGCAACGAACACCGCACGAAACGTGCGGAGCGGCAAAACAACCGCTCGACGAGGTGGGGCTTGCCTCCGCAACGGCGCAGCAGCGACCGGGCGTCAATCGCGGGCTGGACGGCGTCGTTTGCGGATTCATCGGGCATCTCGGCGGGCGCACCGGCGCTGGATGGGGCGGACGGCTCGGATCGGACGGCCCGCATGCTGGCCGCACGCGCCGCCAACGCTGCGCGAACGCGTTCGACCAGCACGTCCGGCTCGACCGGCTTGGTCACGTATCCGTCCATTCCCGCCGCGAGGCACCGCTGGCGATCGCCCTCCGCTGCGTTGGCCGTCAGCGCGATGATCGGCAGTCGGGCGGCTGGCTCGTCGCCCGGGCGAGCCGCGGCGCGTTCCAACCCCCGGATCCGCCGCGTGGCCTCGAACCCGTCCATCTTCGGCATCTGACAGTCCATCAGCACGACGTCGTACCGGGGCTTTCGCAGGTGTTCGTCCACGGCTCGAACGGCTTCGCGTCCGTTGCAGACCACCTCCACCACGCATCCGGCGTCAGCGAGCAACTCGCGCGCGACTTCCTGGTTGATCTGGTTGTCCTCGCTCAACAGCACGCGAACCGGCTTGGTCAGACATGCGGCAAACCCCAGTCGCCGCAGCTACTCTGCGTCAAACGAGCGGTCCATCGACGTCACCATCAACAAAGCGGTCCGCGTCAACCGAGGGTCGTTGCGCGCTACTTGGGCAACCTCGTCGCCGCCCACGCCCGGCATCACCAGGTCGAGCACGGCTACGCGATACGGCCTGCCCTCTGCCGCGGCGCGCGTCATGCGATCGATCGCCTCCCGCCCGTCGGCCGCGACCTCCGCGTTCAGCCCCCAACCGGCCAGATGATCACGGAGGCTTTCCCGGAAAGCCGCGTGGTCATCGGCCACCAACACCCGGACCCCGCGAAGCGACGAGGCCGACCCCGAGCGCAGCCGGTGCCCGTCGGAGCCGTGCACCGGTTCGAGACGC
>DASXMX010000333.1:0-2374 GCA_036495445.1 Tepidisphaeraceae bacterium
TGGACCAAATCCCGGTGGATGCCACGACCAACGAGCATAAGGCCGCCTTGGAATTGCTGGACCTGATCCCGCTCAAGGGGACGCTGGTCAGCGGCGACGCGATGTTCTGCCAGCGGGATTTATCGAGGAAAATCTTAAAAAAAGGGGGATTGGCTGTGGCCGGTAAAGGAAAACCAGCCCGACCTTCTGGCGGCGATCGCCGACGCCTTCGACGATGAGGGGGCCTCGCCCCGCGAGCAACGGCTGGCCCGGGCCGAGCGGCAGACGGCCGCCGCCAGCAACAAGGGCCACGGGCGATCGGAGACGCGCACGCTCACCAGCACCACGAGCCTGAGCGACGGGTACGTCGACTGGCCGGGGCTGAGCCAGTGCTTCAAGCTCGTGCGGGAGCGGACGGTCCACGGCAAGACCACCACCGAGACGGTCTTTGGCATCACCTCGCTCAACCGCGAGCAGGCCGACGCCGCCCGGCTGCTCAAGCTCGTGCGGCAGCACTGGGGGATCGAGAACCGCGTCTTCTACGTCCGCGACATGAGCTTCGGCGAAGACGCCTGCCGAAGCCGGACCGGAACCGGCCCTCACCTCCTCTCCGGCCTGCGCAACGCCGCGCTCAACCTGCTCAATCGAGCGGGCGTGACCAACAAGGCTGCGGCCCTGCGGCGACACGCCGCTCACCCGGAGGAAGCATTGGCGCTGATCCGCGGCTATGGGTGAGAATTGAAAGACCCTGCTCGGCTCGGCGGGAGCCTCGCCCTCCCACCTGCTTTGCGCTATACTCCACCTCGGGTTTTTCCCGGAGATTTTCGTGTCCCAGCGGATCGTCAAGAGCTACAGGGTGCTGATCGGGATGGAGATCCACGTTCAGCTTGCGACCGAGAGCAAGATGTTCACCGGCGCGGCCAACGCGTTCGGCGCGCCGCCGAACACGCTGGTCGACGAGCAGGTGCTCGGCCTGCCCGGCGTGCTGCCGGTCATGAACAAGCGGGCCGTCGAGTACGCGATCAAGGTCGGGCTGGCCCTCGGGTGTGACATCGCCCGGCACACCAAGTGGGATCGCAAGAGCTATTTCTACCCCGACCTGCCGAAGAATTATCAGATCAGCCAGTATGACCTGCCCCTCTGCCACAGCGGCGCGTTCGAACTCGCGACAAAGGACGGGGCAACGAAGACCGTCCGCATCCGTCGCGCGCACTTGGAGGAGGACGCCGGCAAACTGCTTCACGAAGCGCCAGGTGGATACGCGATCGACTGGAGCATCGTCGACCTGAACCGCGCCGGCACTCCCCTGCTCGAAATCGTGACGGAACCGGACCTGACGAGCGGTGAAGAAGTCGCCGCGTTCGGCCAAGAACTGCAGCGGATCGTCCAGTTCCTCGGCGTCAGCCACGCTCAGATGCAGATGGGCCACATGCGATTCGAGCCCAACATCAACGTTCACATCACCGACCAGGATGGAAACATCCATAAGACCGCGATCAGCGAGATCAAGAACCTGAACAGCTTCAGCGTCCTGGAGCGGGCGTCGAGCTACGAAACCCAGCGGCAGATGAACGAGTGGCTCGCGACCGGCTCCCTCGGGCAAAAGGCCACCTACGGCTGGGACGAGGCGACCGAGTCGACGTTCTTCCAACGGCCCAAGGAGCAGGAACACGATTATCGCTACTTCCCCGACCCCGACCTCGTGCCGGTGGACGTGGACGATGCGTGGCTGAACGAGCTAAAAGGCCAAGTCGGCGAGATGCCCGCCGCACGGCGCAAGCGCTACGTCGAAGCGCTGGGCCTCTCCCCGGCCGACGCCGGCATCCTGGCGGGCGACCGGGAGACGGGCGACTTCTACGAGCAGGCGATCGCCGCCGGCGGCGAGCCCAAGCGCCTTTCCAACCTGATCCTCTCCCACGGCCGGCGGCTGGCCAACGAAAAGGCCGTCCCGCTGGCGAAACTCGGGATCTCCCCAACCCGCTTCGCACAGGTCGCGAAGATGATCGACGGGAACCAGGTTTCCGTCGGCAGCGCCGCCATAATCTTCGACCGCCTCGCCCGGGCGGACGCCGAGCCGGATCGAATCGCGTCGGAGTTGGGCCTGACGCAGGTCAGCGACACGTCCGCCATCGACGCGGCGATCGACTCCGTTCTCTCGACCAACCCGCGCCCGCTTCAGGATTACAAGGCGGGTCGGCAGGCCGCGTTCAATGCGCTGTTCGGCATGGTGATGAAGAACGCCAAGGGGCTGAACCCGAAGATGGTGCAGGAGCAGTTGCGTAAAAAGCTCGACGCATAAACGACGGCGCGCGGCGCCGGCACTCGGGGAGGGCGAGGCTCCTGCCGAGCCGCGTCTTTCGAGCGGGCTTCGGCTCGGCAGGAGCCTCGCCCTCCC
>DASXMX010000334.1:0-7265 GCA_036495445.1 Tepidisphaeraceae bacterium
TCCGCCTGATCGTCCCCGGCTGGTACGGCATCGCCTGGGTCAAGTGGCTCACCCGCATCGAGCTCCGCGACCGCCGCCTCATGAACCGCTTCATGGCCCGCGACTACGTCACGATCCGCGGCGAACAACATGGGAACCAAATCGAGTGGAAGGAAACCTCCGTCGGCCCGCTGAACGTCAAATCCCTCGTCGCCCGCGTGGTTCGCCGTCCCGACAACTCTCTCCAAATCACCGGTGCCGCCTGGGCCCAGAATCCGATCAAATCAGTTGAACTGAAGATCGACGACGGCCGCTGGCTCCCCGTCCAGCTCGACCAGCGTGACCACGCTCCGCACGCCTGGACCTTCTGGTCCTACGACTGGCCGAACCCGCCCCCCGGCGAACACACCCTCGTCTCCCGCGCCACCGACGAACAAGGCCATGTCCAACCCGCCGCCGACGATGATGCGATCAGGCTGAAGAAGACCTACTGGGAGGCAAATCAACAGTACCCGCGACGAATCAAAGTGTGACGCTCCGCGTGACCGAATACCTTCCGCGACGCGCCCGGAGGGCCGGGCGTCTCCTGTTGATGGAGACCGCACGGCCCCAGGCGCGTCGCGGAACATTTGGGGCGCTTGCTTGCGCGACTACACCAGCGTGCCAGCCGTCACTCCGAATCGATTAATCACGTGGAGCGAGCGGAGTGCGGCGCGGGGTTGTGCGTTACCTGACCATGGCCGGGGACGGGCGCTCCAGGCCGCGGATTGCCCTCAGTTCGAATGGCGGCTCACCCAGCCGGCCGAACTGCTCGCGGAAGAGTTGTTTACTGAACGGATGCTTCTGAGCGGTTTGCAGCGGCCCGGCCCATGCGACGCGGCCCTCCCGGCCCGCATCGTCTCGCACTGTGATTATAAGTGCGCCGCCGATTGGCGCGGTCACGTGGGCTCAGATGGGCACGCGCCGGACGACTTGCTCCCGGCTGAAGCTCGCCTCAAGTTCACGCCGGACGACGGGGTCATCGGTTTTCCAAATGGTCGCCCCGATTGAGATGGCGTTGAGAACGACCGAGCCTCGTTCGAAGGTCACCTCGATCAAGGCGAGTCTTTTCTCCCTCTCCCGGGGGAAGAGGGGACCTGCGTGGCGCTGCGCGTCGAAGGAGTGGACCGCTGCGACACGGCCGCCTTGTTCCGGCCCTTCGGGATGGCCTTCATCGAACACGACGCCGTCGCCCCGGCGGAGTTCGTTGGACGTCACGAAGCCCTTGAGCGCGCTCGTTTGCTGCGGCGCGAGTTCGATCAGCACGCCCTGGTTCGTGGTCCCGGCGACCGTCCCGATGCGCACGCCCCGGCTCTTGGGGAATCTCGCGTGGACGAGTTCCTGGTGATCGACGCCATCGAGAAACCCGTGGGAGAACCCGCGGGAAACGATCTGGGCCACTTGTAGTGTCTGGCGAGGCGTCGGGGTGAAACGCTTCTTTTCCGCGGCGGCGTCGATCGCGGCCCGGTACGTCTGCGTCGTGGCGGCGACGTAGTGGGCGCTCTTCAATCGCCCCTCGATCTTGAAGCTGCAAACGCCAATGTCGGCAAGTTCGCCCGCCAAGTCGTACGCGGCCAGGTCCTGCGGGCTGAGCAGGTAGGCCTTGTCGCCCAAGTCGCGAGTTTCACCATCGACCACCAGTTCATATGTTCATATGGCAGCCGGCAGGCCTGGGCGCATTGGCCACGGTTGGCGCTGCGCTGGCCGAGCGATTCGCTGGTGAGGCATTGCCCGCTGTAGGCGACGCACAGCGCGCCGTGGACGAAGACCTCGACCGGCACGTCCGTCTGCGCCGTGATCCAGCGGATCTCCGCCAGCGACAGCTCGCGGGCGAGGATCACCCGCTTCACGCCCAGCGTCTTGACGAACTCGATCCCGAGCGGCTCGGTGAGCGTCATCTGCGTTGAGCCGTGGACGTGCCGGTTCGGGCACATCCGGCCGATCAGGCGGGCGATCCCCAAATCCTGCACGATGACCGCGTCCGCGCCCGCCCCGGCCACCGCCCGCACGAACCGAAGGGCCTCGGGCAATTCATCCGAAAAGACCAGCGTGTCGAACGTGACGTATCCCCGCACGTTGTGGCCGTGGAGGTAATCCATCACCTTGTGCAGCTCGTCCAGCGTGAAGTTCGTCGCCCGATGGCGGGCGTTGAACTTGCTGAGCCCGAAGTAGACCGCGTCCGCCCCGTTCGCCACCGCCGCCCGCATCGCCTCCCAATCCCCGGCGGGTGCGAGCAGTTCCGGGCGGGGGCTTCACGGTCGTGTCGGGTTGCGTCGTCGGGTTGTTCATAGTGCGAATCGGATCGTAGGGGCGAACCCCGTATTCGCCGGCATTGTAGGGGTGAATTTACGAATCGGGCGAACACAAGGTTCGCCCCTGCGTGGTGGATCGCGGCGATTGCGTATACACTTTCCCCCCTATGGAACGCACGCTCATCATTTTGAAACCGGACGCCGTCCAGCGGGGGCTGTGCGGGCAGATCCTGACGCGGTTCGAGCAGAAGGGGCTGCAGGTCGTGGCGATGAAGTTCATGAAGTTGCCGCCGACGCTCGTCGAGACGCACTACGAGCCGCATCGCGGCAAGCCGTTTTATCCCGGCTTGGTGAAGTTCATGACCAGCTCGCCGGTGGTGGTGCTGGCGCTGGAGGGAAAGGACGCGATTGCGATCGCACGCAAGATGATGGGGGCGACGTTTGGGTCCAAGGCCGAGCCCGGCACGATCCGCGGGGACTTGGGCGTCAGCAACTCGTTCAACCTCATCCACGGCTCCGATTCGCCCGAAAGCGCGCAGCGCGAACTGGGCCTCTTCTTCAAGCCCGAAGAGCTGGTGAGCTGGGAACCGGCCAGCCGGGCCTGGGTCTACGACATGACCAAGGGGACGCCGGAGTGATGACCGCGCCGCCTTCGCCCATTCAACTTGTCGTGTTCGATCTGGGCCGGGTGCTGGTGCGCATCTGCCGGGATTGGCAGCAGGCGTGCGAGTGCGCGGGAATACGATCGTTCAACCGGGAAGTGAGCGAGGCGGACGCGTCGCGCCTATCGAAGATCGCCCACCGATACGATGTGGGCGGTCTGCGCGCGGCCGACTTCACGCGGGAGGCGGCGTCGCTGATGGGGCTCTCGCCCGAACAGGTGCTGGCGATGTCGGACGCGTTCATTTTCGGGCCGTATCCGGGTGCGACCGACCTGCTGGCCGAACTGGGCGATGCCGGCGTCGCGACGGCCTGCCTGTCGAATACCAACGAGCACCACTGGGGGTTGCTGTTCGATCGGGGGCATCGGGCGTGGCTGCCGATGGATCGGTTCAAGCATCAGTTTGCGAGCCACCTCGTGCGGGCGCGCAAGCCGGACGAGGCGATCTACGCGCACGTGGAACGGGCGACGAACCTGTGGGGCAGCGCGATCCTGTTCTTCGACGATGTCACGGAGAATTTGGAAACCGCGCGGAAGCGCGGCTGGGTGGGGGAGTGGATCGACCCCGCGCCGGACGAACCGATCGGGCAGATCCGATCGGCGCTGCGCCGGCATCGGGTTCAGTGAAAATCCCTCGACCGCAGGTCATACCCGTCGAGCAACTCGCTCAAATCGAATAACCGTTTTGCCATCACGTGCACGACCTGCCCGTTGCGCTGGACGTACCCGTCGGCCTGCAGCAGGTGAGCGTGCCGGGCGGCGGGGCGATAGCGGTCGTAAATCTCCGGCTTGATGATCAGGTTCACGATCCCCGTCTCGTCCTCCAGCGTCTCGAAGACGATCCCCGACGCCGTCCCCGGCCGCTGGCGGATCAGCACCAGCCCCGCTACCTTCACCCACCGGCCGTGGACCGTCTGGTTGAGCTGTTCCGCGCTGAGGATCTTTCGTTTCGCCAGGTCCTCCCGCACCAGCGCGACCGGGTGCTTCTTGAGCGACAGGCCGGTGGTGGAGTAATCGATCATCACCTCCTGGCCGAGGGGCATGGTGGGGAGGGTGACGGGGGGTTCGCCGGGGTCATGTATATGTAGGGGCAGACCCCCGTGTCTGCCCTCTTCTTTCAATGTAGGGGCAGGGCCCTGTCCCTGCCCTCTTCTGTCGCACGACGGGGAGGGCAGACACGGGGGTCTGCCCCTACAAGGAGGGCGGACACAGGGGTCCGCCCCTACGTCGAACAACGGATTCTCCTCATCCTTCAACCTCAACACCTCCCACAGCGCTTGCCGGCGGGAAAGCCCCAGCGACGCGAACGCGTCCGCCTCGGCGAGGACCTTCATCGCCGCGACGGACAATCCTGTGCGGCGGTGGAATTCGGGAACGGAGGTGAACCGGCCGGATTGGTTTCGGGTTGCCACGATCCGCTCCGCGTCCGCCTTTCGCAGCCCCCGGATCTGCCGGAACCCGAGCCGCAGGGCAGGTCCATCCACTCCCCATTGCCCCATTTGTCCCGCCCCTTCGTGCCTCGACTCGACTGAGCTCGTCGCAGGCCGTGCCTTCGTGCCTTCGTGCCTCTCCTCCAACGTGCAATCCCACTCGCTCTCGTTGACGTCCGCCGCCCGCACTTCAACCCCATGATCCTTGGCATCCCTTACGATTTGGGCCGGTTGGTAAAACCCCATCGGCTGGCTGTTGATCAGCGCCGCCGCGAAGGCGGCGGGGTGGTGCCGCTTGAGCCAGGCGGAGACGTAGACCAGCAGCGCGAACGACGCCGCATGGCTCTCGGGGAACCCGTACTCGCCGAACCCCTTGATCTGCAGGTAGCACTGCTCGGCGAACTGCGGCGTGTACCCGTTGCCGACCATCCCGTCGACGATCTTCTTGTGAAACGCCTCCAGCGCGCCCGACCTGCGCCACGCCGCCATCGCCCGGCGGAGCCGGTCGGCCTCCTCCGCGGTGAACCCCGCCGCCACCATGGCGATCTTCATCGCCTGCTCCTGGAACAGCGGCACGCCCAGCGTCTTGTGCAGCACCTGCTCCAGCGCCTTGCTCGGGAACGTGACCGGCTCCTCGCCGCTGCGACGTTTGAGATACGGATGCACCATGTTCCCCTGGATCGGCCCGGGCCGGACGATCGCGACCTCGATCACGAGGTCATAGAAGCATCGGTGGCGCAAGCGGTGGAGCATTGCCATCTGCGCACGGCTTTCGATCTGGAACACGCCGACGGTATCCGCGTCGCCCATCATGTCGTAAACCGCCGGGTCTTCGGCGGGAACCGTATGGAGCTCGAGCGGTTGACGGTGGGGCAGACATTCCTGTCTGCTCTGAACTTCTGCCGGGACATTCTTGTCCCCCGAACAGACCTGATCTTGCTGATCAACAGAAGGAGAAGGAAGGGACAGGAATGTCTCTGCGGCAGAGTAGGGCAGACAGGAATGTCTGCCCCACCATTTGGGGTCATTGATCAATGTGAAGGCTTTGGAGATGCAAGTGAGCATGCCGAGGGCGAGCACATCGACCTTTAGCAGTCCGAGTGCATCGATGTCGTCCTTGTCCCATTCGATGACCGTCCGGTCCTCCATGCTTGCGTTCTCAATGGGCACCATCTCCGACAAGGGCCCTCGGGTCATGACCAACCCACCCACGTGCTGGCTCAAGTGGCGTGGAAACCCGAGTAATTCGCTTGCCAGAGCGAGCACCCGGCGGAGCGTTTTATCGGCGGGATCCAGGCCGCACTGGCGGACCCGCTCGTCGTCGAGGACGCCGCGGTCCCACCAGTCGAGTTTGCTGGCCATCGAGTCGACCATGTCGAGGCTCAGGCCCATCGCCTTGCCGACGTCGCGGATCGCGCTGCGGCCGCGGTAGGTGATCACGGTGGCGGTCATGCCGGCCCGGTCGCGGCCGTACTTCTGGTAGACGTACTGGATCACCTCCTCGCGGCGCTCGTGCTCGAAGTCGACGTCGATGTCCGGCGGCTCGTTGCGGGCGGCGCTGATGAACCGCTCGAACAGCACGTCGATCCGGGCCGGGTCCACCGACGTGATGCCGATGCAGTAGCAGACGGCCGAATTCGCCGCAGAGCCCCGCCCCTGGCAGAGGATCCCCCGCGAGCGGGCGAAGCGAACCAGGTCATAGACGGTGAGGAAGTACGGCTCGAACTTGAGCTGCGCGATGAGCCGCAACTCATGCTCGATCTGCCGGCGGACCTTCTCGGGGATGCCCGCCGGATAGCGCTGCTTCGCTCCCTCCCACGTCAAATCGGAAAGGAACTCGATCGAACTCTTTCCGGCTGGGACCAGCTCGTCGGGGTACTCGTATCTCAACGAATCGAGCGAGAAGTGGCACCGCTCCGCGACCTCCAACCCCCGGCGGATCGCCTGCGGACAATCGGCGAACAGCCGGTGCATCTGCTGCGGCGACTTGAGGTATCGCTCGGCATTGGGAAAGAGTTTGAACCCCGCCTCCTGGATCGTACACCCGTGCCGCACGCAGGTGAGGACGTCTTGAAGTCGCCGGCGCGGGGGCTTGTGGTAGTAAACGTCGTTGGTGGCCAGCAGGGGGATGCCGAAGGCGCGGGAGAGGTCGTATGCCTCGCGCAGGGCGGTGACATCATCCGATCCGTATCCGCAGCTCACGGAGAGGGAGAGACGATTGCCCAATGAATCGCGTAATGGGCCGAGAACCGAATCGAGCGCGTCTCCGGCGACCCGCCAAACGGCAAGCGGGGAGGGAGGCCGCGCGGCGTCCTCCGCCGCTTGCCGTTTGGCGGGGTCCTCGAACGACGCCCCATAGGCGACCACCGCCGCCAGCAGACCCGCGTTGTTCTCCAGAAAATCCTGGAGTCGCAACTCGCATTCCCCCTTCGCCGCGCGTCGCTTCCCCAATGTCAGCAACCGGCACAACCCCGCGTACGCGGCCCGGTCCGGCGCCCAGACGAGCAGGTCGGGCGCGTCGACGAAGGCCAGGCGCGCCCCCACAATCAGCTTCACGCCCACCGCCTTGGCCGCCTCGTGCATCCGCACGGCCCCGGCCAGGCTGTTGAAGTCTGTGACCGCGATCGCCTTGTACCCCAGTTCGGCCGCCCGGTAGACCAATTCGTCGGCGTGGGAGGCGCCGCGGAGAAACGAGAAGTTCGTCTTCACGTCCAGCTCCGCGTACCCAAACGGAGACGGCTCCGCCCGCTTCAAGCTGGGCGGCGGCATCTCGCGGAGCTTGGGGTTGGGAGACTCGGGCAAGGCAAATACGGGTTCACCGCAGAGACGCCGAGGACGCGGAGAGAATGCGAAAGGCGGCCGCCAAGACGCCAAGAACGCCAAGAGGGGCAGAAAGACGACGCG
>DASXMX010000335.1:0-7695 GCA_036495445.1 Tepidisphaeraceae bacterium
TCCATGAACGACTTGATGATCCGCTCCCGCGCTTCCCGACGTGTCGTACGCGCAGCCATGCATCCTCCTTGACCGGTGGTTTTTCCCCCTCATCCAAATCTACCCGAAAACCGCCCGCGTCGGACGTGGCGCACCCCCGCTGCACCTGAACCGCTAGATTCGCTGGACGCCGGCCCGCGATCCCGCGACACTACACCTGCCTGGCATTTTCCCGATGAGGCTGACTTCGCCCACGCCCGTCCGCCCCCGGTCATTTCACATCATGACCAAGCCCGTGGGGCCGATCTGCAATCTTGATTGTAAATACTGCTTTTACCTCGAAAAGGAAAAGCTCTACCCCGGCACGAGCAACTGGCGGATGCCGGAGGACGTGCTGGAGACCTACGTCCGCCAGTACATCGAAGCGCAGGACGTGCCGGAGGTGACGTTCGCCTGGCAGGGCGGCGAGCCGACGCTGATGGGGCTGGACTTCTTCCGCCGCGTGGTCGAGTTGCAGCAGCGGTACGCCAACGGCAAGCGGATCGCCAACGCGATGCAGACCAACGGCACGCTGCTGGACGACGAGTGGTGCACGTTCCTCAAGGAGAGCGGCTTCCTCGTCGGGCTGAGCATCGACGGGCCGCGGAAGTATCACGACGTCTATCGCGTTGATAAGGGCGGAAAGTCGACGTTCGACCGCGTCGTTGCCGCCGCGCGATTGATGAAGCGGCACGGGGTGGAATTCAACACGCTCTGCGTCGTGAGCCGGGCGAATTCCGTGGCGCCGTTGGAGGTCTACCGGTTCCTCAAGACCGAAGGGTCGGGGTTTATCCAGTTCATCCCACTGGTGGAGCGCGTCGGCGGCGGCGACCTGCCGCTGGCGGAACCGCCGGTGCTGGTTGAGCCAGGCCGTGTGCGGCTTCCGGTAATATCCGCGGGGCATTCTTCCCCCGCCCCCGGTATTCCGGAGGAGGGCTGGGGAGGGGGTTCGTCGAAGAGAGTCGATCCGGCAAACCCCCTCCCTAACCCTCCCCCGGACTACCGGGGGAGGGAATTGCGGGATGACCGACCGGAGCGTCACGCATCCGGGTCCACAGAGGCAAACCATCCGGTCATGCCATGGAGCGTCGAGCCGCTGGCGTATGGGGAGTTCCTCTGCACGATCTTCGACGAATGGGTGCGGCGGGACGTTGGCCGGGTGTTCGTCCAGATCTTCGACGTGCAGCTCGGCATTACGATGGGTTACCCCTCCACGCTCTGCATCTTCGGCGAAACGTGCGGCGACGCGCTGGCGATGGAGCACAACGGCGACCTCTACGCCTGCGATCACTACGTCTACCCGCAATACAAGCTCGGCAACATCGCCGCCGATTCCATGGCCGACCTGGTCGCCTCGCCCGCCCAGCGGAAGTTCGGCGCCGACAAGCGCGACACGCTGCCCCAGTATTGCCGGGAGTGCGACGTGCGGTTCGCCTGCAACGGCGAATGCCCCAAGCACCGGTTTATCGCCACCCCGACCGGCGAGCCGGGGCTGAACTACCTCTGCGCGGGATACAAGAAGTTCTTCCGCCACATCCAGCCGGCAATGCGGATCATGGGCCAGTTGATCCAATCCGGCCGCCCCGCGGCCGACATCATGAAGAGGATCGCCGACGCGGAACGCCAGCAATCGCCCGGCGGCCCGGTCGGCCGCAACGACCTGTGCCCCTGCGGCAGCGGGAAGAAGTACAAGAAATGCTGCGGGCGATGACGCTAACGGGCGCCGCCGATCGCGGCATCGAGGTCGCCGTTGCATTTGGCGAGGACGCGCTCGCGGCGTTCATAGCTGTGGCGGGCAACGTCGCCGATCGCGCTGCTTCGTTGAGAGATGTATTGCGACAGCCGGGCGATGTCGGTCGTGCTGGCCGGGACGTCCTGCTGCATCCGCCGGGACACTTCCAACACGCCGGCGTACCACGGCAGGTTCAGGCGCAGCGAGGATTCGATGGACCGCAATTTCGGCAATCTGGCGTCCAGTTCGCCCTTCGCGGCCCGGTAGGATGAGCACTCGGCACCCCAGGCGACCACCCCGCCGGACAAGGGCACGGTACCGATCGTGCAGACGAATTCCTCCTCGACCAGGCTCGTGTTCAAGCTGTAGACCACGCGGACGCGCGAGGCCTTCACCTGCACACCGGGCACGTGCTGGAACTTGGGAAGCTCGTCGCGGGCCAGTTCCGGCAGGTCGGTTTCGGCAAGGAATCGGGGATTCGCGGCGTCGGTTCGGAACCGCGGAAGGATGATCCGCCGGACATAGTCGGCCGGCGAGGCGACGGGCGCACGAACTTCGGACCCCATGTAGATGCCGCCGGCCACGTCGTGAACGGAAACCCCGTCGATGAAGGACTCGCGCGGGAAGATCGAAAGGCGGGTCGGCCCGTTGGGTTCCGAGACCGACCCGGCGATCACCGCCGGGTCGTACGGGTTCTGCCGCCAGACGACATCCAGCCGGCACTTCCATCCGTCCGGGACGCGCAGCGACGCGGCTTCACAATCCATCATCGCGTCGTTGACGGCGACCGGCTTGAGTTCCATGCGAGTGGTCGGTCGCGTGGCCGGGGCCGTTGTAGCGGCTGTCGGCCGGGAGGTCGGCGTTTCTCCAATGCCCGACGTGGCGGCATAGGCAGGACGCGTGGGCGGGAGCCGCGTCAAGCGGTATATCGTCCCGCCCGTTTCAAACGTCAGCGTTGATCCGGCGAGGGTCGCGGCGAAATCAAATGCGTCTTCACCGCGTTGGAATTTTCCGAGGAGATGATCCGCACCGCGCGTCGCCGTGAAGGGAAAGTATCGCCCGCCGAAGTAGAGGTTGCCGATATACCCGGGGCGTTGCGGGTGGGGATCGAGCGCGATCTCGACCCGGAGTCGATCGCCCGAGAACGAGCCCACAAACGGATCAGGCCCGGCCGTCGATGCTCCGGCTGCCAGTGCGATCAAAAGAAATGGCAAAGCCGAAAAAATAGAGAGCAATGCCATTCGTCTCATCACCTGCCCCGATCTCGTCAAGGACACACAGGTTGCTCAGAAGTTGGGAAAGTGGCTTGAGACAGACTCCTTTTCCGGGTTGAGTGTGAGATGGAACACTGAGTGGGAGGGGAACCTATCGCACTCTTGCTGACCCAGCATACCGAGCCCGTTATAGGTCGTGTAAGTACCGTAATTTTACGGATTAGAATGGATTCTGAGCCACTTCGGACTGTTGACAGCAAACGAAAGTATTGTGGGAGCACCTCGGATTTTGGTAACCAAGCTCGTGGGTTGTGGCCCTGGGCGTAATGACGGTTTGGGTGGACGGCCTTTGGTTGGGTGACCGAGGCCATCCGCGCACATCAGCCGCGCGTTTTGTGTCCCATTGCGCCCGGGATCTGCATCGGGAAGGCAAGGGTTGTGTATGGCGGTCGTGACGTCCTCGTCGTCGAGCGCAAGCAGTGATGTTCTGCCCGTTCACCGTACGATAGAAGCTCTCGAAAGCAAAACGGATTCGGCCGGCTGCATCGCGGTGCTGGACGAATGTTATCGGCTGTTGACCTCGGGGCAGGTCCGTGCGGGGATGGACCTGCTGATGGACCGGCTCTCGCGGTTGCGGCGGGCGCACGGGTCGGAGCAATGGGACGTCGTCTTCCTGGCCGAAGCGATCCGCCATCCGATCAGCCGGTTGATCTGGCAGGACCCGTTCACCGACCACTCGTTCCGCAAACCGCGAGGGTACCCGGGCGACGCCGCGCTGCTCGACTACATCTACGGCCGGACCGGCATCCCCGAAGGCACGTCCGAGTTGGGCGAGGCGATCTTCCAGGTCAACCGCGACCGGCAGGCCCCGCGCAGCGTGCGGTCCCGCGCGCAGATTCTCGCGCGGGCAATCGACGAGGCCGCCGCGCGATTCGACTCGCCGCGGATCCTGTCGATCGCCTGCGGCCATCTGCGCGAGGCGGAGATGTCGTCGGCGGTGATGGACGGCCGCGTCGGCGAACTCATCGCGCTCGACCAGGACCCGCTGTCGCTGGCCGAGGTCGATCGGGCGTACGGCGCCAAAGGCGTGCGTCCCGTCCAGCAGTCCGTCCGCAACATCATCGCCGGCAAGACCGACTACCGCGACCTGCACCTGGTCTACGCGGCCGGGCTGTACGACTATCTCTCCGATCGCGTCGCCGCCCGGCTCACGGAACTGATGTTCGACATGCTCGCCCCGGGCGGAAGTCTGCTGGTCGCCAACTTCGCGCCGTGCGTCGAAGACCTGGGGTACATCGAGTCGTACATGGGTTGGAAGCTCATCTATCGCGAGCCGGAGCAGATGACCGCGCTGGCCGCCGGGATTCCGTCCAGCCAATGGAAGTCCCACCGCCTCTTCTGGGACGAGCACGAGAGCATCATCTTCCTGGAGATCACCAAGCGGCAGACGATCAAGCCGACGGTCACGTTCTTGGCGGACCCGCTCAATGTCGCGGTGCCGGGCTTGGCGAATGTGACGACGGGCGATCGGGTGCGATCCCGAAACGGGGCGCATCCTCACAACGGGGTCCGCAACAACGGGGCGGAGAATCCGAGCGAGCGATGAAAGCGAATCCCACCCTCATCCTGTGTGCGGCGGTGCTGTCGGTCTTCGCCGGCGGGCTCGCCCTCGCGCTGGCCCTGCCGCATCCCGGCTGGCCGGTCCTGGCCGCCCTCGCGGCGGGCGAGAGCGTCACGATCTTCGTCCTCTACATCGTCATCCACGACGCCGCCCACCGCACGGCCAGCAAGCAGCGACGATTGAACGAGGCGATGCTGTTCGCCTGCGGGGTGGTCTTCCTGTTCGACCCGTACCTCTACCGCCGCCTGCACCTCACGCATCACGCGCACACGAACGAGGCATCCGACCCGGACCGGTTCACCGCCTCCCGGTTTCTGGCCGTCCGTTGGGCCAAGTCGTTCCTGATCGCCGTTTCCTATTACGGCTACTCGCTGCGCCGATTCCGCAAGAACCGGCGGCTGTTCCTGCACCTGGCGTTCACGCCCACGCTGATCGCCCTGCTCTGGGTCGTGTTTCACGTGATTGGCCGGATGGACGTGCTGGTGGCCGGCTGGTTCGTGCCGGACTTCATCGCGATCGGGTTTCTCGGGTTCGCGCTGACCGCCTGGCCTCATCACCCTGCCGAGGACACCAGCCGGATCGGCAGTGCCCGAAACATAGACGTGCCCAAGGTGATGCAGTGGCTGCTGGGGTATCAGCACCTGCACCTCGTGCATCATTACGCGCCATCGGTCCCCTGGCACGGGCTGCCGGATTACTGGCGGACTAACAAGGACCGGCTGGTGGCGAAGGGCGCTCCCCCCGTTCCCTGAAATGCGCCGAGTGCCGCCGGCTCAGAATTTCACGCCCGCGGTGATCATGAAGCCCATCATGTTCGTGTGCCAGCTCCCATCGACATACGGGGCGTTGGTCCCGTCGCTGATGTTGCGCGTCTCGCGCAAGATGAACAGGTACGCGGCATCGATGAACCATCGGTCGGCCGAGTACCCCAGGCCCACGCTGAACAGGTGGTAATTCGAGTCGGGCACGAGCGGGGAGAACGTGGACGCCGGCACGGCGCTGTTCCCGTACGCGTATCCGCCGCGGATCGCCCAGTGGCTGTTCAGGTCGTATTGCGTGCCGAACCGGAACGACCAACTATCGTGATATTTGGTCGGAATCGTGCTCCCGTTGAACACGGAATTGGGAGATTGGATCTTGATCTCCTGGAGCGTGCTCCAGTTACTCCAGACCACGTCCGCCTCGAGTTTCCACGGGAGGAAGGGGCGCACCGCATAGGCGATGCCGGCGATCTGCGGCATCTTGATCGGGGCCGTGGCGGGGCTGGGGCCGATCGGCGGAATCCCCTTGGCCTCGATGCTCGCCTGGGCATCGATATTCAGCGTAAACGGGGAGTGATAAAACGCGCCGAGTGTGTTTCGCTCATCGATCTTCCACATCACGGCGGGAGATGCGCCAACCGCCCAGTCGTCGCCGTGCAGACGTGTATACCCGCGCGGCGTGGGCGGCGGGCCGAGAACCTGCGAGTGTTCCAGGTCCAGCGTCGCGTAGTAGACATTCAGGCCGACGCCCACGGAGAGGCCATCGACGATCTCGTATGCAACGGTCGGCTGCATGTTGATCGTGTACAGGTGCCCTCGGGTCATGATCGTTTCCAGCGGCCCGGTCTGTCCCCAATCCTCGCGCAAGCCGAAGACGTTGTTCACGCCCAGCCCAAAGCGGAACCGATCCAGTCCGAAGTCACTCTCGGCATAGAACTGCGGCAGGAACGAGTACTGGTGCATCGAGGCATCGCCCTGACCCTGCGACCCGTGGAAGTGGTAATCCGGAAGCACGAAGTAACCGCCGGCCTGGATGTTGGTGCCGTGCAGTTGCGTGAGGCCCGCCGGGTTGTACCAGATCGCCGACGGATCATCCGCCTGTGCGGCGAAGGCCTCGGCCTGTCCGCTTGCCCGGGCGCCTTGCTGCAGCACTTCGAATGCACCACCGAAGGCGTGGCCGGACGCGAACAGGACGACACCGGCTGCCAACACAGTTGAACGGCTCGCCACACGTGAGATTCGCATGATTCTGAGTTCCTGGTCGCAGCGGACGATGGCCTGTCAAAGTTTGCGGCCTGCGACAGTCGCATCATCGTCAGGGATTGGGGCGGTCCTTAGGCGCGGGCGGGATTTAACGGTCCACGGATCGTCCGTCCGAGAAAATGGGCCCCGCACTTCCCGAAAAAGATGGGTCTCGATTCATCGGCCGCCCGCAAGTTGGGGCAAATTGTGTCGATATTGCGAGGTAGGCGACCGACGAATGACCCCCGCGCCGAGAACGCATCGATGGCCACAGCATCGCTGAAAACCTGCAGCCCCGAACTCGCCACCGCGTTCAACGAATTCGACCGCGGCCTCCGCGTTCGTCAGGCCACGTTGGCCTATGTCCTGGGGTTATTCCTGATTCCCAGCGGATGGATGCTCGACTACTTCGTCTATCCATCGCTGCTCTGGAAACACCTCGAGGTCCGCCTCGTCTGCAGCGCGGTCCTGCTCCCCTGCCTGGGCGTCCTGTTCACCAAGTGGGGGCAACGGCACGCGCGAATCACCGACAAGGGGTGCACGATCATCCCGATGCTTGCCGTCTGCTGGATGATCTATACGTCGGAAGGGGCCATGTCCCCCTACTATGCGGGGTTGAACTTCACCCTGGTCGGTGCCTGCCTGGTCCTGCCGTACACGTTCAAAGAGGGCACGCTGTTCACCGTATTCGTGATGGTGACGTACCTGGCGGCCTGCTTGCTGCACAGCGCGGTGCGGCCACCCGGGGCCGTCGACCAGCCGGGCGCCGTCACCTCCGGAAGCCTGGCGGCGAACCTCTACTTCCTCGTGGGCAACGGCATGATCTGCGCCGCCGCCTGCCATTACCGGTTCCTCCGGCGGTTCGAGGATTTCCGCCTCCGTCACGAACTGGACGTCAACAACAAGGAACTCGCCTCTACCCTGAAAAAGCTGCAGGAAACGGAAGTGCAGCTCGTCCAGTCCGAAAAGATGAACGCGCTGGGCAAGCTGTCGGCGGGCCTGCTCCACGAGGTGAACAACCCGCTCAACTTCACCTTCATGGCCCTGCAGATGGCCGAGCAGGAGGCCGAGGGGAACGCGAGCCTGCAGGACACGCTCAAGGACATC